>JAFGMQ010000050.1 GCA_016927455.1 Deltaproteobacteria bacterium
CCCCAGTTATCTTCTGTATGCAACCGATGATCTTTCTTTCCATCTTCCCTTGGGAACCATTCTAAAACACCTTTTAAAGGCATAACACTTCCTCCTTAATAATATAATTTAGTTTAAAAGTTACTTCCTAATTCTGCCAAAACACATTTTTATCTTAGAAATCCGGTTCAAGGACGATCCTTTTCATCGGCGGAGTCTTATGCGCCTCAGCAAAGGTCTCTGCAATAGTACTCATCGGACGGGTTTCTACAAACTCTTCAATATTTATCTTTCCGCTCAGCACCATATCAAGAACTATCGGATAATACTCAGGCAGACATCCCCATGTACCGATAATTTCAGCATCAAAGGCCATGAGACGACCAATGGCATATTCCGTCTTTCCCATTCCGAATCCAACAACAATCAGTTTCCCGGTAAAGCCGAGCAGATTCAATGCAATCTCCTGTCCAGCCTTAACGCCCGTAACTTCAAAAATCTTCCAGCCGGTGTTGGGAAGGCCCTGTGCCTTGCAGATGGCCCTGTATTCATTGGTAATTTCCTTGACATCTTTGTTTGTGGAATTAATCACAAAATCAGTGCCAAATTGAAGTGCCCTGTCAAGCTTTTCCTGATTCCTTGCAATTCCGATCACTGTTTTGGCTCCGAGCGCCTTGGCTGTCTGCGCCATATACTGGCCGACACCGCCGGTAACCCCGATTACAATCACATTATCTCCAGGCTGCAAATCCGCTCTTTTACAGGCCTGATAAGGCGTTGTAGCCGCATCAGCAATAACTGCGAGATGAGAGAGAGGAAATTTTCCACGATCCTTTATTTCGCACAGATCTACGGTTGGCACAGGTATATGGCTTGAAAAGCCGCCATACAATCCAATGCTGTTACCAGGCATCTTCTGCGCAAGGCACCTGTTGCCGCGCCCTGTTTTACAGAGAATGCACTGTCGGCATGGCATAACCGCCGGGATAATAACCTCTTTACCGATCCACTTTTCATCTCCGGCAACAACAGTCCCTGCGATTTCATGGCCCAGGGTAAGGGGGGGTTTTGATACCGTAGGCACCATATCATAAAAATACCCCAAGTCTGTGTGACAAACTCCACAACCCGCTACCTCTACGAGGACCTCACCGGGCCCAAGGTCAGGTACGGGTATTTCCGTTTTTTCAAGTTTACCTGGTATTATCTCTTTGGTTTCCTTATTCATTGAAGTAGGTTGAACCATCTGCCAGGTTTTAATCTTGTCAGGTATTGCCATTTTTCCCTCCATTTTCTCGTTTTGTTAAATCGTTGAGTGGTTAAGTCATAGATTCGGCTCTTGTTGAGCTATGAAAGTTACTGAATATAAAACATATCAACTGCTCAACTGTCATTTCCATTTAAATCATACCATAACCCCCATCAACGCACAGGAGTTGACCGGTTATGTAGTTGCTATCATCAGACCCGAGGAAAACAAATGCAGGTGATATATCATCAGGTTCGGCAAAACGCTTTAAAAGAATCCGGTTCATGTAGATATCCTGGAGCTTTTCATCAGTCCTTATCTTCTCAGTCATGTCAGTTGCGACAATTCCAAGAGATATAACATTGGCACAGATATTATATCGGGCAAGTTCACGTGCAATGGATTTGGTCATGCTGAGAAGTCCACCCTTCGCTGCACTGTAGTTTATCTGGCCTACCGTACCTACCAGCCCTGCAACCGAAGTAACGTTTATTATCTTTCCGCTCTTCTGCTCTTTCATTTTAAGGGCAGCGGCCTGTGAACATAAAAATGCACCCTTCATATGAATATCAACAACCTGATCCCATTCATCTTCCGTCATATTCAGCATCAGGGCAGGTCGGGTGAAACCGGCATTATTAACCAGTATATCAAGCCTTCCGTAATTATCAATAGCCGCATTGACAAGCTTTTCAGCATCTGCCTTCAAAGCCACGTCTGCTTTCACGGCAACTGCCTTGCTGCCCATTGATTGAATAAGATCAACTACCTCATTGGCGGCCTTTTCATTGGAAGTATAGTTTACAATGAGATTGGCGCCTTCCTTTGCGTAGCCGAGTGCAACCGCCCTGCCTACACCACGGCTGCTTCCTGTTACTATAGCAGTTTTATCTTTAAGTTTCATAAGTTATACCTTTCAACAAGTGATGTGATTATAAAAATATAAATTAACTCCTTACACGAACAACAGCATTTATTAACTTATGTGGTTACAGTACATTACATTCAATGGAATCTAAAAAAAAAAGGTTCCCATGTCAAGAAAAAACATAGAACAAAAATTTGGGTTGTTAAAAACCGCTTTTTCTTTTATAAGCAGTTTAATCAGGTAACCACAATGCTTTTCAAATCTGATAAATCTATCTGTTCCCGAGTACTGCCAGTTAAAGAAATATCTTGGAAAAGGTTTTTATGCTCTTATTAAATTGGGATTTTTATGCCAGTGAATAAACTTGTTTTATCAACTGCGGCCGTTTTATTCTTCCTCTGTTCATGCTCGGAAAACATTCAATATGTCAGGACGGTTGAGCAGCCGGTATCAAAATACATTATTCTTCCGGCAAAGCCAAAATCCCGTCCCTATAAGGTTAACGGAGAAACATACTACCCGCTTACTGATTCTGAAGGCTTTATACAGACGGGAAAGGCATCCTGGTATGGTCAGGAGTTCCACGGAAGACCTACCGCCAGCGGAGAAATTTTTGATATGTATAAAAAAAGCGCTGCCCATAAGACACTTCCCCTGGGCACATATGTAAGTATTCAGAACCTCTCAAACAGCAAGACTACCGTTGTAATGATAAATGACAGGGGGCCTTTTATAAAAGGAAGGCATATTGATTTGTCATATGCCGCTGCAAAGGAAATCGATCTCGTTGGCCCCGGAGTAATTGATGTTAAAATAGTCGCCCTTGGAAAAGAAGTGGGCAAGCTTGAATCACCTGAAGGGATCAAATCTGTCATAAAGGTAAGTGATTTAAGAAGCGGCGAATTTACAGTCCAGGTAGGTGCATTTAAAGATAAAAATAATGCCCTCAGGCTTGCCGACCGCCTCAAGGTTATTTTCGATTATGTTGAAATAGAACTTTACGATGATAAAACAATTGGAACAATTTACAGGCTGCGCGTATCAAAATCCCCGACCCTGGCCAAAGCCATGGAAATTGAAAAAAGGCTTAAAGATATGGGCTTTGAAGAGGCTTTCACTGTCAGCCTTTAGATGTCTTATTTAATTTATTTCTCAGAACGCCGGAAGTCTTGAACACAACAACTTTTCTCGCTCTCAACTGAAGGTCTTCTGTGGTCTGGGGATTTCTCCCTCTCCTGGCCGATTTTTCCTTTACAATAAACTTACCGAAACCGCTGATAAGGAGATCTTCCCCGCTTTCAAGGCATTCCTTTATAATTTCGAGAAGTCTTTCAATGACAATACGGGACTGGTTCTTGCTGAGTCCAACTTGATCATAGATATTATTGATAATCTTTTCTTTGGTCAGGGCCACTCTAAATCCTCCTAATCATGAAATCGTTATAAGAACAATCATTCCGGTTCCATTTTCTTGAATAAAGAATATGGCTTATGACGAAAGAGGTGTCAAGCATTTTTTGAATAGCCGAATTTTTCTTTCAACTTCCTGTCAACTATACCAGGGACAAGATCGCTTACATTCCCTCCAAAGCTCGCTGCCTCTTTAATAATAGTCGAACTTGTGTAAAACCATTGATAATCTGTCATTAAAAAAATTGACTGGACGTTTCGGTTAAGCTTCCGGTTCATCAAAGACATCTGAAATTCATATTCAAAGTCGGAAAGGGCACGCAGGCCTCTCACAACAACATTCGATTTTCTTTTGACGGCATAATCGACCAGCAGACCGTCAAAGGTATCTATTTCGATATTTGACCCGCTGTTTACCGATTCCCTGATCATATCAATCCTTTCTTCAACTGAAAAAAGAGGTATCTTGTGAGGATTAACCAGTATGGCCACTATAACCTTCTCAAATATTTCCAATGCCCTGTGCAGGATACTTAAATGCCCGTTTGTTATTGGATCAAAAAAACCCGGATAAATCGCTGGCTTCATAGTCATTATCAATCCCTGTTCTTATAAATTGTAATTCTGGTATCTCCATATGTCCGAGTATCCAGCATTGATATAGTGCCAAAGGAAACAGGCAGAACCTCATTTTTGGAAGACTCGGCAACTACCCATGAACCTGAGGAAAGCACTCCTTTTGATGAGACATCATCAAGCAATACATCCAGCAATTCTCTGCCGTAGGGAGGATCAAGAAAAATCAAATCAAAAAGATCCCTTTCTAAATATTTTACTGTCGGTATGCCCCTTCTTAAATCAAACCTGAATACTGTCCCTGAATCTTTAAACATGCATAAAGCAAGGTTCTTTTTAACGATGCGGATCGCCTGCTGGGACATGTCAATAAAAACAGATTGCTCTGCTCCCCTGCTTAAGGCCTCAATCCCAAGGCTTCCTGTACCCGCAAAAAGGTCAAGGACATAAAACCCGGACAGATCTTGACCGATAATATTAAAAACAGCCTCTCTCACCCTGTCCGGGGTAGGCCTTATATCAAGCCCTTTAAAGGATGCCAGAAGACGACCTTTTGCCTGTCCTCCCGTAATCCTCATGTCAGTCTTTCTTAGCCTGTGGTGTTTCTTCAGAAAGGACCCTGGCCTCAGGGACTTTCTGCCTGTGTCTGAATATAGATAGTAAAGGCCCGGAAACAACATAAGCGGCGAGAATTAAAAAAAGCATAATTTTTGGTTTATAGGCAATAACAATCAGGAACAAAATAATTGAAACCAGGACGTTGAATGGCCTTTGCTTTTTAAGCTCGAATTTCTTCAGGCTTATATATTCAATTGTGCTGACCATTAAAAAAGACAGGACATACATCATCACTATCATCAATATATTCTGGGACCCTGGTTCAACTTCCAGTTCAGTATAAAAAAGGACTGTTGCTGCAATAAGACTCGCAGCGCCGGGTATCGGCAGGCCCTTGAAATAGCTGCTGCCTGCATGATCTCTCTGGACATTGAATCTGGCAAGTCGCAATGCACCACATATCACGAACATGAAACATGCCAGCCACCCCAGACGTCCAAACGGCTGAAGCGCCCATTGAAAACTCAGGACTGCCGGGGCAACCCCGAACGCAACAAGATCTGACAGGGAATCATACTCGGCTCCGAAGTGACTTGATGTCTTTGTGACTCGGGCTATCTTGCCATCGAGCGCGTCAAAAACACTCGACAGGAGAATTGCGATTGCTGCGGTCTCATATCTGCCCTGTATGGCGGCAATAATGGCATAGAAGCCTCCAAACAGGCTTGCCGAAGTAAACAGACTCGGCAGCACATAAATACCCTTCTTACCCGAACCCCTCTGTCTCTTTTTGGATTTTGATCTCATTGCAGATACCCTATTATCGTTACACCTGCCCTGACCTTTTGACCAGGTTTGACATTTATCTGGCTGTTGCCCGGAATATAAACCTCCAGCCTTGATCCGAAGCGGATCAATCCAAAACGCTGTCCTGTTTTAACATGATCTCCCTCTTTGATCCAGCATGCTATTCTTCTCGCGATCAGACCTGCAATTTGAATAACGACAATCTTTTTTAAACCGCTGGTTTCCATAATTACCCTGTTATTCTCGTTATAATGTGAAGCCTTGTCAAGGTTGGCGGAAAAAAATCTTCCCGGGTTATATACTATATTTTTAATGGTGCCTGAAATCGGTACACGATTGACATGTACATTAAAAACGGACATGAATATGCTTATTTTTTTTGCCGGTTCTTCAAGAGGATTATCATCACTGATATCGACAACTTCAAGTATAGCACCGTCAGCCGGCGCAAGTACAGCATTTTCATCTGCCTCATTATTCCGCGAAGGATCCCTGAAGAAGAAAACTGTAAAAAGAGTAATGATCCCTGTCAAAACTGAAAAAAATGACCAGTGAAGGTATATAAAAACTGCTGTAACTGCACAGCCAAGGATTATGAAAGGTAATCCTTCCTTTGCCACAGGCCATTCATTATTGACACGAGAATTATCCATTTTGCTTCACTCTTGAATTATATCTTCAAATTAGTTCTTTTTTAGAACAATAAAATACAGTCTTTTTCATTTAAATAGGCTTTATAAAAATATTATATCCCATCAACCTGCTTTGTCAATGTCCATATTTTTCTTGCCCGAAAATGAATCTGAGGCAGAAGCAAATGGGTTGGGTCTAATGTCAGGGGGACGGAAATAAACAGGATCAAGCGTATTAGGATCATCAAAATCATTAAGCCTGAACCTGTCAAGCCCTGCAAAACCAATTGATGAAGCCCTGAGATTCCAGTAATGAACAGGAGCCAATGAAATACCCTCTCCAAAACACCTCATTATATTCAAAGCCTGATTAAGATAATCATTGCCTATCAATATGCCGGGGTTGGGAAACAGGGCCGGGAAATCCTCAATTTTACAGCAGACATCTTCGGTCTGTCTTAAAAGGGTGTTCTTCCTCCATACAAACTGAGCTGCAAACAGCTCTCCTCTTCTTGAATCGAGAACCGCAGTAACAGCGGATGACGATTCAAGAATCTGGCCTGCCAGAGCCTCAAGGCTTGAAACACCAATAACTGGGACGCCAAGTGCGTGACATAAACCCTTCACAGCAGAAAGGCCAACCCTCAGGCCTGTAAAACTGCCGGGCCCTTTTGAAACAAAGATGGCCTTTACGGAATGGATATTGAATTCCGACACGGAAAACAAGAAATCCAGGGCCGGCATAAGACTCCCGTAATGACCTTTTTTTTCAGACATGAAATATTCAGCCGTTACTCTGCCGTCTTCTTCCAGCAGTGCAATTCCGAATTGAAGTGTTGATGTATTTATGGCCAGAATCATAGTCAGAAACCTAATTAACCAGCCTTAGAACATCATTGAAAATTACAAAAGCCATTAACATGATAAGCACAATAAGACCGGCCTTCTGCGCCTTTTCACGCACTTTTATGCTGAGGGGCCTCCCGATAATCAGTTCAATAAAGAGAAAAACAATTAAACCCCCGTCCAGAATAGGTATGGGAAGAAGGTTTAAAATACCCAGATTGATACTTATGACTGCCATAAATGGAATTAGAGATATAAAGCTTTCCTTTGCCAGGTGCCCTGTCATCTGACCGATAAGAATTGGACCTCCTATAGTCTCAATGGGAACAATCCGCTGTATGAGCTTGACAACAGTCAGAATGGTCAGCCTGGTAATCTCCCAGGTCTTTGCGAAGCCTTCTGCCACTGCGTCCAGAGGACCTACCTTAACGACTCCGATCCTTCCAGAAGAGACAACACCGATAAGAGCTGCATCAATATCCTCTCCGAATATATTTTTCACCCTGGACTGTTCCGGGGTCACTCTCAGGACAAGGAAGCTGTCAGCCCTCTGTACAGTTATATCCAGGGATTTTCCGGCGCTGCGCTCGACTATTCTCTTGACATCCGACCAGGCTGGAGTCGTTTTGTCTCCGATAGATACTATGATATCTCCTTTTAAAAACCCGGCATTAAAAGCAGGGGAGTTCTCTCTTACCTGTCCTATCTCCGGGACCACAACCTGATTGCCAACAATCATGTAAAAGCAGCAGAATGTAATCAGGGCCAGGAGTAGATTAAAAAAAGGGCCTGCTGCCACGATAAAAATCCGCTTCAGCACATGCTGATTGCCGAATGATCTCAACTCATCTTCGGGCGTTAATTTTTCCTGCTCCTCTTCGGTATTCTCGCCAAGCATCTTGACATATCCCCCAAGCGGGACCAGGGAAATGAGATAATCGGTTTCACCTATCTTTTTACCGATTAATCTGGGCCCGAAGCCCAGGGAAAATTTAAGTATTTTCACATTAAAATATTTGGCAACAAGGAAATGTCCCAATTCATGAAAAAATATCAGAACCCCGAGAACAACTATAAAGGGAAGAATATAATAAAGAAAAAAATTCATAGCTCTTATCCCGCATTATTTATCTTAAAGCCGGAACCTGACAGAGCCCCTGCGTGAGTATAGGAGAATACTTACTGTCTGCAAGGATCCGACACGAATATTTAAAAAAAATTGTTAAATCGTTAAAAAAACCAATCAGGCAGCTAAAAACCTGCGTCACGCACATCCGCTGCGGCCTGCCTTGCCCACCTGTCAACAGCCATAACCTCTTCAATATTATCAACCGGAACAGGCTGATGATATTCCATTGTTTTTTCAATAATATTTGAGATATCCAGGAATTTGATTCCGCCTCTGAGAAAAGACTCAACAGCAACTTCGTTAGCCCCGTTTAAAACAATCGGCATGCTATCCCCGATTTCTGCGGCCCTGAAGGCCAGTTCAAGACACTTGAATTTTTTAAAATCCGGTCTTTTAAAGCTCAGGTCTTTTATCTGATCAAGATTCAAAGGTTCAAGACGGGTTTCATAATGACGCGGATATGAAAGGGCATAGGATATAGGAGTTCTCATATCAGGGATTCCGAGCTGGGCAATAATCGATCCGTCTCTGTATTCCACCATGGAGTGGACTATACTCTGAGGATGTATAAGGATAAAGATCTGATCCATTTCCAGATCAAACAGCCATTTTGCTTCGATTACCTCAAAACCCTTATTCATCATGGTAGCTGAATCCACACTTATTTTCGGTCCCATATCCCAGTTGGGATGATTCAATGCCTGTGCAGGTGTAACACCATCCATTTCAGCAAGAGACACGCTCCTGAAAGGGCCCCCTGACGCAGTCAGAATCACGCGCCTTATGTCTTCCCTAAAATGGCCCCTGAGAGACTGCAGAATAGCACTATGCTCACTGTCAATGGGGAGGACAGACACGCCCCTCTTTTCTGCTTCCTTCATAATAAGGGAGCCGGCCATTACCATCGTCTCCTTGTTGGCAAGGGCAATGTTCTTGCCGGCCTTTATAGCCTCATAGGTAGGCAGAAGACCGGCGCCTCCGGACATGGCCGAAATAACCGTATCTGCTTCATCCAATGTTGCTGCACATACAAGACCTTCAACTCCTGATAATATCTCAGGACTGCCGTCCCCTTGAACCATTGCTGACAAATCGTTTGCCAGGGTATCGTCCATAACGGCTACCAGGATGGGCCGGAAATCATTTATCTGCTTGTTCAGGAGTTCGATGTTTCTGCCGGCGGCCAGGGCAACTACATTATACTTATCAGGATTATCCCGTATCACCTTCAGGGCACTTATGCCTATTGATCCTGTAGAACCTAATATGGCTATATTCTTCATTAAAGCCGCCGCACAAAAAATTTGTTAAAGGTTTTCAATATCAGGTCTCTATCTGATAAAGAGAAAAAGATATAAATAAAGAACCGGGATTGAAAAAAGAAGCCCGTCAATCCTGTCCAGTATGCCTCCATGCCCCGGAAGTATACAGCCTGAATCTTTTATTCCGCAATTCCTTTTCAGCATTGACTCCGCCAGATCTCCTATTTGCCCTGATATGGATATCAGCAGTACAAGTGACATCACTATTATTCCCGGTTTTTGAAAATCCATCAGATACAAGAACAGAAAACCGGCGATCAGGCTGCTGACCGTGCCTCCTACTGCCCCCTCCCAGGTTTTGTTTGGACTCACCGACACGTGGAGCTTATGCCTCCCTAAAAGCCTTCCGAAATAAAATCCGCCTGTGTCGTTTGCAAAAATGACAACAAGTATAAAAAATATCCATATATTTCCGTTTGGCAGATGGTCAATCATTATCAGCATAACAAGCGGGAGAGCGACATAAAGCGGTCCAAAAACCGCCTTGCTTATTTCAGCCGTCTTCTCCCTGCTGGATTCGGAATGGGTCAAAACAAATAAAGTCATTGGAATAAAAACAAAAAACGCAATGATAACCGGCGCAATCAGAACCTGATTAAGGGAAACAGAAATATAAAGCAGGAGTATGAGAAAGTATATTGAAAAACGGATAGTTTTTGGAAGCTCAGGAACGGTCATACTGTAAAATTCTGCCAGGCCTTTTATGGAAACTGCGTAAATAAGAGCATAAAACGCCATCCTGGGGCCGGGTCCGATCATATAAACCAAGATCGGTATCGAAATAATTCCTGTGAGCCATCGGTTCAAATGCATTTTTCACGGCCCCCGAACCTTCTCTCTCTTTTTTGAAAATCAAGGATAGCCGTCAAATATTCATTTTTGCCAAAATCAGGCCAAAGAGTGGGAGTGATGTAAAATTCGGTATATGCAATCTGCCACAGCAGAAAATTGCTGACACGATACTCGCCGCTTGTCCTGATAAGGAGATCAGGGTCCGGCATACCTCCGGTATAAAGGAATCCGGACACTAACTGTTCTGAAATCTCATCAGGTGAAGTCTTTTCCCTGTCACAGCTTACAACAATACGCCGAACAGCATCGACTATCTCCTGTCTCCCTCCATAACTTAGGGCCAGCGTTAAAACCATCCCTTTGTTTGCTGAAGTCTCTTCTATGGTCTTAAGCAGAACATCTCTCGTACTTTTCGGGAGCTTTTCAATTCTGCCGATACTTTGAAGCCTTATCCCGTTTTTTACCATCCGGTCCAGCTCGCTCTTGAGAAACCGTTTCAGCAGGGCCATAAGGGCATTAATTTCTCTTTTGGGCCTTTTCCAGTTTTCTTCTGAAAAGGCGTATAGAGTGAGCCATGAAACACCTATTTCACGGCTTGCTTCAACTATCTCTCTGACTGCGTCGGCCCCTTTCTTATGCCCGTCAAGACGATTGATAGCTCTTTTTTTAGCCCATCTGCCGTTGCCATCCATAATAATGGCAACATGCTTCGGGATTTTATTCGGGTCAATAAGAGTCATAATGTTATTTTTAAAGAAAAACCGATAGAAGAGATGGAGGGGCCGATGGATTAGAATTCAATTATTTCCTTCTCCTTCTCGGCAGTGGCTTCGTCAACTTTTTTAATAAAGCCGTCTGTTATTTTCTGGACTTCATCATGGTACTTGTGAAGTTCATCTTCCGACATTTCTTTTTCATTCTTTAGCGTCTTTAACATATCATTGGCCTCTCTTCTGAGATTTCTGATAGATGTTTTTCTATCCTCAGCCATCTTTCTGGCCATTTTTGCAAGTTCTTTTCTCCTATCTTCGGTCAACGGAGGGATAGAAATTCTTATAAGTTTACCGTCATTTTGCGGAGTCAATCCAAGCTCAGACTTCAGGATGCTTTTTTCAATATTGCCGATTATGGTCTGATCCCACGGCTGAATAGTAATAAGCCTGCTTTCAGGGACAGATATTGATGCAACCTGATCAAGCGGCATCCTGGTGTCATAGCAGTCTACCTTAATGCCGTCAAGCAGGGATGTAGAGGCCCTTCCCGTTCTTATCCTTCTGAAGTCCTTCTTCAAGGCGTCCACACTCCTGGTCATTTTTTCACTTGTTTCGGTAAGTATTTCATCCTTCATGGCTATTCCCCTGTTATGGTTGTTCCCACCTTTTCACCGGTCACGGCTTTTATTATATTTCCCTTCTGCATGAGATTGAAGACAACAATAGGAAGGTTATTTTCCATGGCTAAAGAAACAGCGGTCATATCCATGACCTTCAATTTCTTTTTCAGCATTTCTTCGTAGGTCAATGATGGAAAGAACCTGGCTGAAGGTTCCGAAACAGGGTCAGCATCATAAACCCCGTCAACCTTTGTAGCCTTAAGAAGGACATCGGAATTAATTTCCAGTGCCCTTAGAGTTGCGGCAGTATCGGTTGTAAAAAAAGGATTTCCGGTTCCTCCGCCGAAAATTACTATACGGTTGTTTAAAAGGTGGTCAATTGCTCTTTCCGTTACATAAGGCTCTGCTATTTTTGCCATCTCTATTGCAGTCATTATCCTTGTACCGGATCCGGTATTCCTTATTGCCTCACCTATAGCTATGGCGTTAATAATTGTTGCCAGCATGCCCATATTATCGGCCGCGACACGACCTACGCCGTATGCTGAGGATTGAAGGCCCCTGAATATATTCCCTCCCCCTATCATAACAGCCACCTGCACTCCAAGCTTATGCACTGAATCCACTTCGGCAGCTATATCTGCAGCAATGGAAGGGTCAATCCCAAAGGATTTAGATCCCATAAGGGCCTCTCCGCTCAACTTGAGGAGGACCCTTTTAAAAATAGGAGGACTATCACTCATCTGACTGTCCGAGCTGGAATCGAACGAATCTCTTTACAACAATCTTTTCGCCTGTCTTTGCTATCAGTTCATTTACAATATCCTGAATCGTAAGATCAGGATTCTTGACGAAGACCTGCTCCAGGAGGCAGGAATCAGTGTAGAATTTTTTGAGTTTTCCTTCTACAATCTTGTCAAGTATCTTCTCCGGCTTGCCTGATTCTCTTGCCTGGGTAGCGTAAATGTCCTTTTCCTTTTCGAGTATATCTGCCGGGACCGATTCCCTGTCAATTGAAACAGGATTGGTAGCTGCAACCTGCATTGCCAGATCTTTAACGAAAATTGAGAAATCCTCAGTCTTGGCCGTAAAGTCCGTCTCACAATTCACTTCAATAAGGACTCCGATTTTTCCTCCGCCGTGTATATAAGACTGAACCTGACCCTGAGATGTAACCCTGTCCACTCTTTTTTGCGCAGTCGCAATACCCTTTTTTCTCAGATAGTCGATAGCCTCTTTTATGTCTCCATTGCATTCCTTCAAGGCAACCTTGCAGTCCATTATACCGACGCCGGTCTTTTCCCTCAGTTCTTTTATTAATTCAGCTGAAACTGTCAATTCAATCTCCTTCCATGTATATATACTGTGTATTAATGAAAGCGTAAAATCCTTAAAGGCCTTTTGCGCGGTCTAGTGTATTGTCCTTTCGGTTCAAGGCGGTCATTCTGCTCAGACCGCATCTTTTCACGGTAAAAACTTTATACCCGTAAAGATGAATTAAATGGGATTTACTATGCCTCAGAATCCGGCGAATCCGTCTCTTCTTCTACTGCCTTGTCCTTTTTAAGAATTATGACTTCAGGGCCCCCTTCCTCAGATCCTTTTTCATCTATTGCTTCGCCTTCAGATGCCTCCATTTCCTTTCTAAGGGCATCTTCAGACCTCAGCCGCTCCTCGGCCAGGCCGTGGCCTTCGATACAGGCATCAGCGATCTTGGAACAGATAAGCCTGATAGCCCTGATAGCATCATCATTACCCGGAATAATATAGTCAATTTCATTGGGATCACAGTTTGAATCAGCGATGGCAATTACAGGTATCCCTAATTTTCTGACCTCCTTGACTGCTATTTTTTCCCTCTTGGGATCTACAATAAAAACAGCACCCGGCAATTCATCCATATTCTTGATTCCGCCAAGATTCTTTTCCAGCTTAAGGAGTTCTTTTTCCATCTTGATAACTTCCTGCTTTGTATACCTGTTTATGGTCCCGTCGCTTTTCATTGCTTCAAGCTCCTTGAGACGGGCTATGCTCTGTCTGATAGTCTGGAAGTTTGTCAGGGTGCCTCCCAGCCAGCGGTTTACAACGCAATACATTCCACAGCGCTCGCTTTCGTCAACGATTGAGTCATGAGCCTGCTTCTTGGTCCCGACAAAAAGAACCGAATACCCTTCTCCAACTGTTTTTACTACGAATTCATATGCGTTCTTCAGGAGTCTGACTGTTTTCTGAAGGTCAATGATATGAATACCGTTTCGCGCGCCAAATATGTATGGCTTCATCTTGGGGTTCCAGCGTCTTGTCTGATGCCCGAAATGGACACCCGATTCCAGTAGTTCTTTCATGCTTATAACTGCCATTCAATTCTCCTTTTAGATCCTTCAGGATCTTGATGCCACGGTTTATCCTAAGTCCAGAACCTTCTGCACCCTCAGGCATTAAGGGCACCGGGCGGTATTCTGAACGTGTGATTATTATGGAAAAAAGGTTGTTGATATCCTTTTCACAACCTGATATCCATAAAAAACTACATTTTGCAGTGCCTTTAAAAACCGCGGCCACCTTCAGCTCTGGCATAAAGGGCAGCCGCAGCCTTGAATTTCATATTAACAATTAAAAGGCTCTTATAATAAACGATTATGTCTAACATCGTTAATTCTGTTTTGCAAGAAAAAAACAATTATTTAAGCTTTTGCTGACTTCAGATTTTAAAAAATAATAAAATTATTTGGATGAGTTATTTGACTACCACTTGTTCCCGCCATGGGCCGATGAACTTTTATATCATGCTGAGGCATAATGAGAAATCCCAGTTTCATATCAATGTCATTATTACACCTTTGAATAGAGGTCTTGAAAGTGAACAGCAGCGAACTTTTGTGCAGCATAAGAAAAACACTTGATGAAAGCGAAAGACCCAGGCTGTCTTCATGGGCGTGCCTGAGCAGTTCCGCCGTAAGGGAAAAAAGGGAGCATGAAATCAACTATGGGCACAGGCAGAATTTTTCCATAGATACAGACAGGATTCTTCATTCCCTGGCTTACTCCAGGTATATAGACAAAACACAGGTCTTCTATCTGATAAAAAACGATCACATTACACACAGGGTTTTACACGTACAGCTTGTATCAAAGATTTCACGGACTATCGGACGCCTTCTAAGGCTTAACGAAGACCTGATTGAAGCAATAGCCCTTGGCCATGACCTTGGACATGCACCCTTTGGACACGACGGAGAAAAATTTCTCTCGGCACTGTGTCAATCACATAACTCGGGAAAATTCCTGCATAATATACAAAGCGTCAGATTTCTTCAGGACATCGAGAGAAAAGGAAAAGGCTGGAATCTCAGCCTCCAGGTACTGGATGGAATCCTCTGCCATAACGGAGAACTGCATTCACAGGCCCTCAGGCCTGACAGGGCCAAGGATTTCGAAAAGCTGAATAAAGAGATCCAGAAAAAGGAGGAGGACCCGTCCATAGATATCCTGCCCATGACGCTCGAAGGCTGTGTTGTAAGGATGGCGGACACCATAAGCTACATTGGCAGGGATATTGAGGATGCCATAAGGCTTGGGCTTATCCTCAGGAAAGACATTCCGGAAGACTGCCGGGATATTCTGGGGGATACCAACGGAACAATTGTATACACCCTTGTTGAAGACATAACAGCCAGCAGCCTTGATAAACCGTATGTCAGTTTCAGTACGGATGTCGGGGAATCCCTCAAGAAGCTTAAGGTTTTTAACGAGGAGAAAATTTACAGGAATAAAAAAGTCAAGGAACAGACCCACAAGATAAAGCTGATGTTTGAATTGCTTTATGCAAAGTATCTTGAGGACCTGCAGACCGGAAATGAAAAATCCGAGATCTTTACCGGTTTTTTAGACGGCATGTCATCGGAATATAAAAAAAATACGACCTATGCAGGTATCGTGCGTGATTTTATCTCAGGTATGACTGATGAATATTTTCTGAATCAGATAAACAGGAACCTTGTTCCCCAGATAAAGCCGAGAGAATTCGTTGCCTGAAAATTATCCGGTACCCCAACCCCGTTTTGGTTTCACAATGAAGGTATGAGCTGCGATATGGATATGCACATTTCCCCTTCTATTATCATGAGGATTAAAGAGTTTGGAGAATCCGATCTCATAGTCACATTTTTCACACGGGACCATGGCAGGATCAAAGGGGTGGCCAAAGGTGCACGAAGAAGCCGGAGGCGGTTCAGCAACAGCCTGGATCTTTTCTGCCTTTCAGACGTTGAGTACAGCCTTAAAAGCAACGGAGATATTCACTTCCTGCATTCATCAAAACTTATTAAGCCATTTCCGGGCATACGGTCCGACTTCTCGGCTCTTTCCCTTGCCAGCTACATGATTGAACTCACTGAAATCCTTTTCCCGCAGAATATTGTTGAAAAGAGGATGTTTGAATTATTAAAGAATTGCTTCGTGCTTTTAAGTCAGGGTGAGAGGATGGATTGCCTGCGTATATTTTTTGAAACAAAGGCAATGAGCCTTGGCGGATATGCAGTCAGCCTGGACAAATGCTGTCATTGCAAAAGGATCTATTCAGGGGCAGGAAGGGCTGTCTTTATACCAGACAGGGGCGGTATCTCCTGCCTCAAATGCGAGAGGGAATCAGAATACTCCATAGGTCTCGAGCCTGAAGCTGTAAACATACTGAAAACACTTCAGTCAGAAAGTGATGGAAGCCCGTCTGAAATACTTCAGCTTGACATGAAAATAATCAATAAAATAAGACACCTGCTCAAACTTCATATTGATTACCGTATAGGCAGAAAGATAAAAAGCGCTGAATATCTTGACTGGTAAAGACTGCGGCCCGCAAGTTCTTTGTCATTTTTATCCATTACCGGGCCGTGTTCCTGACAGCTGAGTCAGAATTTTGAATTTACGAGAACCTGAGGGTTTCAGGAATAATATTATTCGTTAGCTGCCAGATCCTTTAGAATTTCCCCATTCTTCTTAATCCTGGCCATATTAGCCTTAAGATTCTGCTTGTTAGGCTTTGCCTTATTTTCACGTATTCTCTTTGTCTTTTTTCTGTTGGAAGCCATTTCTA
>JAFGMQ010000051.1 GCA_016927455.1 Deltaproteobacteria bacterium
AGTGAGGACAGTCAGATATGAAAGAATCTCATGCACTTTATGAAACCAGAGGAAATATTGCCATCATCACCCTGAATCGGCCGGCGGCCCGAAATGCGTTCAGTCCGGAGATGATCCGTCTGTGGAACAGCTTCCTTGAAGATGCCAGGGAAGACTATGGAATAAGAGTTATTGTTGTGACCGGAAACGGGGACACCTTTTGCTCCGGAGGAGACATCCAGGACATGGCCGACGGAAAGCTTAAATCCTGGGATATGAAAAATTTTCTCTGGGAGGGAGTGCACCGTATTGTACTTACCCTCGAAGACATTGACAAGCCGGTAATTGCTGCCATTAATGGCGCTGCCATGGGGGCAGGCATGGACATGGCTATCATGTGTGACCTCAGGGTGTGTTCAGACAGGGCCATGCTTGCAGAGTCTTATATAAACATGGGGCTGGTGCCCGGGGACGGAGGCGCCTATTTTCTGCCGCGCCTCGTCGGTTTATCGAAGGCCATGGAACTGCTGTTTACAGGTGATTCACTGAATCCACAGGAAGCCCTGGAACTTGGGATAATCAATCGCGTCGTACCGCATGAAAAACTGATGGAAGAGACAATGCTCCTGGCGGAAAAAATTGCGAGCAAGCCGCCTCTTGCCATCCGGATGATGAAAAGGGCCGTATACCAGTCACAGACCAGTACCCTTCGTTCCCATCTCGATTACATATCCTCACAAATTTCCCTGCTGTCCGAAACCGAAGACCACCGCGAAGCCGCCAGGGCATTTCTGGAAAAGAGGAAGCCGGTCTTTGCCGGCAGGTAGTGGGTTGTTATCGGTGACATTTATCAGGTATTAGGCACCGGTTATCGGCTATCATATATCGGCTGGGATCTATTCATAGACAGGGGTGTTTGGGCAAAAGGCATGTCATACTCCTGGAAAGGCCTTGACTGATAACCAAAATTGATAGTATTTTCAAAAAGTTTAGAGAGTATTGAGAATAAGATAAAGGTTTCTATTCATAAACCTTGCTTAAAAAGTGATAAACGAAGGCCTGCCCCTGGTTGTTTTCGAACAGAGGTTCCCCTTTTCACGGAATTGATCATAACAGTAATGAACTACCCAGCTGCAGAGCAGAGGGGTATCTTGAAAAACATTGAACGCACCAAGGGGCCGGGACTTGTCCGCTTTTTACCAGCCTTTGGCTGGCTGGCAGATTAAATCACCAGGAGAACAAATGGGTTATTCAAATGACACTCATCTGAAGTCAATCGGGTACATCCTTTGGATTTTCGGTTTCACAGGCTCACATAGGTTTTACTACGGCAAACCCATTTCAGGGATCATCTGGTTCTTTACTCTCGGGCTTCTGTTTATCGGCTGGATTATCGATCTTTTTCTAATTCCGTCTATGGACCGTCAGGCCGATTTCAGGTACCGTACCGGTAAAATTGACTACACGGCAGCATGGATTTTACTGACATTTCTTGGAATATTCGGGATACACCGTTTTTATATGGGGAAATGGTTTACCGGGATAATATATCTTCTGACCGCGGGCATTTTCGGAATCGGGTATCTGTATGATTTTTGTACTCTGAATGATCAGGTCTCGCTGATAAACAGCAGGCCCTGACCCAGTAATGGGCAGGAGAGACTATATTAAACCCCGGGAATGTGCTGGGCCATTATTCCATCTTTCCCCGGGTATAAATTTAAAGAACTATCTGGCAGTAAATTTATCATAGTTATAGAAACAGACAGCATCGGAGGTTGATATGGTGGAGAGCATACTGAAAAACAAGCGGATACTGGCAGTAGATGATGAGCCTGACATCCTTGATACCCTGCAGGAACAGTTGGAGGAATTTGATGGCCTTATATTTGACAAGGCAACAGATTATGATACTGGTTACAATTTGCTCAAATCGAGGACATATGATCTCGTTATACTGGATATAAGTGGGGTACGTGGTTTTGAACTGTTAAATGAAGCCGCGAGTTCAGGTTTTCCAGCTGTGATGCTTACAGCACATGCCTTTTCCAGAGAAGCTCTCAAAGAGGCAATTGAAATAGGTGCGTGGGCATATCTTCCCAAGGAAAAGATATCGGAGATTGTGCCATTTCTTGAGGAAGTCCTGACTTTAGGCTACCAGTCTTCCTGGAAACTGTTATTCGAGAGTTTCGGGGGTCTTTTTAATGCGTCCTTTGGGCCGGACTGGCAGAATAAGGAAAAGGAGTTCTGGAAGGACGCTGCTTCGGGAGAATATAATCCTGAAACGGTAAAATCGAAGAAATGAGTGAGGGCAGCAGTCATGTGTTTCAGCAGAGAAAAATTACAGGGAACCTGATTTTCTTGACCGGCTGAAACCAGAAGATCAGCCTGTTTCTTTTGTCTCATTAAAGAGAGTCTTTTTAATTACCGCCTTATTATAGGCATCCATGATATCACGGCGCGTTAAGATTCCCACCAGTACCGTTGAATTAGCTTCGGCCACAACGGGCAAGATGGAAAAATCTCTCTGGGTAATCTTTTCAAGGGCATCATATATATTATCATCAACCGCTGTAGTGACCACCTTTGCAGTAGCAATATCCTTTGCCACAACCAGATCTTTAAGATTTTCATCATATGCCACATCATGATAATCAAGGAATGAAAGAATGGCTGTCAGGTTGCCGGCAACATCAACAACAGGAAAACTGTTATGTTTACTCCTGGAGATCTTTTCTGCCAGTTTTTTGAGGCTCAGATTTTCCGGCACAGTATCCACCTTCGTATTCATAACATCTTTTACGCGTATTGACTTCAGGACATTTATTTCCTTTCCAGCCTTGATATTAACTCCTCTTCTTGAGAGCTTGAGGGTATAAATTGAATCCTTCAAAAGCCTTCCTGCACCAAGAGAGCTTATAATACAGGTTATCATAAGAGGAAGAATAATCATGTAATTACCCGTCATCTCGAAAAGCATCAGGATGGCGGTCAAAGGGCCATGAGTTGTTGCACTTACTATGGCGCCCATTCCAACAATACCATAGGCGCCCGGCGTTGCTGTAACATCAGGGAAGAGACCGTGAACAACGGATCCAAAAAAGCCCCCAGCCATTGCTCCCAGAAAAAGAGACGGAGCAAAAACCCCGCCCGAACCCCCGGAACCTATTGTTATGGATGTTGAGAGTATCTTGAAAAAGACCAGAAAAAGCATAAGCCACCAGGGAAGCTGCTGCATAAGGCTCAAATCAATCGCTCCGTAACCAACGCCAAGGATATGAGGAAACAGAAGTCCCATTACCCCGATGACAAAACCGCCCAGTAAAGCCTTAAAGTACTCCGGGAATTTTATCCGCCCGAAAATATCTTCAACACGGTAAAGTACTTTTATGAAAATTACTCCAATTATTGCACAGAAAAGCCCCAGGAGTACATAAATAGGAAATTCCCAGGCACTTACAAGCTGGTACCCGGGGACAATGATTGCTGGAGTATTACCAAGAAAATGGCGGGAAATAGCAGTAGCAGTAACTGAAGATATAACAATGGGGCTGAATGTGGTCAGAGAAAAATCGCCGAGGATAATTTCGAGGGCAAACATCGATCCGGCTATCGGGGCATTGAAAGTGGCTGCAATGCCTGCTGCTGCTCCGCAGCCTACAAGGGTCCTGATTCTATCTGCCGAAACCCTGAGTACCTGACCAATGCCTGATCCGATTGCCGAACCTATCTGAACAATTGGGCCTTCTCTTCCGACCGAACCGCCCGACCCGATGCATATTGCGGATGCAAGAGATTTTACAAGGACTATCCGCTTTCTGATTATACCGCTTTTTAAGGCCACGGCCTCCATTACTTCAGGAACACCGTGTCCTCTGGCTTCCCTCGCAAAAAAATAGACCAGAAGCCCGACTATCAGCCCTCCGATCGCTGGAATCAATATCCTGAAATACCAGGGAGTAGAACTTATTATGTCGAGAAGGTTTCCCCCTGCCCCGTAAAAAGTCGCCTGAAAGAAATCTATTAAAGAGCGGAAACCTATTGCACCAAAACCCCCGGCGAGCCCGACAATAACTGCCAGGGCGGCCATAATGGTATTTTCACTGGGTTTAAATGCCTTAAAAGATATTAAGTTTTCCAAGCCCTATCTACTTAATTGTCTTTAGTTTTGCTTCAGCAATTTTTGCTTCGCTTGAATTAGGAAAATCCTTAATGACTTTTTTTAATAGCAACTGTGAACTAATCTTGTCGTTTATTTCACCGAAGGCAAGCGCCTGCCGCAGAAGAGCATTGGGGACCTTATTTCCTTTCGGGTATTTTTTAATTACTTCCTGATAAGCCAGAATTGCCTGTTCAAATTGCTTGAGGGCCATGTAACATTCACCGATCCAGAATTGGGCGTTATCAGCCAGATCTGAATTGGGGTATTTTTTCAGAAAGTCTGAGAAACCATCTATCGCTTTTTCATATTGACCTTCCCTGTACATCCGGAGCGTGATATCATACAGCCCGGCATCCGGCGATACTGCTTTCTGTTGAGATGAAGGCCTTTCTTCATTTTCGGGAGGCGGTTTTTCACCAGGCGTTTCTGATAAAAGCCTGCGCTTACTGTCGACTGATTCAAGACCAAGGTAGCCGTCGACCTGTCTCAAACTGTTTTCAAGATCGGATATTCTTTTCGCAAGATCTGCGACGCCGGCCTTCACAGCATCCTGTTCAGTGGTGTCCCTTTCAACGGAAAGCCTGACTGTCCGATAATAATCATCAACCTGTCCGGAAAGGTTCTGCATTTCCTGCCTGATTGTATGAATTTCGGCCCCCATTTCTGCCTGTCTCTCCCGAATCGACGCGAGGTTTGAGTCAAGTTCATTACTTACTGAGCCTTCAATTTTATTCACACGCGTGTTAAGGGCTTTTACCTGATCGTTCAGGTATAAAATATCTCTCTCAATTGTAACGCATGAGGGCAGAAACAGCAGGAAAATACACAAAAGCGGAAATTTCCCAAAGGGTTTATAAAAAGTAAATTCCGTCATTTTTGGCCTTTTATTTCAGGTTAAAATAAAAAGAACCGACCCTTGCACGCCGAAATCATCAGCATACAGAATATCTCATGCTCAAAAAAAGAGATATAACAGGCCGGCTCTTCAGGTTGATTGCTAATATGCTCTGAGTAATGTCCAGAAGGCTCTTTATTTAAACAGTGAAAACTCAGCCCGCCTGTTTTTCGCCCAGGCCTCTTCATTATGACCTGGATCGACAGGTTTTTCCTCGCCATAGCTGATGGTTTCAATACGGTCTCTTGAAACGCCTAAGGATATGATGTATTCCCTGGCTGAATTTGCCCTTCTCTCGCCTAATGCCAGGTTATATTCAGGTGTGCCTCTCTCATCGCAATGGCCTGCAATTAAAACTGAATGCATGGGATTTGCTCTAAGCCATTCTGCCTTTTTGTGAAGATTAGCCTGGGCTTCAGGCTTTAATTCTGAGCGATCGAAATCAAAATAGATATTTGACTCTTCAAAAGCACGAATCTCTTCAGCAAATTTCTTGCTCATTTCGAGGTCTCTAAGCCTGGCCTGTTTTTCAGCCTCTGCTGCGCTTTCGGCTTCGGCTGTTCCTGTTGTTTCTCCTGCTGGTGTCTTCCCAGTTGACTCAACAGCCGGCTTGCCTTCTTCTGAAACAACCTGCTTTTTTGCACAACCTGCCATCAGAAAAAGAGATGAAAACAAGAACGCCATGGTTATGAAACCAACAATAATTTTTTTCCTCATGCTCACTTTACCTCCTGATTTATTTGAATCAAAAAAGGATTAATAACCAATAGACCCTGAAATACATTTCATGGATCAGCGATTAAGGCCTGCCTACTTTCACTCTGTTACGACTTTAAAAAAAATTAGTCTTATTTTATAACATATCTTTTTTATTTTTTCAAGAATTATAGGAGGCTATCTCAATTTAATAGAAAAATAAAGCGACATTTCAGTTAAAAGTCTGTTTCATGGCCAGACTTTTTTCCTGCCTGACAGTTCTTGCCACCATGGATATAAGACTGGCGGTTTGCTGTTAACAAGGCATAATTTCAAACTTTTATGGCATTAATTAACGAACC
>JAFGMQ010000052.1 GCA_016927455.1 Deltaproteobacteria bacterium
ACTATTAAAAACCATCAGTGTAAATATTAACCGCTATTTGAGAGAATAATTAAAACAGGTTAGATCATATAGTAATCCCTGTACCAGGCTACAAATCTTTTTATGCCTTCCTGAACAGATGTTTTTGGATGAAATCCCAGCAGTTCGTGGGACTTGCTTATATCTGCCTTGGTTTCCGGCACATCTCCGGGCTGCATCGGCAGCATATTTTTTTCCGCTTTCTCTCCCAGTTCCTTTTCCAGAATGCCGATAAACTCGAGGAGCTGGACCGGATTTGAATTTCCCAGGTTGAATATCTCATAAGGCGCCGGCCTCTTTAGCGCTGCAATAGTGCCTTCCACAATATCATCGATATATGTAAAGTCTCTCTTCATATTGCCGCAGTTATAGACATTTATCGGCCTTTTTTTCAAAATAGCTTCTGTGAAGAGAAAGAGAGCCATGTCCGGGCGGCCCCATGGACCGTAAACTGTAAAATACCTGAGTCCTGTGCACGGGATACCGTACAGATGGCTGTATGCAAAGGCAATCAGTTCATTGGCTTTTTTTGTAGCGCCATAAAGTGATATAGGGCTGTCTGTTTTATCTCCTACACTGAAAGAAATCTCTTTATTTTCACCGTAAACGGAAGAGGATGAAGCGTAGACAAAATTCTCAGTTCCGAATTTGCGGGCCGTTTCAAGAAGACTCAGAAAACCTTCGAGATTGCTTTTTGCATAAGAGAACGGGTCCTCCATAGAATACCTTACTCCAGCCTGTGCAGCCAGATTGCAGATAATATCTATGCGATTTTGTGAGAATATTTTACTGAGTGCCTCAAAATTTTGAATATTTTCTTTATAGAATAAAAAAGAACCATATGATCTGAGAATTTCAAGTCTCTTAATTTTCAGGTTCACATCATAATAGCTGTTCAGGTTGTCAATTCCTATAACCCTGATGTCCATTTCGAGCAATTTCCTGGACAGATGAAACCCTATGAATCCGGCTGCTCCTGTTACTAATATGGCTTTGTCTGTGATTTTCATAAGGCATTTCCTTTTTTATCAATTTCCAATATCAGAAAAAACAGATAAAGGCTATTATTTTTAAATGTCCTGTAAAAAGTTGAGTTATGCCTTTTTGCGCCAGCCTGTGAACAGGGAAGCCTGACGAAAACAGCAAAATAGATAAATACGGATGTGATGTCTGTATGAAAAGCCGGATTGTGTGTCTGTGAAGGGAGTAAAAAAATACAATGACGGGACTTTATCCCGTCATTGCAGGTTTTTAAGGGTTGGAAAGCCGGCCTGTTACATCATGCCGCCCATACCGCCCATACCGCCCATGCCGCCCATACCGCCTGGTGGCATGCCGGGCATATCATCTTTATCTTTAGGTTTCTCGGCAATCATCGCCTCTGTAGTGAGAAGCAGGGAAGATACGGAGGCAGCGTTCTGCAGGGCGAATCTTGTGACCTTGGTGGGGTCAAGGATTCCCGCGGCTATCAAGTCTTCATAAGAATTTGTATCCGCATTATACCCAAAAGAGCCTTTTCCCTCTTTCACCTTTTCCACTACCACGGAACCTTCGGCCCCTGCGTTATTTGCGATTTGCCTGATAGGCTCCTCAAGGGCCCGCATAACAAGATTGACGCCGGCCTGTTCTTCTCCTTCCAGCTTTAATTTTGCAACAGCCGGAATAGTCCTTACAAGGGCAACACCTCCTCCGGCAACAATTCCCTCTTCTACAGCGGCCCTTGTTGCGTTAAGCGCGTCTTCCACTCTGGCCTTTTTCTCTTTCATTTCTATCTCAGTTGCGGCTCCAACTTTAATCACGGCTACGCCGCCAATAAGTTTGGCCAATCGTTCCTGTAATTTTTCACGATCATAGTCGGAAGTTGTTTCTTCAGCCTGTGCTCTAATCTGTTTAACTCTGCCTTCGAGATCGGCCCTGCTTCCTCCTCCGTCAATGATAGTGGTATTATCTTTGTCAATATTTATCGTCTTGGCTGTTCCGAGATCATTCAGAGTAACATTTTCCAGCTTAAGACCAAGGTCTTCCGAGATTACTTTTCCGCCGGTCAGTATGGCAATATCTTCCAGCATTGCCTTTCTTCGATCACCAAACCCAGGCGCCTTGACAGCGGCAACCTGAAGGGTTCCTCTTAATTTATTAACAACAAGTGTTGCAAGGGCCTCGCCTTCAATATCTTCAGCAATGATAAGAAGAGGTTTACCCATTTTGGCTATCTGTTCCAATATGGGGACCATATCCTTCATTGAGCTTATTTTTTTCTCATTCAGGAGGATATACGGGCTGGATAGAGATACCTCCATCTTTTCGGCATCAGTAACAAAGTAAGGTGAAAGATATCCGCGGTCGAACTGCATGCCTTCCACTACTTCAAGGCTTGTATCCATGCTCTTTGCTTCTTCAACCGTAATAACTCCTTCCTTGCCGACCTTATTCATGGCCTCGGCTATGATGTTTCCAATAGTTGCATCGTTATTTGCAGATATGGTACCGACCTGGGATATCTCTTCCTGATCCTTGGTAGGCTTGGAAATCTTTTGCAGTTCTTTTACAACTACCTCAACGGCCTTTTCAATTCCTCTTTTTATGGCCATCGGGTTGACTCCTGCCGCTACAAGCTTTGAACCTTCCCTGTAAATTGACTGTGCGAGGACGGTTGCTGTGGTGGTCCCGTCACCAGCAACATCTGAAGTCTTGGATGCGACTTCCTTAACCATCTGGGCTCCCATATTTTCAAATTTGTCCTCAAGTTCAATCTCCTTTGCGACAGTGACGCCGTCTTTTGTAATATTGGGAGCGCCAAAGGATTTATCCAGAATGACATTTCTGCCCTTTGGCCCAAGTGTTACCTTAACCGCATCAGCAAGTGTGTCAATCCCCTTTAGAATTGCCTCCCTCGCTTTTATACCGTATCTTATCTCTTTTGACATACCAAAAAACCTCCTTGAATTCTTCTGTTGTGGATGAGTGTAACTGTCTTGATTAGCCTTTATTCGACTATGGCTATGATATCATCTTCCTTCATTATCAGGAGTTCCTCTCCTTCAATTTTGAGCTCAGTTCCAGCATATTTACCAAACAGGATGCGATCTCCTTTTTTGACCTCCAGGGGCATCTTTTTGCCGTTGTCAAGCAATTTGCCATCGCCGACGGCCACGACAACACCTTCAATCGGTTTTTCCTTTGCCGTGTCCGGAATAATAATACCGCCCTTTGTTTTTTCTTCCTCTTGCATCCTTCTAACGATTACTCGATCCTGTAACGGTTTTACTTTCATCTTGTTTATCTCCTCCCAAAAAAATGAATAGTTTAAATGTTTAAATATAAAATTGATGTTAAATCAGACAGAACTTCATCAGATATGATTCCATTAATAACTTTCGAGTTTTTACTCTTTATCAGACAGATTGATAACTGCTTGAATTACTTTCGTTAATTTATCTGATTTAGAATGTTACATTATTTAATCCTGCAAAAGCTGTTTTGTCTTTGGAAATAGGCTCTCTATAAGGGCTGCTGAAGTACTTAACTGACAAAAAATAAGATCAGGGTGTAAAATGTCAAGTGCCTAATTTAAAAAACATGAGTAAAGGCCCTAAAGATTTTTAAGACGGCATTCACCTGCAGCAGTTCCGAATTCAGAGGTATGTATGATCAGTAAAATGTCGCGGTTTCTTGATGCAGATTTGAGTTTGCAATTAAGACATATATGTGATAGAAATCCAAACAGTTATCAAAAGCATGCAAAACCATATTATCTAATGGAGATTCAATGCACTATGAGCCTGATTATCGCCTGGTAAGGGAAAGAATGGTAAAAAACCAGATAATTTCCCGCGGCATAAGGGATGTGCGTGTATTGAAGGCAATGGAGAAAGTCCCAAGGGACCGATTTGTAGATGAAGCCCTTGTCGGTGAGGCATATAACGACCATCCATTGCCAATAGGCCAGAGGCAGACAATCTCTCAGCCGTTCATCGTTGCGCTTATGACTGAAGCCCTTGAATTGAGCGGAAATGACAGGATCCTGGAGATAGGCACTGGCAGTGGTTATCAGACAGCCATACTGGCTGAGTTGTCGAAAACCGTCTGTACTGTTGAAAAAATCAGCGCTCTTCTGGCCAGGGCCAGAAAGGTTTTAAACGACCTGGGTTATGACAATATATTATACAGGATATCTGACGGCACACTAGGCTGGAAGGAATATGAACCCTATGATGCCATTATTGTGACAGCCGGCGCACCCCGGATTCCTCAACCGCTTCTCGACCAGCTTGCCGACGGGGGAAGAATGATTATTCCGGTAGGCAACAGGTTCAGCCAGGAACTCATTAAGATTAAAAGGAAAAAAGGAAGTTTCCTGCAGGAAAATCTTGGTGGATGTCGTTTTGTTGATCTGTTGGGTGTCCACGGCTGGAAGGAGTGATGCCGGTTCCTGTAAATCAGTTATTTCGGCCCGCGTTGCAGACCTGTTTTACACATTCCATTATCGAGTCGATATTATGCCCTGCACTGTTAAGGAAGATGACAAAATAACACGGTTCATCACTGTTATTCAGGATATATCCCGCCAGTGTTCTGATTCCATCGAGAGTCCCTGTCTTGTATAATACCGGCCCTGATTTTTTAAGCAGATCCCGATGTGGAGCAAAATGTTTCAGGATTTTAAACATATCAAGGGCTGAAATTCGATTCTTTCTGGAAATGCCTGATCCCTCTGCAAACTCAGCATCTTCTATCAGAAGTTCATCTTTTGCATAAGCAGTTAAAAGTCTAATTCCTTTGTCCAGTGTCCCCGGGGGGCTGTATACATGAGCTCCCATAGAAATCAGAACCTGGTTGGCTATAAAGTTGTTCGAGAACTCCATCATTTTAATCAGGATATCTCTCAGGGTGAATTCAGACCGGTATGTGTAAATAAGCCTGTCGTTCGGGTTAACAGTACCATGTACTATTTTTCCATTGAATTTAACGCCCTGTTCCCCAAGAAACTGTAAAAATAATTCGCCTGCATAAATTGCCCCTTCCCTTTGATTACTGAAGATTGAACATCGGCCACCTTTCAAGCCCTGCTTTTCAATCTTTTGCCGGGCATAGGGCGTCATTGGAGTTACAGGTTCGGCAGAGACGATATGCCCATTTTTGCTGCGGTTAAAAAAAACCGTATTAAAATTGGCACAAAGGGCGCCGGCAGGGGCATCATAGGGGTTGGTAGAAGAGCCTCGGCCTGGTATGGAGATATCCTGGGAGAAGAAGGTGTCGTCCAGTATAAGGTTATTAAAATCTCTTGCTCTTTCCGCAAGTTCAATGGAAATAGACTGTATTGATTCTGAAATCAGAACCGGATCCCCGTAGCCTTTGATCTTCAGGTTATGCATCTTGTCCAGATAAAATTCTGTATTAAACCTGTAATCGTGCCCAAGGTATCTGATTGCCGCAAGCGCTGTCAGAAGTTTAAGTGTGGATGCCGGAATCAATTTCTTTGTTTCATTTTTTTTAAGAATTATTTCTCCGTCGGGGTTTGCCAGAAGGAGGGCTCCATCTGAGGAAATCATATTAAGGCAGAGCTTCTTCTTTCCTTGATTCTGAGTGCCTGCAAAGGATAAGGATTGAGCAAAGAAGACTGAGCCTGTCAAGCCTGCGAGGCATATTATCAACGACAGTCGACAGCGCAGTACTCTATTAAATAAACGGATTCTGTTTCTGATAGGCATATCATTTTTCATGGATTTACTGTTGGGACAGATTTATCCGTGCCTTGTCTACAAGCGGGATATCTTCGGGAATAGGATGGCTGAAAAAATCATTGAGGAAGCTGATCTTTTCGGTGATTGATTTTCTCCTGTCTATGAAGAGATGATATTCACCGCTTATCCTGCATATTCCTCCCTTAAGCTTTAATCCTGCTGCTTCAAGGCGGTCATAGTGAATTATTATTCCCATCTGTGAAGCCTTTTCTTCGAGTTCGCTCAATCGACTCTGCAGTGAAGCATTAGAGGATGGTTTTTTTTTCTTATGTGATTTCATATATGAGTATTTTCGCTATTCCTTGATCAGCCGCATGCCTTCCGGAACAATGAAACTGAAAAAGGAGCTTTCAAATTCATTTCTTTCTACCATGTCACTCAGCCTGAAGCTGGTTATGGACCCAAACTGATTATGAATATGTACCCCGCTGATAAAGTATCCCTCTGAGATGTTTACTACGATACGATCCACATCCTGCCAGGGGGCGTCAGGCCTGAGTTCAATTTCGCAGCACCCGGGGTCATCCTGATGAACTGCTGAAACAGTAAATCTGTTTTCTATTTCAGAAAAACCGTTGAAAATGTCGCTCAGGAGTCTTAATTCCATACCAAATGTCCTGGAGGAATATTCATATGCGATTTTTTTCCCCGGGACAAGCCATAACAGGGTATTATTATCTGCTATGATTGTTTCCTGTGCAGGTGTTTCCTGTTCCAGCCTCAGGGAGTAAGGTGCCTTGAAATAGACCTTGCCGGTGGCGAGGTCTCCTTTGATCTGGCTCCCAAGCATGGTCATTGACCTGGTAACCACCTCACGTGTATAAGACACAGAAAATCCGGTTAGATTTCCGTATTTTTTTCCTATACCCTCAAGGACACCTGAAAGTCTGTCGTCAGCAACAGCCGGGATACAAAAAAATAATACTAAAAGATGGCTTATTAAGACGGTTTTTGTCTTTTTCATTACCCTTTTCTCCCGTATACATCCCTTGGCCTGATACCGTCCGAGGGACCCACAATACCTTCTTTTTCCATAGCCTCAATCATCCTTGCGGCCCTGTTGTACCCGACTCTGAGTTTCCGCTGCAGCATGGATATTGATGCCTGGCCCGTATTCGCCACAAGTTCTATGGCAAGGTCGTATTTTTCGTCTTTTTCGAAATCATCATCCGAAGGTTCTTCATCGCTTAAAATCTCCGTTAGAATTGATGTGTCATAATCGGGTTTTTTCTGGTTCCGCAGAAAATCGGTGACGCGTGTAACTTCTTCTTCCGAGACATACGGGCCATGAATTCTCATAAGCCTTGATACGCCGGGTGGCATGAACAGCATGTCTCCATCACCCAGAAGATGTTCGGCACCGTTCGCATCAAGGATTGTTCTTGAGTCTACCTTTGAAGAAACCTGAAATGATATTCTTGTAGGAAAATTGGCCTTGATAATACCGGTAAGAACATTTACCGAGGGGCGCTGTGTTGCGATGATGAGATGAATTCCGGCTGCGCGGGCCATCTGGGCCAGCCTGGTAATGGCCTCTTCAACTTCCTTGGATGAGACCATCATCAGATCAGCCAATTCGTCTATAATCAGTATGATATATGGCAGAAATGTATCTGTCCCCCCTGATGTATCTTCAGGTGTAACTTTCGGTTTTTTAACTATTTTGCGATTATATGCATCAATGTTTCTGACACCCCTGTCAGAGAGAAGCATATATCTCCTTTCCATCTCTTCCACCGCCCATCTCAGCGCTTTGGTGGCATCCTTCGGCTGCGTTACAACTGGGTGGAGCAGATGCGGGATATCATGGTATGTAGAAAGCTCAATTCTTTTCGGGTCTATCATCAGGAACCGGACCATATCCGGAGATGCCTTGAAAAGGAGGCTGTTGATCATGGTATTGATGGATATGCTTTTTCCGGTTCCGGTTGCACCGGCTACAAGGAGGTGGGGCATCTTTGTCAGGTCGGTAATTACAGCAGAACCGGTGATATCCTTGCCCAGCGCTATTGGCAGCTTGAAGCTGGAATTTTTAAATGAAGGGCTTGAAAGAACCTCCTTCAGATAGACCATTTCTCTGTGGCCGTTGGGGATTTCAATTCCTATAGCGGCTTTTCCCGGTATTGGTGCCACGATTCGAATACTCTGGGCTCTCAGCGTGAGGGCAAGATCGTCTGAAAGACCTGAAATTTTGCTGATTTTGACGCCGGGGGCCGGTTTATATTCATACATTGTGATTACCGGACCGGGAAGAATCTCTGTTACTTCACCCTCAACTCCAAAGTCGGTCAGTTTCCGCTCAAGGCGACGTGCATTAATTTCAAGGCTTTCTCTTTGTATAGCAGTATCTTTTTTCTCGGGTAAGTCATTCAGTAAGTCCAGTGAAGGCAGCAGAAATTCACCCGCAATGTTCATAAAAGGGAAGTGTTCCTGCTCAGGGCTTTTTTCTGTTTCCCTGGTTGGAGTCACTATGGTGACTTTGGGTTTTGATTCGATTTTATGCCTTGCAATAACGGCTTTGCGTGTCCTGTTCCTGCGCTCTTTTCTTTTTGTAAAAAAATTCTTTGTCCGCCTAAATACTCCCCATATCGATATCCCGAATCTGGAAAAAACCCAGCCAAGGGACATATGAGTCGCAGCCATGAGTGATATAATAAAAAGGGTGATAAGGAAGGCATTCGCACCGAAATAGTTAAGAAAACCTTTTGAGAATTCAGCCAGATGAAGCCCTATCAGACCTCCTGCCATGATCACCCCTTCCCTGAAGGGCAGGGCTTCAGGAAACTGCAGGTTCAAAATTCCGGCGGAGGAAGCAATAAGCACAAAGACCGCAACGGCTACTTTTATCGGGGATGCGAGTGCTTTTCCCCGAAAGGATAAAAAAGACAGTAAAAGGAAGGCTATTACCAGGAAAATCGAGGAGAATCCGAGCACCAGAAACATTGCTCCGGCCAGATGTGAGCCTACGGTGCCGAATAGATTCTGGGCTTTGCCGATCGGTTCTGTAACATTCCAGAAAAGGAGATCTGAACTGCTATAGGAAAAAAGGCTTCCTCCAAGGAATATGGCTATCAGTAATAAGATGAGCCCCCTGATGTCTTTCCTGACAGGATGAACTGGCTTCTGCATTTTACTCAGGGCGCTTGATCTGTTGCTCAATTTAATCTCCTCTCAGCAGTAAAAAAAGGATTATATGAAATATGACTTTTTATGTAAAAACTGAAGTACTTATCCACTATATTTCAAAATTTCGTCAGGTTCTTTAATCAGGCTGTCAGGTATTATTAATCAGATTTCAATTCATAAAAATGCTTTTACATGGGTATCACGATAGGAAGAATTAAAGGGCTCCTTTTAATTATATTGTAAAAAAACCTTTTCAGGCGTTTATGAATGTCAGCTTTGACTTCCGTCCAGTCAATTGAAGATGTGCATTCAAGATCGGCGAGCACTTCCGCTACCATTGCCTTTGCGTTTTCAAGAATTAATGCGCCCTGCTCCTCAATAACAAAACCCCTTGAAATGATGTCGGGACCATATATGGTTTCCCCGGAGTGTTCGTTTACAGCCAGAAGCACAATAACGATTCCGTCTCCACTGAGCCTTTTCCTGTCTCTGAGAATGATTTCTTCAACATCGCCGACACCTTTTCCGTCAACAAGTATCCGGCCTGTGTGAACAGTCTCTCCCAGCCCAGCTTCGTTGTCTTTAAAGCAGATTGTTCTACCGTCTTCCGCAAGCAGAACCCTGTTCTCCGGCATTCCCATGTCAAGAGCCAGTTGCGAATGTTTTACAAGGTGTCTGTATTCGCCGTGTATGGGGACGAAATATCGAGGTTTAACAATACTCAGCATAATTTTAAGCTCTTCTCTTTTGGCATGACCGGATGTGTGTATGTCAGAGACCTTTTCATAAACAACGTCAGCTCCCATGTGATAAAAACTGTTTATTATGGATGTTATTGCATTCTCGTTGCCGGGGATAAAGCGTGAAGAAAGAATAATCTTGTCATTGGGCTTTATTTTGATTGCCTTGTGATGCCCGTGGGCCATTCTTGTAAGGGCTGAGAGCGGCTCACCCTGACTGCCGGTGGTTATGATGGTTATGTTTTCATCAGGGAACATGGCTATCTGCCGTTCGTTTATCTCCATGTCATCAGGGATGTTCGCAAATCCCTGTTCTGTGGCCAAACGGATATTTGTTACCATGCTTTTTCCGCTGAAAACAACTTTTCGGTCAAATTCGGCTGCAAGATCGATTACCTGCTGTATCCTGGTTATATTGGATGCAAAACTGGATACTATGATCCGTCCTTTAGATGTCTGAAATATTTCTCTCAGTGTTTTGCGTACAGATTTTTCACTAAGGGTGAAGCCTTCTTTTTCCGCATTTGTTGAGTCCGAGAAAAGGGCAAGGACTCCTTTTGCCCCGAAGTGGGCAAATCGGATGAGGTCTGTAGACTGACTGTCTACCGGGGTAGGATCCAACCTGAAGTCGCCCGAATGGACGACTATCCCTTCCGGGGTATCGATAGCAAGACCTACCCCGTCAATAATGCTGTGGTTTACGCTGATATATTCAATACTGAATGGACCGATCGACGTTGTATCCCCGGCGCTGATTGTTCTAAAATCCGGCTGCTGAGGTAATTCGTGTTCCTTGAGTTTCTGTTTCAGCAGTTCCAGCGTAAAGCATGTCCCGTAAACGGGTACGGAAAATTCCCTGAGGAAAAACGGCATTGCTCCAATATGGTCTTCATGCCCGTGCGTAAGTATAACAGCTTTAACCCTGTCTCTGTTTTGCTGCAGATACTGGAGATCAGGAATAACGAAATCGATGCCGGGCATATAGTCATCTGGAAACATAAGGCCCGCATCAATTACAATGAGGTGTTGCCCGTATTCCATAACCATCATGTTAAGGCCGATTTCTCCGAGGCCGCCAAGGGGTATGATTTTTAACATTTATATTCCCATTAATTTTATATTGAATAAACAATAAATTAACCCTTTAGTCAACCTGAGTCAACATGCAAACTTGTAAATACCCTTGATTTGAAGGATTTCTTTATGCTAAAAACAATCTCTTAAAAGATATTCGTCCTTAATAATAGATACCATAAAAAATAAAGGAGGCTGGAGCATGGCTAGTTTTAACAGGGTAATACTGATAGGGAATCTGGGGAGAGACCCGGAGGTAAGATACACGGCTGACGGCGTTGCGGTAGCCAACTTCACTATCGCCACCTCGGAGCAATGGAAGGATAAAAACGGCGAAAAACAGGAACGCACCGAGTGGCACAGGATTGTGGCCTGGAGGCGTCTCGGAGAAATCTGCGGCGAGTATCTGCGCAAGGGAAGCCAGGTTTTTGTTGAGGGAAAACTCCAGACAAGATCCTGGGAAGACCGCGAAGGGGTAAAGCGTTATATCACGGAAGTGGTAGCTCAGGCCATGCAGATGCTTGGCCCTGCAGGCAGGGATTTAAGGGAAGAGCCCATGAATGCTCCGTTCCCGACTGATGAGCCTGTTTCCATACCCGATGATGATATCCCCTTTTAGCTTTGATGGTGATGTTTAAGCCAGTTTTTCGCGGGCAATATATTTTTAAGCTGCCGCTGGATTTATAAAGACTTGATCAGGGTAAACTTACCGGACATTGGTTTCTGGATCTTTGTGCAGCATGAGCCCTGCACAGAATGAAATATCTGCCCAGATTTTCACAAACGCTCCCTGGAAGTTCATCGGGGTTTTACTCATTCAGAATCAGTGGAATCTTTATCCTTCGGTGGATTTATCTTTTCCTGCGGTTCCTGAGTTGCCTTTTTGAAATTTTTTATCCCTTTTCCTATTCCGCTGCCTATCTCAGGCAGTTTACCTGCGCCGAAGATAATAAGAATAATGATCAAAATTATGATCAATTCGGGCATTCCTATCCCAAACATTGATATACCTCCGCAATTTTATGCATGCTATTCAATTTGATGCTGACGCATCTTATCCATCAGCCCGGTAAAGAGCTAACCGGAAGTCCTTACAGTTCCGGCATATCAGTGTTAGAATACACCGATCTGGTATAAACCATCAGTCTTTCAGCCAGGTCCTGCACAGATGGTAAAAGACATCTGACAGATAGACAATTCCAACGATCTTGTCGTTGTCCACAACAGGAAGGCGCCGGGATTTTTTCTTAATCATCCGGTCAATAACTACCATTAAATCATCATCAGAGGAAACAGTAATTACAGGAGCACTCATTATCTGCTCAACTTTGAGATCCTTGAAGTGGTCTGTGTAGACCTCCAGTTCTCCTTTCCAGATACTGAAGCTTTCCACTTCATAGTTAAGAAAGGGGGGACGAAGATGATAGAGTATGTCATACATTGAAACCATGCCACACAGTCGGCCGGTATCATCAACAACCATGACGCCGAACGGTTTATACCCTGTCTTCCTTGCTTTACCGTTGAAAATCAGCTTGGCTGCCGCTTTTACAGATGCTTCGGGGCTGATTGTCTCATAATCCTTGACCAGAATATCTTTTGCCATTAATTTTTTCATCAAGTATCCCCTCCTTTTAAATTTATTTATCCGCAGGCAACACCTGCATGTTGACTGTTCTTCCTTCCCGCGGGGTAGTCTCTGCCTCAAAGGAGACGAAATATAACGTTATTAAATATTCGTCGATGTTTTTTATTTTAGATCAAAAAGGCATGAATGTCAAGTTGCTTGGCAGCTGCTGTTGCTTGGCAGCTGCTTGGCAGGATGTTCCCGGATTGCTGTAAGGAATATCAGTCTTTATTCCCCTTTGGGTCATTCAGTTTTTTCCTGATTATTATGTACACAAATATAATGAGGATCAGGCCCGCTATAAAGACTGGATGGCTTCCTTTAAGCATGCCGTATGCTACGGCGGAAACACCGAGTATCCCAAGAAGAACAAGAATAAATCTGAACTTATCCGGTTTCATAAGCTTTAGTCTGGAATCAGCCAGGATTTTCCTGAAACATCTTCCTGATTTTGCCGTATGACTATGTGATCTCCACCGCAGGTAAAAATGTGTTTGCGATAAAAATTCAATTCCTTGATCGATTCCCTGATATCATCCATCGCGAGATGTTGTTTGGTTTTCTTGAAGTGAGGCAGGGCAGGGTACCATCTTTTTGCCAGTTCCTTGATCGAACTGATATCGATATTTCTGTAATTAAGAAAATCTTCCAGGTCAGGCATATATTTTATCAAAAATCTTCTGTCCTGCCAGACTGAGTTGCCGCAAAGCGGTGACATCCCTTTACTGCAGTATTTGGATAGAAAGTCCAGGACTTCTTTTTCAGCCATTCGGCAGTTACAGGGAGAATCTTTTGATTTGTCCAGGAGCCCTGATATCTGGTGATGTTCTCTGCTCCAGGCATCCATAAGGGAAAGAGTCCTGTCAGGGTGATTTATAGCGATGTTCGGGCCTTCTGCAACGATATCGAGCATGTTATCGGTAATAATGCATGCAATTTCAAGGATAACATGTCTTTCCGGATCAAGCCCTGTCATTTCCAGATCTATCCAGACGAGATTACTTTCCAATTCAAAATCCTTTGCCAGAACTATTGCTCCGGCGATTAAAAACATCAATCGTTATGCCGGATTTGATAAGCCTGCCCCGGACCCAGATCCGGGGTCATGAATTCGAATTCATTATAGATTCCGTCTTTCGAGGCTGTGTCATAATAGGGTGAAACGTCATTCCGAATCGCGCTGTGGCGTGACGAGGAATCTTAACATATTAAATTTATCAAGCATTAAGGTTTCCCGCTTTGCTTAGAAATTTTACCAGCCTCTGGCTGGGACAAAAAAAGGAATTGCTGCACAGTCTCTTCGCCGGAATGAAAACATTAACGCATATTATTGCCGGAGTAATAATTAGAAATTGCACAAATAGATACCATAAAAATTTTGTCTTCTGCCAGTAAAAAAGCTTTCGACATATTTAAAACCTGTTTTTCTGAGGAAAAAAGAACGGCATATAACTGTTGACATATTGAACAGGAAGGCAGGAAAATATATAAAAAACCTTGTCTGCTTAACAGTACCTTGTCAAGAGAGCTGAAGTTTAATAGAATATTCTCTGGCAGCTCCCATGAAGACCATTTTAATAAAATTAGTTGTCCTGGCTGTGATGTTAACCGGCCTGCCGCTGTCCGGGATTATCCTCGCGGGACTTCCCTCGAAACGATACTTTGAATTTCCGCCGAAAACGATTTATATAACGCATGCCCCTTTTTCTTTTCCAGTATTTATTACCTGTCTAATATTACTTGTCGCCCTTGTCTTATTTTTTGCAGGAAGGGCTGTTACCTGCCGGCGTTCTTTATCCTTAAAGCCCGGTAACTTCAAGTTTCCATGGTGGGGTTGGACTGGAACTGCAGCAGGCATTTTCGCCTGGATCATTGCCTGGACCCGGTTTCCCTTTTTTGAAGGAATCCAGCCTTATACTTTCATTCCTCTCTGGCTTTCATTTATAATTGCAGCCAACGCACTTGCATACAGGCGAAATGGTTACTGCCTGATGCTTGATCGACCGGGGATATTTCTTTTGCTCTTTCCCGTGAGCTCGCTTTTCTGGTGGTTCTTTGAATATTTAAATCGTTTCGTTCAGAACTGGTTTTACACAGGAGTTTCTTTAAATCCCGGCGAATATTTCTGGCATGCAACCCTTTCATTTTCGACTGTTCTCCCTGCGGTTCACGGGGTCTATGAATGGATACGCGGAATGCCATGGATCGAGGATTGTTTTGGAAATTTTATACGGCTGAGACCTTCGCGACCTCGTGTAACAGCTTGGATTTTAATAATCTTTTCCGGAGCCGGACTTTTCTGCCTCGGCGTATGGCCTGATTACCTTTTCGCCCTCCTGTGGATATCCCCCCTCCTTATAATAATATCTCTTAAAACCCTTTTCAGGGAAGACCACATCCTGACAGGGGTTACCCGGGGATACTGGTCGGTGGTGGTGTCGGCCTCCCTTGCAGCTCTTGTTTGCGGATGGTTCTGGGAGATGTGGAACTTCTTCAGTCTTGCAAAATGGAAATATTCAATACCGTTTGTGCAGGCATACCAAATATTCGAGATGCCGGTGCTGGGATATGCGGGCTATATTTCATTCGGGCTTGAATGTGCCGCTGTATGGGAAGCAGTCGGACGGTTGGGGGCCAAGATCCCGAATGATTGAACACCCCCGCCGGTATCGGCGGGGAAGGATTCAATCTAAAACAGAAAAAGACTGTGATTTATGTCAGGCAATATCTTTTATTCCCTGGTGGATTATATCGAAAAGCTCCTGTATATCACCCTTTTCAATACACGAAAATGCTACTCTCAGATCTGTCTGCCCGAGGGAAATAAGGCCGACTCCGTATTTGTTCAGAAGGTGAACCCTGAGGGATTCTGCTTCAACTGTCTTAAGCTTCAGGCACATGAAATATCCGGAATTGAAGGGATAGGCCTCCCACGCCTCACTGTATTTCGGACTTGCAAGTACCCGTTTGACTTCCAGAGCCCTTTCATTCATTATTCCGAATTTCTGGAGTTTCTCGGCCTTGTAATCCTCGTTTTGCATGGATTTAAGGACAATCTCCTGGCCAAGATGTGAAGCGTTTGATATTGACCCTCTGACATTGCCGGCTGTTTTTTTCTCAAGCGCTTCATAGGCCAGCCTTTCATCGCCTTCAAAGATCGCTCCGTAAGTAATAAAACCAACCCTTAAACCCCAGACAAAATTCTCCTTGGTGGCTCCATCCAGCTTTATGGCGAGCAGCCTTGGGTCTCGCCCTATTAATCTGGCAAAAATAGATTCCTTCAGAGTTTCATCTTCATAAAAAAGCCCAAAGTATGCATCATCGGTAATAGCCAGTACATTTTTACCTGTCCTGGCCAGGTTTGTCAGAATATCAGCTATCCGGTCTGCTTCTTCATTGTTTATGGTATATCCTGTCGGATTGTTTGGAAAATTCAGAAGAACAATTATTTTATCCCTTTTCTCAGCCTCAGCCCGCACACATTCTTCAAAGGACTGCAGGTCAAATCCATTGCTGCTGTCAAACATCTGGTAATTGACTATCCTTGCCCCTCTTAAAACGGAAAATGTCATGTTATAATTCCCCCACATTTTGTCGGGAATGATAACGGGATCGCCCGGATCCACCCACATGTCAGAGACGATGCTCAGGCCGTGGGTTATGGCATTAGTGACTATGGGGATGCTTATATTAATGCCTTTAAGCGAAGGGTTTTTATCATAAAGTTCATCACGCCATGCCTGGCGAAGGGACATAATTCCATATGAAGGCGCATAGGTGAGTGCCTGTTCAGGAGACAGGCCGCTTACTGAAGCCATTATCGATGGAAGATACATGGTCCTGCCTTTTTCGGTGGCCATGCCTATGGTGGCGTTGAATTTGAAAGCCTTTTCTTTGGCTTCAGCACTCTGGAAGAGGATGCCTTTTGGAAAAAACAGATTTTTACCTACTTCGGAAAGCATTTCGTAGACATGAACATTAGCCTTCTTTATGATTTCATTCAGTTCTTTGGCGATTGGATTCATGATAATTCTCCTCTTGTATTATTGAGAGATATCCTGTAAACATGACACAGTGAATTTAACCGGCAGCACCCTCATGAAATGCACTGCTCTAAGATTATCTGCCAGCGTTTATTGTACGGTTTGATATATAGTTCAATCAAGTAAAATTCTCAATCATTAAACGGCGGCCAGTGAATTTTTCAAGAGGAATAATTGCAGTTGCCTTCTGTAATCGCAAAAACAATATTATCCCTGTTAAAGAGTCTCAAAATAGCCCTGAACAGCTTCAACTTCTGCGGAAGGCAGGATTTAGCTTGACTTGAATATGTTTATCTAACTATAAATATAAAATTTGACTTCTGAAGGGATTCGTGACCATTTGCCTGTGATGCAGTACCCAGGTCAAGTGGTTTAAAATACAAAACTAATATACTTTAAGGAGAATGGATTATGGCAGATGTGGTAATTGTGTCCGGTGCGAGAACGCCGGTGGGGACTTTTGGCGCAACATTAAAAGACATTCCTGTCAGGGATCTTGGGGCTATTGTTTTAAAGGAGACCCTTAAAAAAGTTAATTTGAGGCCCGCAGTTACTGAAGCCCTGACTCAGTTTGAACCTGATGCTATTAAAGGCAGGGGCATGATTGACCTGGAAAAGAAGGGTTATGACTATGATGAATCAGCTCAGCCTGTCGATATAGACGAAGTGATCATGGGGAATGTTCTGCAGGCCGGCCAGGGGCAGAATACGGCCAGGCAGGCCATGATTGCCGCAGGTTTTCCAAAGGAAGTCGGTGCATTTACAGTTAATAAGATATGCGCATCGGGCATGAAGGCCGTTGCCCTTGCTGCTCAGGCAATACGCTATGGGGAGGCTGATATTATACTGGCAGGTGGAATGGAGAGTATGAGCGGTGCCCCGTATATCCTTCCTGCTGCCAGATGGGGAGCGAGAATGGGCGATAAACCTCTGGTTGACCTCATGATCCTTGATGGTATATTTGAAATATTCTATGGATACCACATGGGCATAACTGCTGAGAACATTGCCGAAAAATACCAGATCTCAAGGCTGGAACAGGATGAATTAGGCGCCCTCAGCCATGCACGGGCCAGGAAGGCAATAGTGGATGGGAAATTCAAGGATGAGATAGCTCCTGTAATAATCCCACAGAGAAAGGGTGATCCCATTATTTTTGATACTGATGAAAGACCCATGGATACAAGTGTTGAAAAAATGGGCAAGCTTGCTCCGGCATTCAAGAAGGATGGTACGGTGACAGCCGGGAATGCATCCGGCATTAATGATGCCGCAGCCGCCTTGCTTCTGATGTCCGATACCAAGGCAAAGGAACTCGGCCTGAAACCTCTTGCAAAAATAAGATCATGCACATTCGCTGGTGTGGATCCGGCCTATATGGGACTTGGTCCTATTCCGGCAGTACGCAAGATCCTTAAGAAGGAAAATCTTACCATAAAGGATTTTGGGGCTGTTGAACTGAATGAGGCATTCGCATCTCAGGCAATCGCATGTGTAAGGGAACTGAAAAGCGACATTGAAAAGACAAATGTCCTTGGCAGCGGAATTTCAATAGGACATCCCATTGGCTGTTCAGGTGCCCGTATTATCCTGACCCTTATGAACGAGATGCTGAGAGAAGGACACGATCTCGGTCTTGCTGCTCTCTGTATTGGCGGCGGTCAGGGAATGGCCACTGTTATTGAAAGAGTTTAAAAGACGACCTTTAAGGTAAAGAAGGAAAAAGCTGAAAGACAGAACCGGTTTCTTCTTTCAGCTTTAAAATTTGACGGCTTTGTAAAAAGTCTTGAACCGTAATTCCGGGGTTGGAGACTGTGTCGTAATTCCCAAAAATACCATCAAGGCCGTCATGCCGGCCCCGAATCAAGTTCGGGATAAACTCCAGCCGGCATCCAGAACATATTGAATCCCGCCAAGGCGGGACTGGATTCCGTGTTCCCGGATCGGGGTCCGGGACAGGCTGAGCTCCGCTTGCACGGAATGACGAATATGGAATTATGACACAACCTCTTGAACCGGAATATGTGAAACAATATTTTTTAATTGGATGATAGGCGGCAGGCCTATTATTTTCAGCTATTTTATAGTTTTCAGTAAAGGAGAAAAAATGGCCTACGAAAACATTATCTTTGAAAAAGAAGGGAATGTGGGAATTATCAAATTCAACAGGCCCAAGGCCTTGAACGCGATTAATTCGGAAATGATGGTTGAACTTGGCGATGCCCTGGACAGGATTGAGGGCGATTCTTCAATAAAAGTTCTTGTGCTGACAGGAGAAGGAGACAAGTCTTTTGTGGCAGGTGCTGATATAGCTCATATGTCAAGTCTTCCACCGCTTCAGCTCCGGAAATTTTCTATGGACGGCCAGAGCCTTTTCTTTCGCCTTGAGAATCTTTCGATTCCGGCTATAGCATGCGTAAATGGTTTTGCCCTCGGTGGAGGGTGTGAAATTGCCATGGCATGCGACTTCATATATGCCTCAGAAAAGGCAAAATTCGGCCAGCCGGAAATCACACTGGGGCTTATTCCCGGATTTGGAGGAACACAGCGTCTCCCGAGACAGGTTGGCAAGGCCATGGCAAAAGAGCTTTGCATGACTGGCGAAATTATCAGCGCTCAGCAGGCGAAGGAGATAGGCCTGGTTAACAAGGTCTTCCCTGCTGAAGAACTCTGGGATGCGACAATCAAGACAGCCCAGTCAATCGCCGCAAAGGGAAGGGTCTCCATGAGCGGTATAAAGAAATGCATTGACAGAGGATTTGACCTTGATCTCCGCGCAGGCTGCAATGTTGAAGCGGATAATTTCGGATATTGTGCTGTAAGTCCGGACGGCAAGGAAGGCATGACCGCATTCCTGGAGAAGAGAAAACCTGATTTTAAAGGGGAATTATTCTAAAAATGAATTTCTCCCTCACTGAAGAACAGCTTCTTGTCCGTGACATGGCCCGGCGATTTGCGGAAACTGAGATAAAGCCGAGGGCTGCGGAATTTGACCAGACACATGAGCATCCTGCTGAGATCATAAGGCAACTGGGCGAGCTGAAGATGCTTGGTGTAGCAGTGCCGGAGGAATACGGGGGCGGGGGCATGGACCATGTGAGCTATGTCCTTGCCATGATCGAGATATCAAAGGCATGCGCTGCAACCGGGTCGATAGTGTCCGTGAATAATTCCCTGTACTGTTTTCCGCTTCTGGCATTTGGGACCGAAGAACAGAAGTTGAAATATCTTTATCCCTGCGCGTCCGGCACCAAGCTTGGATGCTATGGATTAACTGAGGCCGGGGCAGGTTCGGATGCCGGCGGTATCCGTACCACCGCCTTTAGTAATGGCGACGGGTTTATAATAAACGGCGAGAAGAAGTTCATTACAAACGGCAATGTTGCATCCTATTGCGTTCTGTCTGCCCACCTGACTGTTGAAGGTGAAGGATACAAGGGAATCAGCGCCTTTGTGGTAGACCTTGAGAATACCTCCGGGTTCAAGGTTGGGCATGTTGAGAACAAGCTTGGAATCCTTGCGTCAGGAACGGCGGAGCTTATTTTTGATGATGCAAGGGTCCCTGCGGATGCACTGCTTGGAAAAGAGGGTCAGGGCCTGAAGATAATGCTGACAACCCTTGATGGAGGAAGAATAGGCATTGCATCCCAGGCAGTTGGCATAGGCAGGGCTGTACTCGAAAACTCACTGGAATATGCAAAGACAAGGGAACAGTTCGGAAAGACGATTTCAACATTTCAGGCAATTCAATGGAAGCTGGCGGATATGGCGACGGAACTGGATGCCGCTGAAATGCTTACCCTCAGGGCCGCATGGCTGGAGGATAACAAGAGGCCTTACGAAAAAGAGGCGGCCATGGCCAAGATGTATGCCTCTGATGTTGCTATGAGGGCCTCTATTGAGGGTGTTCAGATCCTGGGAGGATACGGGTACTGCAAGGAATATCCGATGGAGCGTTTTATGAGGGATGCCAAGATATGCCAGATATATGAAGGCACCAACGAAATCATGCGTCTGGTAATTTCAAGAAGAATATTAAGATAGAAATAACAGGAAAGGTGCGGTGTATGTCTTTGATATTTAACCGTAAAATCTTTGAGGATATAGAAAAGGAACATGGGGCCTGGCAGGAGAAACTTGACAGGGTTTTTGAGGCGAATCCCGAAAGACTCAAAAGGTTTTCCACTGTTTCAGACCGGGAAATCAAGAGAATTTATACCCCTGAAGATATAAGGGACCAGGATTTTTCAGATGATATAGGTTTTCCGGGAGAATATCCCTTTACAAGGGGCGCACAGCCGTCCATGTACAGAGGACGCCTCTGGACAATGCGTATGTTTGCCGGACTGGGGAGCGCCTATGATACGAACAGAAGATTCCATCTTCTGGTTAACCAGGGGCAGACAGGGCTTTCCACTGCCTTCGATATGCCCACCCTGATGGGGTATGATTCGGACTCTCCCAAGGCCAGGGGTGAGTGCGGCAGGTGCGGCGTGGCCATTGATACGCTGAAGGACATGGAAGATCTGTTTGAAGGCCTTCCCATTGACAGGATAACCACGTCCATGACTATAAACCCCCCGGCGGCGGTTATCTGGGCAATGTATATAGTGATGGCTGAAAAGAGGGGAATAAAGAGAGACATCATTGGCGGCACCATACAGAATGATATGCTGAAGGAGTTTATTGCCCAGAAGACCTTTATGTGCCCGCCTGATTCTTCTGTTCGCATAATAACAGACACAGTGGAATATGGAACTCTTGAAGTGCCCAGGTGGAATACGATAAGTATAAGCGGGTATCATATAAGGGAGGCAGGGTCAACGGCTGTGCAGGAGCTTGCTTTTACCCTGGCGGACGGCATTGCCTACACACAGCACGCTATTGAAAGGGGCCTTGATGTTGATGCCTTTGCACCGAGGTTTTCCTTCTTTTTTAATTCACACCTCGATTTTTTTGAAGAAATCGCAAAGTTTCGTGCGGCAAGGCGGATGTGGGCAAGGATCATGAAGGAGAGATTCAGGGCCAAAGACCCGAGATCGTGGTGGCTGAGGTTTCATACCCAGACAGCCGGATGCTCTCTTACTGCACAGCAGCCTTACAACAATGTGGTAAGGACGGCTCTTCAGGCCCTGGCTGCGGTATTGGGCGGCACCCAGTCACTTCATACGAACTCACTGGATGAGGTTCTTGCACTTCCCACTGAAGAGGCGGCTACTATTGCGCTGAGGACACAGCAGATAATTGCAGAGGAATCCGGTGTTACCAATACTATTGATCCTCTTGGCGGATCTTACTGTGTCGAGGCCCTTACAAATCAGCTTGAAGAAGAGGCATTTGAAATAATACGAAAGATCGACGACATGGGCGGTATGCTTGCTGCAATTGAAAAAAATTATCCTCAGCAGGAAATTGCCGATTCAGCCTACCATTACCAGAGACTGGTGGATGAGAAACAGAAGACTGTGGTGGGCCTTAATAAGTATGTTACTGATGAAAAACTCAAGGTTGATATCCTTGAAATAGACGAAGAACTTGAAAGGCTGCAGATCGAAAAGACCGGCAGGATCAGGAATGAGCGGGATAACAGCATGGTTGAACAGTGCCTTGAAAAAGTAGCCGAGGCCTGCTCAGGAAGCCGGAATGTCATGGGTCCGCTGATAGAAGCGGTAAGGGCTTATGCAACGCTTCAGGAGATCTGTGACGTTTTCAGAAATGTGTTTGGTGAATACAGGGATCCTGGTATTTATTAATAATCCTGACCCTGATTTATACATTAGAGGATAACCATGGCTCAGAAAAGGAAAGTAAGAATAATGGTGGCAAAGCCGGGACTCGACGGGCATGACCGCGGGGCAAGGATAATAGCAAGGGCATATCGTGATGCCGGTTTTGAAGTAATTTATACAGGGCTTCATCAGACTCCTGAAGAGATAGTGGAGGCTGCTATTCAGGAAGACGTTGACATGATAGGACTTTCGAGCCTGGCAGGTGCTCATAAATATCTCTTTCCGAGGGTTTTGGAAATACTGCGCGAAAAAGGGGCTGAAGATATTGTTGTCTGTGGGGGCGGCATCTTTCCGGAGGAGGACATAGCAGCCCTTAAAAAGGCCGGAATAAAGGAGATTTTTACTCCGGGGTCTTCACTGGATGAAATCGTCAAGTGGGTTGAAGATAACATTAAGCCGAGGTGATAAAAAGCCATATGAAAAGCACGGCAGAAAAGGTTGTTGCCGGTGATATAAGAGCTGTGGCAAGGCTTATACGGGATATTGATGATGGCATGCCGGAGATAAGGGAAGTCTTGAAGGAGATATATCCTTATACTGGCAAGGCCTATGTAATTGGTATCACAGGCGCCCCGGGAGCGGGAAAAAGCACCCTGGTAGACCGTATGATTACGCATCTGAGAAAAGAGGGCAAAACAGTTGGAGTCCTTGCAGTGGATCCGACAAGCCCTTTCAGCGGAGGGGCTATACTGGGTGATCGCATCAGAATGCAGCGCCACAGCATGGACGAAGGCGTATTCATAAGGTCTCTGGCCACGCGGGGTCATTTCGGAGGATTGACCCAGTCCACAAGGGGTGCTATTGACGTGCTGGATGCCATGGGCAAGGATTTTATTCTGGTTGAAACCGTTGGGGTTGGCCAGGATGAAGTGGAGGTAGTCAAAAGCGCACACACTACGATTATTGTGGTTGTTCCGGGCATGGGTGATGATGTACAGGCTATCAAGGCAGGGATTCTCGAGGCCGGTGACATATTTCTGATCAACAAGGCCGACCGGGAAGGCGCGGAAAAGACCGCAGGCGATCTGCGACTGATGATCGACATGGATCAGGAAAAATACAGGAAAGGGGCCTGGAGGCCTCCTATCCTGAAGGCACAGGCAGTAGCGGACAAGGGTGTTGCTGAGCTTGTTGAAGAAATCCATAACCATGGCAGATACCTGTTTGAGACCTCTGATGATATAAAGCTGGGCAAGAAAAGGGTTAGAGTCCGCGAGGAACTGACAGACATGGTAGAGAAAAGGATCCTTGAAGAAGTGATAAACAATATAACAAAGACCGCTGAATTTGACAGGGCTGTTGATTCAATAGTCTCAGGCGATACAGATCCCTATACTGCCTGCGAAGAACTGGTTCTGCCCGCTCTGGGGTTGTCCGAATAAAAGGCCCGGGGAATCAATTCCCCATAGTAATCATCTGATTTATTAATGGTGTAGATGTCTTCAGGAATTTTCTGGTGGATACGACAGGTTGTTCTTGTGCTGCTGTGCTGCTTTTTTCTGTTATTCGGGATAAATCTCCTTGTTTCCGCTTATTCATTTAATGACCCTTTCCGGTTTATCATGACCTTTTTTTCTTCAAATCTGATAATCCTTATCAGCGCCACCCTCCTGATCGGTTTTATCTGCCGCATAATTAAGCTGCATAAGAATAAATAGGCCTGTTTTTCTAATTGTTACCGGACATGCCTTAACAGTACATTTAGTCGCCATGACGCTTTTTGAACGCTACAGTGAAATCATTCCCGATTTTTCCTCTTTCCAGGAAAGCCTTACAAAACCATTTCCGGTCCATATAAGGATTAATTCATTAAAAACCGGGCCAGATGAGGTTATCGGCTTTCTTGAGAAAAGGGGGATTCACCTTGAAAGATCCCATGTGGATGATAAGACACTTTATTCCATGAGAGGCTTATGCTCCCCAGGGAATCTGATTGAGTACTTTTTGGGGCATATACACCCCCAGGCACTCACTTCCTGTCTTCCCGCCATTGCCCTTTCTCCTGAGAACGGATCTTTTGTTCTCGATATGTGTGCTGCTCCCGGCGGGAAGACCTCCCACCTTGCTCAGCTTATGAACAACACCGGATTGATTGTTGCCAATGAACTCTATAACAGCAGGCATGTGCCCATGGGCCATACCCTTGCCAGGCTGGGGGTGATGAATAGTGTCATAACAGGCTATCAGGCCCAGGAGTTTCCGCTAAGGCAGAGTTTCGATTATGTATTGGCTGATGTCCCGTGTACAGGGGAAGGCAGATTCAGGCAAATAAAGCAAGGGTTTGTTTACAGAGAGACAGGAAAAAGGGAAAGGTCCTATGAACTGCAGAAAAAGATTATCCTGAGAGGGTTTGACCTGCTCAAAGACGACGGCAGTATGATATATTCAACCTGCACATACAACCCGGAAGAAAACGAGTCGGTAGTAAATTATCTGCTTGAGAGTCGCAATGCTGTTTTGCTTCCATTGGAAATCGGACTTCATTATGAGCCCGGAATAACCAGATGGGGAGATGAAAGGTATGAAAAACAACTTGAAAACTGCGCAAGGTTTTATCCCCACCGGATCGACTCGGTGGGGTTCTTTATGGCCGCAATTGGCAGAAGAAGATGAGAGACGGCGAATTTTCTCCTATCTGGAAGACAGATTCGGAATACCCATGACGCTGTTCAAGGATTATCTGCTGTTCAGGAGAAAAGACAACTGGTACATAATGAGAAAATCACCTCAGGAAATGTCTGCTTATCACCTGAAGGTTTCAAAGGTCGGGTTAAAGGCCTTTAACAGGATCGGTGATTTTCTAAAGCCAACCACCAGGATGATGCAGGTTTTCGGACCTTCAGCCACCAGGGCAAGGATGGAAATTGACGAAGGGCAGTTGAGGTCACTTTTGTCCGGAGATGATATTCCTTTTGAAACAGACGTTGAAAAGGGGTATGTAGTCCTTACGCTGAAAGGGAATCGTGTGCTGGGGTTAGGCTTTCTTATTAACGGCAGGGTTCGTTCTCAGCTTCCTCGAAAGGAAGTAAGAGAGGCAATGGTTTAATCCGCCGGCCAGCCAAAGGCTGGTAAAAGGCAGACAAGTCCCGGCCCCTCCCCTGGGGCGGGGTAGTTCATTATGAACAGATCAGTTAATGCTGGTTGAATATAAGAGTATAATTTGGAGGTCTTGGTGATGTTGAATATGGATAATATCGAAAGATATTCAGAGGTATTGCTATGGGGTTTGAAAACTGCCAGGAAGGTGAGATTCAGAAAGAACGAGGTGGTGTTGGTACGGTATGACCTGGCTGCAGTTAAGCTGGCTGAAGTTCTTCAGGAAAAGCTGATGGATATGGGATTGAATCCCATATTGCGCATGGGACTGACCCCTCGCATGGAGCATACTTTCTTTTCCAGGGCCGGCAAAAACCAGCTCATATTCAATGCCCCGGGGGAAAAGGAACTGTGTGAAAACCTTAACGGCAGTATATATCTGAATGCGCCGGAATCATTGACGCATCTGAGCGACATCGATCCGAAAAGGATCGGAATGGCGGCTGTGGCGAGGAAGCCTTTGCGGGATATACTCTGGAAACGTGAAGACAGGGGAGAATACAGCTGGACCCTCTGCACACTTCCAACGGATGAACTGGCAAGACAGGCAGGCCTGAGCATTGAAGATTACAGTGAACAGATAATCAGGGCTTGCTATCTGGACAAACCGGAGCCTGTAAAGGCATGGAAGGCAATTTACAGGGATGCAGTGTCCATTAAGAATTGGCTTAACAGTATGGATGTCAAATACTTCCATGTCGAATCAGAACGCACAGACCTTAAAATCAGGCCGGGGCAACAGCGTAAATGGGTAGGGATTTCAGGGCACAACATCCCAAGTTTTGAACTCTTTATTTCTCCGGACTGGAGAGGGACTGAAGGGATTTACTATGCTGATCAGCCCTCATTCAGAAGCGGCAATTATGTAAAGGGCGTGGAGCTTGTCTTCAGCAGGGGGTCAGTCAGCCAGGCAAAGGCTGAGCAGGGTGGGGAATTCGTGAGAAAGCAGTTGTCAATGGACAAGGGTGCCGGAAGAGTAGGGGAGTTCTCCCTTACAGACAAAAGGTTTTCCAGGATAGACAAATTCATGGCCAATACCCTTTATGATGAGAATTACGGAGGCGATTACGGGAATTGTCATATTGCCGCCGGCTCATCATACAGCGATACATACGATGGTGACCCCGCAGAGCTTACGGACAAAGAAAAAAAGAGGCTGGGTTTCAATGATTCCGCGCTGCACTGGGACCTTGTCAATACTGAGAAAAAGACAGTGACAGCTTTTCTGAAAAACGGAAAACGGATGGTGATTTATGAAAACGGCATGTTCACCGTTTGACAGGGCTTTCAATAACCAATAACCAATAACCGATAACCAGTAACCTGTAACCTGAACTTATAACTTATACCCAATCCGCCCTGCGGGCAGGTTTAAAGATGATTCCCTGTTTATCGACCGCCGGGTTTTTGCAGGCATTGACACTTAATTATCATTTCCCTATTATCCATAGTTGAAGAAGATGTTTTTGTCAGTAAAATCCAGGCAGGCAGCGGAGGGGAGTATCAGGATATGAGCCCCGTGAACGATCAGGAGTTTCAGGACATTATTTTAATGGGGGTCTCCCGTACCTTTGCTCTGACCATACCTCAACTCCCGGCTGAACTCTGCAGGGTGGTCGGTAATGCATATTTACTATGCCGTATAGTTGACACGGTAGAGGATGAACCTTCATTGACCCCTGATCAGAAGAGGCGGTTTTCTCAGGAATTTGTCAGAGTCATTGCAGGGAATGGGGGCGCAGATGAATTCAGCCGCAGTCTCTTCAATATCCTGTCAGATGGAACTACTGCGGAGGAAAAAGACCTCATTAAAAATGTACCTTCCGTAATAAGGACAACCCGCAGCTTTTCAAAGTCTCAACAGGCGGCCCTGCTCCGGTGTGTGCAAATCATGGCCGAAGGTATGGCCGATTTTCAGCAGAGCAGCAGCCCCTTCGGATTAAAAGACATGAATGAACTTGACAGCTACTGCTATCATGTTGCAGGGGTGGTCGGTGAGATGTTGACCAGCCTGTTTTGCGACTATTCTCCCCAGATCGCCAGAAACAGGTCTCATCTGGAAAGTCTTGCAATATCCTTTGGACAGGCGCTGCAGATGACAAATATCCTGAAGGATATATGGGATGACAGGGAAAGAGGTGCATGCTGGCTGCCTCAGGATGTTTTCTCAGATTCCGGATTTAGTCTCAGTGGTTTATCCTCCGATAAATATGATCCTGCTTTCGGTGCCGGATTGTCTGCTTTAATAAGGATAGCCTGCGGACATTTGAGCAATGCCCTGCGTTATGTTCTGCTGATTCCTCGAAGAGAGCAGGGAATACGACGTTTTTGTCTATGGGCACTGGGAATGGCGATACTTACCCTGCGGCGGATAGAAAGATGCCCTGATTTTTCTGAAAGCGGCCAGGTCAAAATCTCGCGGCGAAATGTAAGAGCTGCAATATTCGTAAGCAACATTGCAGCATTCAGTAATGTCAGCCTGAAAATTCTGTTCCATTTTCTGACCAGGCCACTGCTTAAAAATCAGCAGACTTTTCACAGGGAAAAAACAGGTTGAATTTACTATTATGGAAGACAGAGGCGTTCTTATTTCAGTTCAGGACTTAAAGGTCTATTTCTCAGGGGAAGGCAGAATTTCCCGTGCCGTGGATGGTGTGAGCTTTCAAGTCCGTAAGGGTGAGACAGTATGCCTTGTTGGAGAATCAGGCTGCGGAAAGACCTTATCAGCGCTGAGTATTTTAAGGCTTATACCCTGTCCGCCGGGAGAAATTGCCGGGGGCAGGATCATGTTGGAAGGGAAAAACCTCCTGGATCTCTCTGAGGATGATATGAGGAATATCCGTGGAAACCGTATCGCAATGATCTTTCAGGAGCCCATGACCTCATTGAATCCTGTTTTTACAATAGGCGACCAGATAGAAGAATGCCTTAGAATACATAAAAAGGCGGAGCAGCACGAATTACGGCAAAGGTGTGTTGAACTGCTGGCGGATGTCGGGATTCCGTCAGCCGAAGACCGTATTAATGATTACCCTCACCAGCTGAGTGGCGGTCAGAGGCAGAGGGTTATGATAGCTATGGCCCTGGCATGCAAACCTGACCTCATTATCGCAGACGAACCGACTACCGCACTGGATGTAACTATCCAGGCTCAAATACTGAAGCTGCTTAAAAAGATTCAGAAAGACGGCTCCATGTCCCTTCTCTATATTACTCACGACCTGGGAGTCGTGGCAAATCTGGCAGATCAGGTATATGTGATGTATGCCGGTATTATTGTAGAACAGGGCAATACCTCGCAGATCTATAATGAAACATCCCATCCATACACCATAGGGCTGATGGAATCACTTTCAGGCCGTTCCAGCCGGGGGAAAAGGCTTTACAGCATCCCCGGAACAGTACCGAATCCTGCCTTCAAGCCATTGGGATGCCCTTTTCATCCAAGGTGCCGGTTTTCGACTGCGGAGTGCCGCGAACAGGTACCGGAGATGTGTGATTATGGAGGAGGACATTTCAGCCGTTGTCCTGTGCTGTACGAACAGAGACGGGCAGGGGTTTCATGAATTAACTGGTTTTTCCGGAGAAGACGTTGAAAAGCGAAATTGCCCTCAGGACAGAAGGCCTTAAAAAATATTTCCCCGTGCGCAGAGGATTCCTCCAGAAAGTCAGCGGCTGGATAAAGGCAGTTGATTCAGTGGATCTTGAGATTGAAAAGGGGAAGACTCTGGGGCTTGTCGGAGAAAGCGGATGCGGCAAGTCAACTGTTGCCAGGGTTATCCTTAAGCTGCTGGAGCCTGACGGAGGAAAAATTATTTTCAATGGACGTGATATAAGCGGTCTCTCTGAAAGTGAAATGAAACCATTGCGAAAGAACATGCAGATCATTTTTCAGGACCCCTTTGGTTCTCTTAATCCGAGGATGACTATAGGACAGTCAATCGAGGAAGGGCTTCTTACTCTGGGGCTCAAGAGGGCGCAGAGAAAGGACAGGGTTGAGGAACTGCTGAGAATGGTAGGCATCTCGGCAGGAAGTTCGGACCGTTATCCCCATGAGTTCAGCGGGGGCCAGCGTCAGAGAATCGGTATTGCACGGGCGCTCAGCGTGGACCTTTCATTAATTATTTGTGATGAGCCGGTTTCCGCTCTTGATGTCTCCATTCAGGCCCAGATAATAAATCTGTTGAATGACCTGCAGGAAAACCTGGGCCTGAGTTACCTGTTCATCTCCCATGACCTGAACGTAGTGAGCTATATAAGCGATAAAACAGCCGTAATGTATCTGGGGCAGATAATGGAATATGCAACGACTGAAGAGATATTTGAAAATCCCCTGCACCCCTACACAAAGGCCCTGCTTTCGGCTATCCCCGTACCTGAACCCGGTAAGGGTATAGACACAAAGCTGCTTGGCGGTGACGTACCCAGCCTGACGCATGCCA
>JAFGMQ010000053.1 GCA_016927455.1 Deltaproteobacteria bacterium
ATACGGCAGGGGATATCAGCTATTGTTCATCCGGGGGGCTCAATAAGGGATTTCGAATCCATTCAGGCCTGCAATGAGGCAGACCCGAAGGTGACCATGGTGTTTACCGGCCAGCGGGCTTTCAGGCATTAGACAGGTGTGGTAATGTCAGGCAGATTTCTGATCCAGGATATCCCTTACTTGAGCGAGCATGTCTCTGATCTGATAGGGCTTTCCAATGAAACCTGCTGCACCGGAGCGTATGGCCTGTCTTATGCTCTCGTTTGTTGAATAGCCGCTTGCAATAATAACCTTCGCATCAGGGTCAATCTCAAGAAGCTCCTTAAGGCACTGATGTCCTCCAATTCCTGGCATATTGACGTCAAGGATAACCAGTGAAGGTTGTTCTCTCCTGAACATTTCAATGCCCTTTTCACCATTTTCTGCGGTAATCACACTGTATCCGAAGGACTGGAGAATGTCCTTTCCAATATTGAGGATGGCTTCCTCATCATCAACAAGCAGTATTGTTTCGTTACCGCCAGGAATCCTTTCTTCTCTGTTTTCTTTCTCCGGTTCTGTAATCCCCATGCTTAATACAGGAAAGTAAATCCTGAAGGTGGTGCCGTGGCCCGGTTCACTGTAACAATGAATATAACCGTCATGTCCCCTGACGATACCATAGACCATTGCCAAACCAAGGCCGGTACCTTTTCCCACTTCCTTTGTGGTAAAGAACGGCTCGAATATATGACCCTGAACCTCTTTGCTTATACCGTGCCCGGTATCAGAAACGCATAGCATCACATAGCCGCCCGGGCTTATTTCAGGGTGCATCCTGCAGTACACCTCATCAAGAAAAATATTCCGGGTTTCAATAATCAGCTCTCCGCCATGAGGCATGGCGTCCCTTGCATTAATTCCAAGATTCATCATAATCTGCTCGATCTGAACCGAATCAGCATTTATGAGACCAAGGTCTTCATTCAAATAGTGCTTGATGTCTATCATCCTGGGGATAGTTCTTTCGAGCAGTTTTGAAACCTGCATAATCTCGTGGTTAATATTAACAGGCCTGAGGTTGTGTACCATTTTATGGCTGAATATCTGCAGTCTCTTGACAAGATCACCGGCCCTTTGAGTCGCCTTTTCTATCTCCTGCAGTTTGGCATGGTCAGAATCGCTCCATTTGTCTTCCATCAGCAGTATCTGGGTATAACCGGAAATAGCCTGAAGAATATTATTGAAATCATGCGCTATCCCCCCGGCCAGGGTACCGACAGCCTCCATTTTATGAGCATGAAGGAGCTAGTTTTCAAGTGCCCTTCTCTCTGAAACATCACGCAGAATAACAAGCATTCCCCCTGGATTCCCGTCATAATCATTAAAGCGGGAAGCGCTTATGCTGATGTCTAAAAGCCGGCCGTCCTTTGTAAGTCGTTTTGTTTCAAAATCATGGCAGGGGGTCCCCTGCTCAAGAAGATCCTTGATAATGGCCATAGTAGCCCCGGCCTCAGATTCAGGGACAAAGGGTATGTGGATGCCTTTTAATTCCTCAGGGGTCCATCCGAAGATCTGTGTAAATGCAGGACTTATATAACTGACTTTTACTTCCATATCATATATGACTATGGCATCGGCTGATGAATGAATAAGGGAACGGTAAACCTCTTCAGCTTTTCTGGATTGCTGATAAAGCTTTTTGTATTCCTCCTCCCTTATCTGCAGTTCTTCGGTTCTTTTGCGGACTTTTTGTTCCAAGTTCAGGCTGTATTCCTCGATCTCCTTTCTATTGCTTTCCAGGTCACCCGCCATTTCATTAAAAGAAGAAGCAAGATACCCCAGTTCATCATTTCTGGGAATTTTCACGCGGTAGGACAGGTTGCCCGAAGATATTTCCCTGGTGCCCTTTGCAAGTTCTGACAGCGGTTGGACAAAACTCCGTACAACCAATAATGAAATGGCAATTACGATCAGCCCGATCACCAGGGAAATTATAATTGTTGATTTAATCGTGGATACAAGTAATTCTCTGGTCTTTTCCAGTGAAAATCCGATAATGACCATGCCAATTGGACTGACTGCCTCTTTTTTTATGGAGTTGTCCATTACCACATAAAGGCTTTCATCCGAGGGTTTCAAAACAGGCAGGGAGGCAAATAAAATATCGTTTTTTTCAAACAGGGAGATCTCCCCGGTGTTCTTTGCAGGAGAATCAAAAATCCTGTCTTCCTCTTCAAAAAAAAGGGGGGTTGTCTGGTTTACCAAAACCCTGCCTTCGGAGGTCTGAATCCGAACAAACCCTATCCCTTCTTCTTTCATTATTCCTGCTGTTAAAAGTTCCAGAGACCGGATATCTTCCAGAAGAACAGAGTATTCACAATTATAGGCAAAATTTTTTGTAAGAGATGTAGCCCTGTAATAAAGTTCCGTTCGTACGAGCTTGGTTTGAGTAGAAATGAAATATGCAGAGAGTATGGCAACAATAGCAGATATAATGGAGATACTTGCCAGAATCGATTTATGCTTGAGACCGAATTTCCCTGAAAATATACCTTGCTGAAAGGTTTCCATGTCTTTGTATCCTTAAAAATCCTGATCTATTTTTTTTAAAAAGGCAGGGCTGAAAGAGATACCCATTGCCTTGGCGACTTTACTGTTAACTGCAATCCTTACGAGCCTCGGCTCAAGTATAGAATTATGCATTCTCTTATTTGCAAGTATGTCCATTGCAAGAAGCGCGGTCTGGCTACCCATGTCTTTATAGTCACCATAAAGGGCCATAAGAGCTCCAGCCTTTGCAAATTCGGGGGAAAATCCGATAAAGGGAATCTCTTTTCTTAATGAAAAAAGTAGTATGTATCTTGCTGTCTCCGGGCCGTACACCGTGCTGTCAAATACAGACCACAAGACATCGATTTTATCCTTCAGAAAATGCAGGGCAGATGGAATATCCTTTATGGAACTGACAGAGTATGCTACCAGCTCAAGAGCCAGTTTTGACGCATTTTTTCTGGCATCTTCAATATACTCCCGGTTAAATTCAGCATTATAAATGACGCCTATTCTCTTAAACTCCGGGAGTTCCCCTGCTATTATCCTGAATTGATCAAGACTGGGCAGGCTGATAGCTACACCATAGACATCAGTAACGCCATGAGAAATATAGGTTTCCGGATTGGCGACAAGGCAGAATACTTTTGGGATATTTTTAATGGAAATCGAATAATTAAGGGCCTCAGTGCCAAGACACAGGATCAAGTCCGGACAGTTTGCTTCAATTGTTGAAGAAATCTGCTCCTTATCCGACAGACTGTGAATAACGGTCAAATTCAGTTCCTGTACCTGAAAGCCGGACCTGAACCCCGAAATGGCCTGATCATACTGGGGCAGATCTCTGCTTTTAATGGCGATAATAGTTACTGCCATTGAATTAACAGTCCACAGTATCGAAATGAGAATTGTGAATAATATGACTCTTTTAATCATTTTGAATTAAAACCTGTAGCTTGCCTTGAACCAGAATGTCCTGCCGTCCTGCTCAATAGTCTCCTGAATATGTGCTGCTGAAACAGGGGAAGAATAGTCTTTGTTAAAGATGTTAAAGACCCCGATGGAGAGATCAAGGCCTTTTACTATATTCCTGGCAGAAAGGTTTATGTCGCCAATTATTGTATGATCAGTTTTTTCGTAGTTTCGAGTCAGGCGCTCTCCCATATACCTGCACTGCACTCCAAGGTAAAACATGTTTTTATAGACAGGCAGAATAACACCTGATTTGACAAGATTCCGGGGAGAATTGACCAGTTGCCGGTCAGTTTTTTTATCAACAGTGTCCTGGTATGCGTAGCTGATATGACCTCTGAGAAGACCTGGCCATTCTGCTTCAAGCCCGATTTCCACTCCGCTGCTTTTAATCAGTTCCATGTTCCTGAACTGAAGAAGCCCGTCTTCGGGGTCTTCCGTCTCCGTAATTAGATCTCTTATTTTGTAATGAAAACATGAAATTGAACTCTTTACGATGGGATTCCACTCCTGCTCCCAGATCAATTCATAGGTATCGAGGATTTCGGGATCAAGAGAAGGGTTGCCCTTGGCGGTAACATTTCCATCATTGTAATAAAGTTCATATACTGTAGGTGCACGGAAGGCCCTGCCATAAAGAAGTTTCAGGGCGCTTTCCCTTGTCGGGAAAGCGATTACCCCGGCCCTGGGGCTGAAATGATGGCCAAACGTGCTGTAATGGTCGTAACGCACCCCGCCAATCAGGCGGAGCCTTGGAGAAACATCCCATTCATCCTGAATAAAGGCGGACCATGCTGTAAATGACCGTTCGTCATCCAGATAGCTTTCTTTTGGTTCCATATCATAATTTTTCTGGTCTGCCCTGATATGCCGGATTACTTCTGCGCCAGAGTTGAGTGAATGTGAATGAAGGGCCTTCTGAAAATATTTCAACTCCGTTCCCACCCAACGTCCCGACGCCTTATCCCTGTTTATGGTTACTGGAAGATAAACAAAGGGATAGTCCCCTTCATAATCACTGAAGTCATAATATGCCCTTGCCATGATTTCACTGTTGCCGGTAAGAGGGTGTGTCCACTTTATTTCAGCAAAGCCGCGCTCATCTGTGGTCTTATACCTGTTGTCATTGAAAACCGTACTGTAACTGGCAGTAGGAACATGCTTTTCCCTCCATGATATATTGGAAAAAAAGCTGAACTCCTCACATGAGGCCTTAAGAAAAAATTTCCGGGCTTTTTCACCATCGGCGTCTCTGGCCCAGCCGTTTGATGTTAATGGGCCGTCAAAATCCCTGAAAAATAAATCCTGGCCATCACTGTCTGTAATTGAGAAAGAAAAAAGGAAATCAAGATCGTTTTTAAGTGTTTTACCGTAAATTAATCCGCCCCTGTAAGTATCATGACTTCCTGCCTCTGCCTTGGTGAAAAATCCGTCAACATCCTTCCCGTTTTTTGTTATAATGTTTATTACTCCGAAAAGGGCATTGCTTCCAAAGAGCGTCGAGCCAGGGCCCCTTATTATCTCTATCTGTTTAATGAGATCCATGTCAATTCCAAGAATTTCATCCAGAAATATTGAGCCGTATATGTTTTCATTATAGGTATGCCCGTCTACAAGCTGGAGGACCCTGCTTCCGTAATCCCCGAGACGTGCAAATCCCCGTGCCCCTATATAGGTGTAATTGCGATCAGTATAGGTATAAAAGCCCTTTACATTATTTAAGACATCGGCCAGGTTGCGGAAGCCATAGCTCCTTATATCATCCTCTGAAATAACAGTAATGGATGCAGGGGCTTCCTTTATTTCCTGCATGTGTTTTGCTGCCGCAAAGACATTCCCGATCTCCATAAACGCCAGGGTCTCGGTAGCCGGCTCTGCTCCAGACGACCCGGAAGTATTCAAAAACAGGACATGAACTGCCAATAACACCCCAATCACAATGCCAGGTGATTTTTGCATGAAATTAAACATCCTTATCTCCCTCTTGTTTCTCATGGAACTCCGGAAACTCAGGCCAAAACTGATCCTGCCTGGGGTGTGTGCCCCGGGTCTTTGTTTCCATCCCCAATCTCCAGATGGCTCAAGAGCTCAGCGGGAATATTTTCAAGGAATGGAGACTGTTTCATGCTGAGATTGGGCCCACTTGTGACCCGCTGTTTTGCATATGACAGAATAATACGCGAACGGGCCCGGGTCATTCCCACGTAAAAGAGGCGTCTTGCCTCTTATTCATTAGTCTTTCCGATTTTTCAAAAAGACGGATATTTCCGTATTCCCCGTCATAACCCTCTTCGCATAAAACTTTTTTCCGGCGCATTCTGTCAATTGCCTCGGCAAATAAAGGGCCTGCTGCTGCAGAAATATCGCCTAAGGAAATATCCATAAGGATTTTAAGCTCAGGACCCAGACCCGAGATTAGATCTTCATAAAGAGATATTACTTTTTTTGTTGCAGGGCCACAGTCCAAAAGCTCGGAGAGTACTTCAGGCAGGGGAATAAGGCTTATGAAATCCTTTGAAAGTAATGGCTTTTCGCGGTCAGAAAGTTCAAATATCCGGTTGAGAACCCCTATTGTCAATGGCTTTCCGCATACAGGACAGATTCCTTTATGTTCACTGGTATCTTTGGGTTGAAGTCTGACCTGACATTTTCTGTGACCGTCAAGATGGTATTTGCCTTCCTCGGGAAAAAATTCAATAGTCCCGATAAACCCCTGTCCGTCTTTCATTGCCTGTATAATCCTGTCATATTCCAGAACAGTATCAAAGATATTCGCCTCGCGCCCCAGTTTGTTCGGGGAGTGTGCGTCTGAATTGGAAATCAGGAGATATCTGTCAAGTCCTGAAAGGTGTCGGTTCATTGGCGGGTCGGAGGAAAGGCCTGTTTCAAGAGCATATATATGCCCCGCAAGGTCCTCAAAACATTCTTCCAGAGTATCAAACCCTGACTTTGAGCCGAATACGGAAAACCAGGGGGTCCAGACATGGGCAGGAACAAAAAAGGCCCTGTCGCTTACTTCAAGTGTGATCTCCAGCAGGTCCCTTGAATCGAGGCCAAGGATAGGCCTGCCGTCTGAAGAGATATTGCCGATCCGGCCCAACCTTTCATTGAACTTAAGCGCTGAATCCATGTCCGGCATGAGTATCAGGTGGTGAGTTTTGCGGGTTTTACCGTTTTTTTTATATATACAGCTGATTTCACCTGAGAGCAAAAAACGGGGAGGATTCAGACAGGAAGATGGTAGAATAGAATCAACCGCATTCTGCAGATCAGGCTTCAATTTAAATAATCCCGTTTCTTCGGGAACCAGCTTTTCTCTGAGCTCAGCTATCCAGCCAGGATGGGTGATGTCTCCGGTTCCAATGACCTTTATCCCCTTTTTCTGGGCCCAGACAGAAAGGTTTTCAGGGTCAAGACTTCGGGATGTCGCCCTTGAGTAATGGGAATGGATATGAAGATCAGCGATAAATTTCATGGTGCAGACACAAACTGTTATAAAATGCCACCTTAAACCATGGCCCTGTTAATGATATTACTGAATAATTCTGAATCTGTTCCTCTATTTCAATATAAAAAAGGGGCTTAATAGCAAAAAACTGTAATATTTTTGCCAAATAAATGAAATTTTCTGCCACCAGTTGAAGTTGAAAGGGCAAATTCAACAGAGGTTATGGATCGGCACAAGTAATTAGCAAAACTTCAATTTTTGATGGCTGTGTAATAAATTCCAAATATAAATTATTTATTTGAATTAAGCAATCAGGCAAGAACAGGAATAAAGACGTTTTGAATAGTTTTGGCTTCTTATCATGAATACATCGTCAAATACCATTTCTGCCTGTAAGCAAATGCTGATCTGATTATAATGGTCTGGAAAAATACAAGGCCCATAAAGGCTTGATATTGAAAGAAAAGTGTACGGGGGGTTTTCTTTAATATGTGGCGGAGAGAGAGGGATTCGAACCCTCGATGGAGCTTTAAACCCCATACTCGCTTAGCAGGCGAGCGCCTTCAGCCGACTCGGCCA
>JAFGMQ010000054.1 GCA_016927455.1 Deltaproteobacteria bacterium
AAAATATAATCACACTGCGGAGAACAGACCTGAGATCAGTTTAGATCCTGAAAAAATCCCGGATAATTTACGTGATATCATCCCTATGGCTGAGAAATGGGGAATAGGGGATGATGTAATAAGAGACGACTTTGAAGAAAAAACATCTGAGATTGAAAAAGATGAATTCAGGAGCAAACTTAAGGGAAGAACGGCAGAGGTTACAGTCTGGCTGGATTCGTTTAAAGATGGTATGGAAATGTCAGAGGAAGCGGGGCATTTTATGTACATGCTCGAAGCGCTTGATGAAATGGGTTTATGGCCTGATTAATTAAATCTAATAAAATCACATTGCTGTTAAACGCGTTCTGATCGCGGCTTAAGGCCGCGATGAATGTGTTATCAAAAATATTCAATGGAAAATGAAACAGGTTGCATTAAACACATATAAAAAAGACAAATACTATCCGCGTGTAGTTCGCGCCATAGCAAGAATATTGGCCAAATCTGACATGGTTGCACCTGTTGAGGTGTTGATAGAAATGGGCAATCTTACAAAACAGAATTATGATGCATGGAGAAATGGAAACGTACCTTATCTTGAACGCGTTTTTGAAGGGAGTCTTTCCAAGGCAAATCGAATCCTCAGAATCATCGGGTTTCACGTACATGACTTAAATATGGTTCCCAAAAATTCAACGTACCTTAAGAGGGGAAAAGGGAAAAAATATCCTTTAAGATTTTCTAAAACCGGAGACAGAAAAGTGGAAGAAGCGTATACAAGACATTATTGCTGGAATCAATCGCAGGATAAAAAACAGTCTGTTATAAAACTGGCAAATATTGATTATTCGAATCTAGACGATTATGAAGCATGGATTTCTCTTGCAAGGGAAATTGAATTCTTGTTTGGACCTATGGCGGATGAAGAGGTGTTCCAGCAGGCCTTAAAACAGGCGATATCTGAGAACAGGGCCTTTTGCATACGACAAAAAGTTGGGAATAATATTTCTTTAAAAGGCGGCATTGTTATTTCAAAAGATGCAAATGAGATTGTATGGCTTGCAGTCTCCGGAAAATATCGTAGAACAGGACTTGGAAGGCAATTGTTAGATTTCGCAATCGGAAAGTTGAATCTCAAAGAAACTATCTTTGTACAAACATTTGATAAGTCAATTCCCGAAGGTTTAGCTGCAAGAAGGCTCTATCTGGATAAGGGGTTTATTGACTTAAAGGACGGAGGTCTGAATCCGGCGGGTATACCAACTGTGATTATGAAATTGACTGTATAAATCCGACATTACTTTAAAATAAAAAGAGAGGTAAGAAATGAAGATTGAAAAAATTCACCCGGAATTAAGAAATACAGTCAGATTTATTCTTCCCTTTCCACGTAATCGAACCATTATTGCAATACTCAACATGTTATTAAACTTGGCGCCCAGGAAAAGTATTATAAATGGAGTAAAAATTACTGATGTTCAGCTTGAGAAAACCAATGTGCGACTTTACCGGCCTGAAGGCAAGTTATCAGGCGCAGGTTTATTATGGATTCATGGCGGCGGGTTCATAACAGGCAGGGCCTTTATAAATGATAAATTGTGTGCCGCCTATTCAAAAGATTTGAACCTTGTTGTAGTATCGGTAGATTATCGATTGGCGCCTGAATTCCCATTTCCGGCTGCACTGGATGATTGCTTTGAAGCCTGGCAGTGGTTTCAGAATGAGGCCTCTAATATGGGCGTTGACCCAAGGCGGATTGCAATATCGGGCCAAAGTTCCGGCGGATGTCTGGCCGCCTCCCTGGCTCAAAAGATATACGATGAGAAGGGTGTGCAGCCGGCGGCTCAGGCGCTGTTCTGCCCTGCGCTTGATGACCGAACTGCAGCTAATTATGAACTTGATACGATTAACCACCGGATTTGGAATAATAAAAGTAACAGAGCTGGGTGGTCAGCATATCTTGGACATGACCCGGGTAAATCTGAAGTTCCGGAATATGCTGTGCCAGCGCGAAGGGAGAACCTTTCAGGATTACCCCCTGCGTGGATCAGTGTAGGGGAGGTAGAACTATTTTACGAGGAGGCCTGCCTGTATTGTGAGCGCCTGAAAGAAAATGGCGTGTCATGCCATCTTCATATATCGCCTATGGCGCCCCATGGTTTTGAGGCCTTTGTACCCAAAGCTTCGCTTACTCATGAACTCTTCAATGCAAATTATCATTTTTTGCGGGAGACATTAAAATTAACTAAATAGAAAGGTTAGTTAACCCAATTTGTGTGCAGATTTTTCACCTTGCGCCCTGTGCCGTGAGTCCAGAGCTTTTATTTTTATTTCCTGGTTATTGCTTTGAACAAACAGTCTGAGGCCTGTTTCAATAACCCTTTTTTTGTCTTCTGATTTCTGACCTCCGGCCTCTGTTTTAAGAACTTTGTTTTCCTGTTTTTTATTCGACGTTGGACGTTGGAAGTTGAATGTTGAACGTTTATAGCTTTTCTCTTATCCTCAAACCTCGCACCGCACACCGCACACAGCACAACGTATACCCTTAGTCATGCCCTATGCGGCTTACATCACATCCTGTTGAAACAAATGGAAGGGTTTTAAAAATTCGAAGACCTGTCCCGCCTTCTTGCCAGGGGCTAGTTATAGCGCAGGCCGAAGCTTTTGCGGCAGCGGATGTCCTTTGTCTCACTAGTGTCGTGTCATGCATCGCCTGTCTTTTAGCAAGTATTTTTGTAGGGTTGGGATTTATTCCCGACCGGTTTTTATGTAGAGGCAAAGCCTCTACAAGG
>JAFGMQ010000010.1 GCA_016927455.1 Deltaproteobacteria bacterium
CCACGCCCCGCGTGGCCCCGATGCACTTCACGTATTGGCATCCACCCATAGTGTTTCCTGGGAACTCAGAGTAATAGTCAGGGACGGATCGGCTGAACTGTGAGGAACCATAAAAATAAGGGGAAGGATAACTGAGATAATCAATAATACTGGAAGGATTGATAATCGCTCTTTTTGGACAATCCTCAGAAAAACAAGAATCCTTTTTATGTTACCCATAATACCCCCCTTATTTAAAAAGCCGCATGTCGCGGGTTGAGAAAAGCATACAGGCCAACACATTTTATTGAAGCTACAAGGTGTTGCTTTCAGTGAAGACTATAGAAAGAAAACTCTTGTGTGTCAAGCAACTTCCCCACAGGAAATTCCGCCCAGGCTGATAAAGGAAAAGAGAAAGTTAATAGATTTGGTTATACAGCCATGATAATTCTCTGATGAATAATTTTCGGGGTCCCTTGATCAGGACGAAAAAAGGGTGTATTTTTTTCATATTGAAGTATATTTTCCTGGGAGAAATGGAGTTGACCGGGGGCATGCTTATGTTGAAAACAATTCCCCGACAGATGAACAGGGCTTACTGTTTTCTGATAAAATGGAGATTCTGAATGGATGGAAAGAGAGTCAGAGCAGGGCTTGAAGCATTGGCGGACAATCTGGGTATTGAGGTTCGCCATGAAAATCTTGACCCTGATATGTCTTTTTCTCATGGAGGGCTCTGCCTGATAAAAAACAGGCCCGTAATTATCATCGATAAGGCAGCTTCAGAAAAAGTTAAAATTAAGACCCTTATCCAGGCGCTGAGGCGCTTTGATCTCGGCCGGATCTATATAAAGCCTGCACTCAGAGATATACTTGAGGCTCCGGATCAGGAGCAGCTTCATTAAGCCCTTTTTCTCCTCTTTTTCCTTGGATTATAAGCTGTTCGTGTGTAAAGTTCCAGATACTTTGCAACAGAATTTTTCATGTTTTTTCTTTCAGATATTTCCTGGATTCCCCTGATATCATGGAAGTAGTCCAGATCGTTGTAGATACCGCCTGATATTTTGTGCAAAGAATCAGATCTAACCAAATTTTCATCCACTTCAAATCCGCTGGATTTCATAACCCGGGGACCTGCAAATATTACCAGAGCCCCTGGTTCTGCTATTATTATATCACCAAGTGAGGCATAGCTTGCGATAGCTCCGCCGGTTGAAGGATCAGCCAGAATCGATATAAAAGGCAGTCCATGCTTTTTCAGACGATTTACCGATTCAATGGTTTTCACCATCTGCATGAGGGCGGAAATACCTTCATAAAGTCTTGCTCCTCCTGAACAACACAGACTTATAAATGGTATGTTCTCTTCGATTGCAAAATCAATTCCTCTGCTGAACTTTTCACCAAATACGACCCCCATGGAACCGCCACAATAATAAAACTCGCTGATCGCCATGACCACAGGGAAATGGAAAATACGGGCATTCCCCACAACAAGCGATTCGTGAAAATGAGATCGGCCTTCCTGTTTCCCCAGAAAGTCGCGATAGTATCCTGTAATTGAATCCTCTTCAAGGAGTTGATCTACTGTCAAATTCCTGTAAAGTTCATGAAAACTTCCCATGTCCGCAAGACAGTCAATCCATCCGGTTGCTCCCAGGGTATATGAATAGCCGCATTCAGGACACGTATTGAAGTTGTCAAGAAAAGACTTGAGAGGAACCAGCTTACCACACCCTTTTCGTCTCGCGTCACCACCCTGGCCGCCGCCGCATTCTACATATTTGGTATCAGTCTCTTCCGTCATTATACCGCCATACTCATCATCCACCTCAATGCCGCTTGAAAAATCAACGATTCTTATATCCAATGGAGGTTTCCGAAAGGCCATCTTAATTGGTTTCTCAATATACCTTTTTATGTCATACAGGGCGCCGCTTCCCTTGTTTACACCAAACTTTCTGGCTCTTTGTTCTCTTTTCTTTATAAGGCTTTTTATTTTGGAATGGGAAATATCCTTGATGGACTTTGCAAGAAACTGCTTAATGTTTTCAGCCATTTCCTTGCAATCAGTCACATCTTCGGGAGAAGGGACAATCCTGTCAATAACATCCAGGCTCTTGAGCTGCCTGGCTGTTGGCTTCAGTATAGCAAGTGCATCTTTTATTCGAGTAGGATCTCTGAATACTATTGAAGCCATGCTCTCGGGCGGGGCAGTTGCATATAGTGCATCATCCATCTGGCCTCTTATGTCAGCAACCTGAGTTGCCAGAGCCCCTCCGCTCCCGCCTTCTCCGAGGATCAGGGAAACCGTCCTCACCGGTATCCTTAAGAACTCACGAATCAGCTGAGCTATAAAAAAGGCCTGAAAACGCTGAGCTGAGTACATTGAGATATCAGCTCCATATGTGTCCACAATAGAAAAAATCAAGGTATTTTCAGTATCCGATGAACGGGCCTTGTTGAGCACTCTGAGAATAAGCGAATGCTCATCAGATGTAAGCATTCCGTAGTTCAGCCTTTTAAGATCTTCGCTGGTCTTCAGGTTTTCAGGCTTTGGTTTCTGTTGAGCAATAATGAACATCTGCTTCCCCATAAACTGACATGGACCCGTAATCAGGGAACCTCCGGGGCTCTCAAACGGCTCAAAATCGGGAAACAGCCTGTCTATAATATCAGAGGACCTTGGCCTGAATGGATGTCTGGTTCGTTTCTTAAAAATATCAACTAAATCTGCCGGCTTTGTCATATTTCCCCCTCTTTATTCTGATAAAAACAGAAAAACAGGATGCTTTTCAATTTAAGCCTGAAGTAATTACCATTTATTGAATTTTTTATCAAGATATTCATCCAGGACATATCTACTATTTGCCATTAGAAAAACCCTTAATGAGGCGCGAAGGGGTTAAAAGAAGTCGTTCAAAAAATCCCAGCAAACCGGATCCCCAGTTTTTGAGAGGCACATATCTAACATCAGGACTGGACAATTTACCTGTTGCCCTGAAGTAATAGACAAGGATTGATCGTTCTTTTCCGGTAATTACATAGCCTACTACAGGTATCCTGCTAATAAGGGAATCAATTGTTCCCAGGGGTTGAACCCCGATGTCAAAATCAATATGACTATTGCTGATATCAAGAATACCCTTGAGTACGCCATTCAGTGCCGGGCTCCTGATGATGATATTATTGCTTTCAGCAATACCGTTATCTATAAGGGCATCGCCTGAAATGCTGCTAAAATCAAAGCCCTTTTCTGAATCCCCTGCCGGCCTGTCAATAAAGACATTCTGCAGGCTTAAAGATTCAAGGACTTTAAGAACTATATTTGATCTCCCTATCCTTCCCTTTTCAATCAAAAAACTTGCACTGCCGGTAAGGCTTGAAAGCATCTCCTTTCCGTCTCTCCCTTTTGCGTAGAAAACCCCTTCCATATCAATGGTACCATTGAAAAAACCACTGATGCCAGTCAATTGAAGATATTCATTTACAGGTTGACCGATGAGTTTCACATAGCCTGAAAAAAGCATTTCGGGATTTCTTCCTGTCAACAGATGGCCTTTAAGATTTAAAACACACTCATCTTTTTTAAACACTGAGTTTTTGATGAAAATATTTCCCGATCTGAATACACAGTCAGCTTCCAAAGGGCCAAATATAAGGGTTCTGTATTGTACCCTGTCTGCATTTAGTAATATGTTTATCTCAGATTTGGTGATAAATTCCTTAAGCCACTGACTGGATATCGAATCTTCGGCTGTCTCTCCGGCATGACACCCTTCTTTTACTTCTGAAAATACCCTGTCCACACCGTTTTTCTTCAAATCCGCAACATTGATGAATTCAGAATTTACATTCAGCGAGCCTTTAATCCCCTCCCAGCCTCGCAGATTGCCTGACACACCAACAGGACTGCTTCCAACCAGCATTTTGAATGAATCTATCAGAACATCTTTGCCTCCAAATCTTATTCTGAAGTCTAACTCGTTTATTTGAGAAGGAATTTCACTTAAAAAACAGGATACATTTTTCGAGCTGATCTCTCCATTCACCTGAGTCTTCAATGGATTGCGGAGAGAGACATCAACTTCCGCCCTGCAGGCAAGGCTTCCTGCTGCCCCGATATCTCCGGCCTTGTAAACTATCCCCAAATCTTCCAGCAGAATATATTCTGAGAAAACCTTAAAATTCAAAGAGTCCATGTCTTTCAAATCATACGACCCGCTGAATCTAAAAAGCGAATCCCCGAAATTGACTGAAAGGTTTTTTAGATCCAACCTCTTTCCTGGTATGAAATCAAGATCGAATACAGCTCTGTTTGTTCCTTCCGGGGGTTCCATTGCAAAGAAGCTGTTTTCCATACCGAACCCTTCCATGTCCACTTCTCCATAAAATGACCATGTCTCACCTTTTTTATTCAAAGAAAAAGAGCTGTAGAGAGGTGATCTGAATTTGACGGATACTGCATTAACTTTTTTAAAATGCCGGGCAAGCAAATCGTTTATGTCCATGCGGATTTTCAGATTCATATCAGCACGGGATAATATATTTTGAGTTGAGCCCGATATATCAAATTCCGACTCACCCGCAAGTCCTTTTGCGCTGATGTCGCAATTATAACCTTCCCGGATCTTCAACACAGCATCCTTTAGTGTGACAGGCATGAAAGCCTTTTCATGGGTTATTAGGCAATCTTTAAATCTGAAATCCCCTTTTCTTAACTCCGGGTTTTTCAAGCCTTTTTTATAAACCGCCTCGAAATCCGCCTCCAGATTCCCGGAAAAATGTCCAAATCCGACCAGACTCTTGCGCACATGATCAGGAATAAGATCATTTTCCGCTTTCTGCCTCAGGTCCTCAAGAGCAAACCTGCCTTTAACAAAGGCTTTGAATACAGGAACATCCGAATAAATCTCCCCCACATGAAGGGATGCCTCATCCATGTGAGAACTTCCGAATTTAGCTTTTAAATCTGATACAGTCAGGACCCCATCATTTATAACAAGTTCTCCTGATAAAATTTTTACAGGCATTACATCGCTGTCTTTAAACACTTCAAGGTTTTCACCCGATATCCGTAAAAACAATGCCCCTGCATTTTCAGCCAGACCAAGATTGCTGATCATATTTTTTGTGCCTTTAAGGAAAAACTGCACAGTATTTATATTGCCGCCTGAAAAAAGCGGAAAAATCCGATCCTCTATGAATTCAGGAATAAAAGGAGTTGGAAAGGCATTTTTCAGGGACTGGGACGACATACAGCCGCTATCCACTTCAAGATCAATATAAGGGTTTGCCCTGTCTTTTATATTGAGGAATGCCTCGCCTTTTAAAATAATATCATTTGAATTAAGATTAAATGAAGATACTTTTATTTCGGACTTTGAGAATAATGAATCAAAATCAAACCTGAGAAAATTGAATGAATACTTTTTTTCAATTTCCTGGTTTGCAACAGAGAAAGCTGGATTGCTGGCAGTAACATTACCTTTTATTGACAAAGGCCTGCCCAGAACACCATTGATATCAAATTCTGTATTCAAAAGCCCTGAATATCCATGAATATAATGAGTCGGGGGGATCACTGACGCTGGAATCATTGCAGCTTCGAATTTCAGGTCAACAGATGCAGCATTGCCGGAATCTTCCTGTGCAATACTTCCTTTCAGTTTAAAGGCGGCATTTTCCGAGCCGAATGCTATTTCGCCTCTCGACCTGAAATAAAAACCGGCATGGTCAATGGATTGCCGGGGGATATCCAGACAAAGGCTTTCCACCCTGAATGGATAGTCCTTGATGACTATTTCACCCCTTTCAAGTGAAACAGCAGGCAGTCGGGCCATTTTCTGAACAATAATCCCGTAAAATTCAGAATCATCTCCATTTGCAGCAGTATGTGAGGACAAAAAAACAGGTGCAGGCAGTTCGATAACAGGCATGGACAAAAAAATGCTTGTCAGTAATATCTGCCTTTTAAAAAGTCCTGCCGGATCAAACAGAAATCTAACCATCGGGGCAGTAATTCTTTCATCCCCGGACATTGATTTTGCTCCGAAATCAGTGACACTAATCCCTATTCCGCCCCAGAAGCTGATCTCTATATCTCCAGCTCTGAGTTCATATCCGACTGATTGGGAAATCTGTTTGATAATGTATTGCTGAACTGAAGGTTTATGCAGAAGGCTGTTTAGAAGGAGAATAATGGAAACAAAAAGAAGAAACAGCAGCAGGCAGGGCAAAAGGACAGCCTTTAACTTCTTGACAGGCATTTTTCGAAATAGTCCTCAAGAATCTTTTTATGATCAAAGGCCACATGATCGGGAATTGAATCCCGATAAAAGATGCCAGCATCCATGGCGTCATCCGCTGCCTTCGGGCTTCCTTTTGCCCTTGCAACAAAAACAACCGAAATCGTATGATGCCTCGGATCTCTTTGCGGGTCAGAATAGGCACCAAGCTGGTATAACAATTCAACCTTCAATGAAGTCTCTTCTTTTGCCTCTCTAACGGCAGCCGCCTCAAGGCTTTCACCATAATCAACAAAGCCTCCCGGGATAGCCCATCCAAAGGGGGGATTTTTCCTCTTGATCAAGACAATACCCCGTCCCTCCTTCCTGTCTGAAGGTCCAGCAGGATCACACTCTGTTTCTATTATTATATCCACTGTTGGAAAAGGGTTCCTGTGTTTCTCAACCACCCTGCCGCAGTGTGGACATAAAAGGCGGTCTTTTTTATCCTGGGCTGATTTTTGTGATTCAGGGTTTTTATATGTCAAAGGCTTATTCCATTCAGGGTGTTATAATAGATATTTCGGGTTTAAAAATCTGATTTTTTCAAAAAACACTATCAGAATAATATGAATCTGTCAAAACAACATAGGCAGGTTATCGGTTATGGCTTAGAGGTTGTAAGTTTTCCTATTACCTCTTGCCTGGTTTTGCTATCCATAACCTGATGATTTCAGGCTTGATACCTGAACGATATGGTGTATTTGGAGTACCAATAAACCAGCTGAAGGAAATACCGATTAATAGTGAAACATCTTTGATGACTTTTAACTTGAGCCTTGATGGTCTCGTAAAAAGCCAAATTCCGAACGAGTTTGTAAAAGCTCCAGGTTCAGTCGAATATCCCCTTTTCAGGGAGAATCGTGTTAACCCGGGGACCCACCCCAAAGGGTGGGGATTCCAAGCGAAGCGCGGAGACAATCTCGTGTCACGAGTCGTGAAAAGAAATACAAGGTATAAGGTTTAAGGGAAATCAACTCCACCTTGTACCAAGTGCCTTAAACCCTGGACCTTCCCGTTATCTTCGTCGCAGTGGCAACGAGATTAAGCCCAAAGCAGATCCCTCGATCCCGCTCTTGCGGGGAATTGGGCCTTTTACCAAGCGGTCATCGTTTGTATTTCCGCATAACCCGTGCAAACCCGGTCAAAGACCCTTCGATAGTCCTGTCATCTACGCAGTAAGCAATCCTGAAATGTCCTGGCCCTCCAAAAGCAGAACCGGGAACGGTA
>JAFGMQ010000055.1 GCA_016927455.1 Deltaproteobacteria bacterium
GAGGGAGAGACCCAGTCAAATACTTTGCTGGATATGTTACCATGGAATCCTTGATGCTGTCAAATCGACTATGAATCGACTATGAATTGGGTCTATGTTTTTATATAAGTCTCATTGTCAATGTGCAAAAAAAAACCAACCGCTCATTAGGAGCGGTTGGCGTAGGAGGAAAGAGTGATTTTTCAATCTATGCTTAATAATAATGCAATTTTCTTGCCACAAGCAGGCCGATGTTTTGTAAGCCCACGTATCTACCTGTAACAAAAGGGTTATTTGTTGTCGGCCCCGATATTTTTCTTTAGTACAATTTTCTCCTGAAGTACAAATTATTGTACCAAAAAATCCGGGATTTCATTTTTAATTACACAACTAATTAATTTCCCTGCGAAATACCAGATATAAATTTTTTAACTTCTAAACTACGATATTGTACTTCTTCATTTTGTGCTGAATCAGGCTCTTGGTAATTCCGAGGCTTTTTGCAGCGTGGGACTGTACGTTGTGACATTGCTCCAGCGCCCTTCTCAGCAGTTTCTCCTCTATCTGTTCAAGGGCCTTTGAAAGAGATACATCAGGAGGTATGAACCTTTCCACTTCCAATTCGGGTTTTTTACCGATAAGCTCTTCAGGAAGGTCCTCTGTCGTAATTATTCCTCCCGAATTCAGCACAACAGCCCTCTCAATGACATTTTCCATCTCCCTGACATTCCCGGGCCATGAATATGTATAAAGCAATTTCCATACCTCGGGACTCAGCTCAATCGAGCCTTTTCCCTCGTCCATCCTGTATTTTTCTATGAAATGCCTCACAAGCAGAGGAATATCGTCTACCCGTTCACGCAAGGGAGGAACTTCAATATGAATAACATTCAGGCGGTAAAAAAGATCCTCCCTGAATATGCCCGCAGCTACATCATCCTTGATGTTTCTGTTAGATGCAGAGAGAATTCGGACATCAACGCTGATTGTTCTGGTGCCGCCGACTCTCTCAAACTTCATTTCCTGGAGTACCCTGAGGAGTTTTACCTGTAGGGCTGGCGGCATATCTCCAACTTCGTCAAGGAACAGTGTTCCTTCATCTGCCAGTTCAAACCGGCCCTTTTTCATGGCAATAGCACCGGTAAAAGCTCCTTTCTCGTGTCCGAAAAGCTCACTCTCCAGCAGGGTTTCGGTCAGGGCACCGCAATTAATTGAGATGAAGGGGCGATCCTTTCTGGGTCCGCCATAATGTATTGCCTTTGCAATAAGTTCTTTGCCAGTACCTGAAGGGCCTGTAATAAGGATCGATGCCCTGGATTTTGCCACCTTTTCAACAATATCATAAACCCTCTGCATTGGTTTGCTCTTGCCAACCATATTGCCATATTTATACCGATCAGAAAGGGCTTCACTCAGGAGCCTGTTTTCTTTTATAAGCCTGAAGTTTTTCAGGGCTTTTCTGACAGTAAGCTTGAGCTGCTCATTCTGAAAGGGCTTTGTAATATAATCGAATGCATTTTTTTTCATTGCCTCCACGGCCATTTCTATTGTTCCGTAAGCCGTCATCATAATAATGGGAAGTTCGGGTTTTATCCTTTTGCACTCTTCAAGCAGCTCCATCCCATTCATGCCCGGCATCTTCATATCTGTAATGATAAGATCGATATCGGATTCTCTTACCAGCGTAAGTGCATCAGCCCCATTGTCAGCTGTAAGAATCTCATAGCCCTCCGGCCCCAGTAATGCCTCAAGGACAACAAGGTAATTTTTCTCATCATCAACAACCAGTATCGTTTCCATTCAAAACCTATTTTTTTCTCGGCAATCTGATTATATTCTTAGTTCCGGAAGCCTCTCCCTTTGAAAGGTCTCCTGTTTTGCTTTCTATCCTTATTGATCCCTGGTGAGCTTCAATTATATTTCTTACAATTGAAAGGCCAAGACCGCTTCCTTTATCCTTTGTGCTGAAAAAAGGATTGAAGATCTTCTTCATATTCTCTTCGGCAATCCCTGAGCCAGTGTCTTCAATATTTATTAAATAGTGATCCCTTTTTTCCTCAACGTTGACTGACATAACGCCGCCGCCATTAATTGACTGGATTGAATTCATGAATATGTTAAGAAATACCCTGTAAAGCTGTTGTGGATCTGCCTTAATTTTAAAGGAGCGTCCATTCAGATTGTCATTGACCTGGATATTATTCTTTGACAGTTCGGGATCAAGGAAATGAAGGTTTTTTCTTATTATCTCTTCGAGATAGCAATCCTTAATATTGGGCTTCATAGGATGGGCAAAATCCAGGAATTCGGTGACAATATTGTTCAAGCGGCTTGATTCCTCCACAATTACACCTGAAAGTTTCTTCTGCCCCTCTTTTGAATCCGGCATTGACCCCATCAATTCAGCTGTACTTCTTATAATTCCAAGAGGATTTCTGATCTCGTGAGAAACCCCTGCCAACATCTGCCCCAGCGCAGCCAGGCGTTCAGCCTGATCCAATTGTGACTGGAGTTCCCTTTGTTCTTCAGCCCTTTCCTCAATTATTCTTTCTGCCTTACGAACAATCAGTATGAGGGCTATGAATATGAGACCCATAATTAAACTTGAAAGCCCGAAGATAAGATACTGAAATTTGACGATTGACTGGTATTCTTTTGACAGGTCCTGGATTAACTCAAATACTCCCAGAACATATCCCTCACCGGTAAACGGGGTTATCCCCCTGAATGGTATATAGGTCCTGAATTTCTTTTTTCCGCCTATGCTTTCAATTTTAAAGCCCCAGCTGTCATCTCCTTCAGATAACAGCCGGGAAGAAACTTCTCCCTTAACCGCCTTTTTGTACTCTAAACTTTCTTTTACCTCCTTGCCGAGCAACCTTGCATCTGTACTGTAGGCAATGACTCCCTTGCCAATATCATATATATTTACAAGTTCAATATTAAAACCGTGTATAGTGGTTTTTACGATTTCGTCCATCCAGTCGTATTGCTGCTTTTCTCTAAGCCTTATTTTCCCGGATCCGGTTGTAACCGGAATTACAAAATTCTGAAAAACCTGATAGTTCAGATTTTCTCCAAGCAATTTCGCATAATTTTCATAACTTTTCATTAAAATGTCTTTTGCCTGCTGGGAAATAACAACTGAAAAGGGAAAGCTGAAAATAATCAGAACTATGAAGCTTGCATAGGCAAAAAATTTAACAAGCCTGAATTGCCTTCCTTTTGCACGGGTATTTTTCTGGTCTTCTGACATAACGTCGCGGGTCTATTCCTTATGAATTCAAATGCATAAAAATTATATTAACACTATATCACATATGCCATTCTATTCCCAAAAAAGTATGGAGGTCAACATATTAGCTTTCGAGGCTTGACTTGGATTCAACTATGCTCAATTATATGCCAGTTGACAGATATTTATAAAGATGGATTCAGCACTATACAGACTCAGGGAACAGGACGGTCCATTTACAGGTACATCAATATTTTTTCACTTGAAGGGGAACCATGAGGAATACTGATTTTAAAAGCCTTCCTTTTATGCTTTTTGCAGATGATAACGGTACGATATATGAACATCCGTATTTTCGGACAGCCGGATTTTCAGGGACAAAGCCCTCTGCCCTCGGAATGGAAAATTTTATTCCCATGCCGGAATTCAGCAAATTGTTTTTTATCCCAAGATGTGCCCCCATTGGGCTTGATCCTCATACCGGAGAATATGAAACTGTTTCAAGTGTTGAAATTGATGGAATAAAGGTTAATTCCTACGCTGTGGCTGCATTCCTGGAACCGGGTCTGGTACGAAGCCATCTTCCGGCGGTTGATTATACTTTGAAAGATTTTGTCCTGCCCATGTGGGCATATACAGCCGTAGGGTTTAAGGATGAAAGTTACTGGGCTGCAGCATTCAGGATTGAGTATAATCACAAATGGGATCCCAGAAATTATGATGACAGGCGATTGATTCCAGCGATTAAAAAATACAGTAAAAATCATAGAGGCGGAGCACTTACAGAACACCTCATCAACTGTGCCACAATAAACCATTGCTTTGCTGCTAAAAACCTGTTCTTTGAAAGATGGGAGGCTCCCCTTCCCGTCAGCCGCTCATGCAATGCGGCCTGTCTCGGGTGCATATCGCTTCAAGCGGATGATTCCTGTCAGGCCTCCCACCAGAGATTGTCGATCAGGCCTTCCATTGAAGAAATTGTATCTCTTGCCGTGAGCCATCTTGAAAAATCTCCTGAAGCAATCGTGAGCTTTGGGCAGGGCTGTGAAGGAGAACCCCTGACGGAATACAGGCTTATTAGCGACAGTATTCAAAGGATCAGAAGCCTGACTTCAAAGGGAACCATCAATCTTAACACCAACGGGAGTTCACCTGAACGAATCCGTCAAATAATAGACAGCGGGCTTGATTCCATTAGAATAAGTTTAAACAGTGCCAGGCCTGATTTTTACAGAGCCTATTACCGCCCGAAAAACTATGATTTTACAGATGTTTTATCCTCCATTGCCCTTTCAAGGAAAATGGGATTATACACCATGATAAACTATCTGATCTTTCCGGGAATCACGGATCAGCAGGATGAGATTGATGCATTAAAAGAACTTGTAAAAAAAACAGGTGTAAATTTCATTCACTTTAAAAACCTGAATATCGACCCACAGTATTATCTTGAAAACATGCCTTTTTCAGAATCCCGTGCCGTAGGAATAAATCAGGCTGCCGAGCAAATTCGCAATGAATTTCCGGATGTAAAGCTGGGATACTTTAATCAGCCGGTACGATGAATAATATGCTGGGGTTATCAGTTTACCTGTCCTGTTCTTGCCCATCCCTGGTGAGAATCCTGCCTGTTCAGCCTTATGTGCCCCCATGTGGACTCATAATCCTTTCCACGCAGGCCCATATAAGATCAAAACCGGAAGGCATAAAAAACCTCCGGCTTTGATAATAGTGACATCAGAGTCCTTATCTATTTAATTATTTTTACTGCGAGCAGACCTGAGGTTGCTCTTTTTATAAGGACCTTGACAGTGTCCCCTTTCATGATTTTGTCTATCTGGCTTTTGTAGTCATTTAAATCGCTTACTGTGACATGGTTAATCTCTTTGATGAGATCACCCTGCCGAATGCCTGCTTTCTCTGCTTTACTCTCCTGGGCAACGTCCATTACAATTACGCCCCTTTCATCTTCAGAATAGCCTGTACGACGAGCAAGGTCCGCAGTCAGCGCTGCAAGTTGAAGTCCAAAATCTCCTGTCTCCCGGGCCTTTTTGTTTTCAGCCGGGTCTCCGTCATTTCGTCTGATGAGCTCCACATAAACATTTTGATTTACCCCATTACGGATCAGGGAAACTTCAGTTTGTTTTCCGGCTCCAGCCTCTGCAATAATTCGCGACAGTTCACGGCTGGAAGAAAGCTCCTTTTCGTTTACAGCAACAATTATATCTCCGGCTTTTATGCCTGCTTTATCAGCCGGATCTCCTTCATATACATGGGTTACAAGCACGCCTTTTGTGCCTTTAAGTCCGTAGTATTCGGCAAGCTCAGGCGAAATATCCTGAATACCTACACCCAGCCAGCCCCGGCTCACTTCTCCGCCGCTTTTCAGCTGCTCGATAATACCCCTTGCCAGATTTACTGGGATAGCAAACCCAATACCCTGTCCATTTGCAATAATTGCCGAATTAATACCTACGACCTTGCCATCCATATTGATAAGGGGGCCTCCGGAGTTTCCGGGATTGATTGATGCATCAGTCTGAATAAAATCGTCATAAGGACCTGCCCCGATTGTCCGGCCTTTGGCGCTTACTATCCCTGCTGTAACGGTCTGTTCGAGACCAAAGGGACTTCCAATCGCCACTACCCACCTGCCAACCTCAAGGGCATCCGAATCTCCCATTTCAAGGGCCGTCAGATCACCGGATGCTTCAATTTTAATCAATGCAATATCTGTCTTAGGGTCTCGTCCTATTAGTTCAGCGTCGTATTCCTTCCCATCGGCAAGCTTTACCTTTATTTGTTCTGCCCTTTCAATAACATGATTGTTGGTTACTATAAAACCGTCCTTGTCAATAACAAATCCGGAGCCGAGACTCTGCTGTTTGAGATCTCTTGAGGGCCCTCCCCCGGGAAAGGGACCAAAAAAATCCCTGAAAGGACCATCTTTGCCAAAAGGCTTACCGAAAAAATGTCTGAATACAGGGCCTTCTCCATTTACTGTTTTGACGGCCCTGATATTTATCACGCCTGGTTTTGCCTTCTGTGCAAGCTCGCTGAAATTTCCCGGGACCATCTGATAATTTATATCTTTCGATGCATCTGCTATTTGACTGCCGAATGCGAGCAGGATCGAAAGAAAGAATAATACCACCACACTTGTTATAACTCTTTTCTTAATCATGACTTTGTGCCTCCTTATATTATTTGCAGACAGTTTCTGCATGTGATACTGCCGAATATTATAAAAGAAACACTTAACTGGAGTATGACCCGAAGATTATTAATTGGTAATGTGTCAGGCAGCCTGTGCAGTGATGGGACAGGGAATCATCTATCCGAATTGGGATGAAAGTTCAGAAGCTTTAATTTTATTGTTGCTTTTATGGTGTTTAGGATTATTTTATTATAATAAAAACATCTTGATACTGTGTACTTCGAAAATGATTTCCATTTTCCATATCGATGACCTTTTTATATTGTAAATAAGTAAAAGGAGACTCTAAGATGAAAGTATTCGGCATTACCGGCTATAAAAAGAGTGGAAAGACCACATTAGGAGTTAAAATATCTCAGAAACTTTCGAAACAGGGAATCAAAGTCGGTATTCTAAAGCATGTTTCCGGGGATATGAATTTCCCGGACACCGATACAGCAAGATACAAATCCTGTGCCAGCCTTGTTTGTGCCATTTCTTCAAAGGAAACGGAACTGCTGATACAGAAGGAAAAATCCATTGAGGACATGCTCGCATTTTTTGATTCCGATATAGTCCTGGTTGAGGGGTTTAAGAAAGAAAAGACCTTTCCCAGGATTGTGTGCTTAAGAGATAAATCAGAAGAAAGTGATTTATTAAATGGCCTGCAGGTTGCCACTGCCAGTTTTAATAAGGATATTGCTGATTTTGATATTAATAATGATGACCATATTAAAAAGATTGCATCCATGGCAATGTCTGAATCTTTCAAGCTGCCGAATCTGGATTGCGGCGCATGCGGATATGAAACCTGTTATAACCTTGCAAAAAAGATAGTAAGCAAAAATGAGTCAATTGAAAAATGTATATCGCTTAATCCACCTATTTCAGTAAAGGTTGACGGTATTGCATTCCCTCTCAACTCATTCACATCTGAAATGATTAAAAACACTATACTGGCTATGATCTCGACTTTAAAGGGAAGCAAAAAAGGCAAGGTTCAGATAGAACTCTGATAAAAAACTGCCCTGCAGTCCACAAAAAAACATGAGGAGGTTTACTCAAATAAAGGGAAACGGTTAATTAGAAGGAAAAACAAGGGATTTTACTGTAACAGGAAATACCTGACGGCCAACCAATGGCTCACTGATATCTATCCAGTCTCCATCATTCAAGGACAGCTCATCAAGGGACAGCAGATTTCGTTTTAATCTGGTTTCACGGCGAATTACGTTCCCCACGCTGCAGGCTATATCTTTTTCAAAGATGAGGATGACCAGAACCTCCCTTTCAATTGAATTGCTCAGGGCCATTTCAACCGATCTGGCAAATAACTCCAAATCAGGATAGTTAACACGAACAGGGTCCTTAAAGTACAGGGCAACAGTTTCCTGTCCTTCGATTAAATCATATCTTTGAAATGCAGTATTTATCTCTGAAACGACATGTTCTGTACTGAGGCGTGATTCCTCGACATCCACCCTTAGGACGGGAATATTCCTTATCGGGAAGACAAGTTTCTCGTCCATAAATCCGGATGAACCTGAAATGGATAATGAATACGCCCCGGCGCCTATAACTGTTGCTCTAATTTTATTAACAGGCTCAAAAACAGGCGCATTTAAATCTGGTATTAAAGCAACTATATTGTCAGCAAGAAGTTTTCCTATGTCACTGAAATTACCCTGACCCCCATAGATGAATTCTGCCACTCCTCCGGAGAAAATGTACTCATCAATTGTTTTAGGAAAATTGAGGTTGTCAGTCACCATAAGCTGTTTGGCAAGATTGGAGTTTGCCGGACCGGTCATGACTTCAAATAATACATAAGCCAGTTTTGACGATATCTTTTCGAGATCATCCTTTTGGATTTTGTCTCCAATTCTGTAATTCATGCCAAGTTCCCTCATAACATGAATTGCGGGGGCATTAAGGCGGGATATTCTGCCATCAGTATCAAGGGCAATCAGCCTGCCTCCTACCGAAACACAGCTTGTGGACAGAACATCACCATTTTGCGATATGGCCAGGTTGGATGTACCGCCCCCTATATCGCATGACAGTATTGTTTTATTATGCTCTTTTGATCTGGCGGTGGCGCCTGAACCCATTGCAGCCAGAAGGCTCTCAAAATTTGGACCTGCTGTGGCCGCAACAAATTTACCTGCATCGTTGGACAAGGCTTCCGCTATCTGAGGGGCATTCTGCTTCTTGGCAGTCTCTCCTGTGACAATTACTGCACCTGTCTGGATCTCGGCAGGATCTATTCCTGCATTATTGCATTCTTCCTTAAAAAATGCCGTTAATCTGGCAGTATCAATAGTCTTGTCATCCAACAGGGGTGTGTTAATAATCCGTCCCTCATGGATTATACTCCTTTCTCTGATCAGGAAACGCTGTGTGGCAGATTTAGTATCCTTTATTAATATAAGTTTGGAAAAGACCAAATGGCTGGTTGAACTGCCTACATCAATTCCTATTGAGACTAATTCAATTCTATTAATTTCCATAGTTGATTCTCAGATGTGTTCACACAGCCGGTGTCAGGCATCTGTTTGTTTTCATTATCCAGTTGCATCCTCAAGTGAGAGCCTAAGTTGCTTTCATTCCGGAGTCAGTCAAGATGTTTAGAGGCCGGCTTTTAAAGACACAATTTTAAAGTTATTCAGGTGAGTTGCCAAACTCAATTATTTTTCTTAAGGAAATAACAGATGAAGCGTAAGGAATTTTGTATTTTATGTCAACAAAATGTTGGTTTAAAAGACAGGTTTTCCGAGCTCAAAGGCACTCTGGAATAAGCAAGAATCTCTTTTGCAGGAACCTGAATTGATGTCCAGGCTGTTATACTGTTTTTTGTTCAGATCAATTAGACCGTTGCATCTTGACCCTTGAAATTATATAGCTTATTCTTCTCTCAAAAATAAAGAACTTAAAGGGGAAGGAATTTAATCTGGTTTTTTATTTTATATACCGCTATCCCCATTTTTTAAATAGCTGGAAGGTGTGCATTATGAATGATTTGAAATTAAGGGCATGGAACTGGAACAGGAAAAGAATGTTTGGCGTTCACCATATTGATTTTTCAAGAAATGAAATATCCGGGTACTGGTTTGGAGATGAACATGAAGAAACAGGGGTTCTGCCCCTGGATTCCTGTGAGATACAGCAGTTTACAGGTCTTCATGACATGAACGGGCGCGAAATTTATGAAGGAGATATCGTTGACGATACATGCGGAAGAATTGGAATCCCCCAGTCGACACACATTGTCAAGTGGAATGAAAAACAGGCCGGCTTTTGCATGTATGATTACAGGGGTGTGCATTTACCCTGGAAGCCCCATCTTCTTGTCGTGATAGGGAATAGATATGAACATCCGGATATCCTTGACAGATAAGGCCCTTATTCCAGAGGGTCAACAGGAAAGCCCTAAGATCACAGGCAGTTGACAGATCAAAATAGCCACTCCGGGCAGATTAAGGTATATTTTTTGTCCGACTGTTTCCTTTCAAAACAGCAAATACTGTTTGCTATTGTTTTTCAGAAAATTATGATTATCCTTATTGAGAAATTTTTCCCAGGCCTGCCGGAGAATAGACAATGCTTACTAAGAGGGACAGGAATCTATACGATAGACAAATCATGATTCCCGAGATAGGGGAGAAAGGGCAGGAAAGGCTTAATCAGGCAAAAGTATTAATTGCCGGGGTTGGAGGGTTGGGGTCCCCGACAGCGTTTTATCTTGCCGCAGCCGGTATCGGGACAATCAGGCTTGTTGATTATGATGTGGTGGATATCAGTAACCTAAACAGGCAGATACTGCACTGGGATGGGGATATAGGCAGAGAAAAGGTGGATTCGGCCTTAGAAAAACTCTCAAGACTTAATCCATCAATAAATATTGAGCCAGTCAGGGAAAAAATCCGAGAAGATAATCTGTCCAGGATTGTTGAAGGCTGTAATCTGATAGTTGATGCCATGGATAATTTTAACGTGCGTTATCTTCTGAACCGAAGTGCAGTGGACCATCAAATTCCTCTTTTTCACGGGGCTGTCCGGGGTTTTGAAGGAAGGGCCATGACTATACTTCCGGGCCAGACTGCTTGTTTGATGTGCATGTACAGAGGACCGGTTCCCGAAGAGAAATCTCCGGTCATTGGTGTGACACCAGCCGTTATCGGGGCTATTCAGGCGACCGAAGTAATCAAGTTTCTCACGGGTGTCGGCCAGTTATTGACGAACAGGATCCTCCTCTTTGACGGAATTGATATGACATTCAAGGAGTTCAGGATTAATAGAAATCCGCATTGCATGCATTGCGGTAATATAAAAGGAAAGGAGTAAGCTGTGGGCATAAAAGTTCATGTTCATCAATCCCATGTTCAATATACCAATGGTGAACGAATAATAGAAGTGGAAGGCCATACGGTAGGAGCATGTCTGAAAAATATTGCCGTGAAATACCCTGAATTTGGAAAACAGATTTTTGAAAAACAGGGTAAATTGAATCATCTGTTCGAAATTTATGTGAATGGCGAAAGTGCCTATCCCAAAGAGCTTGAAAAAGAGATAAAAGACGGCGATGATGTCTATATTACCCGGCTGCTTTCAGGGGGATAAGGTCTGATTCCTCCTGGTTTTCTCTATAATCGCAATTACATGTGTTATAGTGATAAAGTGGAGGGGCTTCTTTCTGTAAGAGGCAGGATTTTGGTTTTACAGGGAAATATGAACCTGCCGAAAATTTTTAACTGCATCCAGAAATAAATTGCTTTTAATGAAGGAACTTCCTGCAATTGCAGTTACCTTGAATTTGAATACTATTGGCACTAAAACTTTTGACTATTGAAGTCAAGAGTGTTATGTAAATAAACCTGTTTTTTATTGGCACTTGCGTAATTTATAGATCGAGACATCAAATTGAAAACTGCAGGGTCAATATCAGTTCGCATAATTCCTTTGTTCAGGGCAGACAAAATCCGGTAACTGCACCAAAAACAAAGATGTGGCCCAGATATATTCCAGGGCTTCCTGCGAAGCATTTATATTCGATGCAGTTAATTATTGGAGGGATGGCCGAGTGGTTGAAGGCGGCGGTCTTGAAAACCGTTATACCGAGAGGTATCGTGGGTTCGAATCCTACTCCC
>JAFGMQ010000056.1 GCA_016927455.1 Deltaproteobacteria bacterium
ACAGCATCGTTGATCAGGCAGGTAAAGGATGGGATGGTTTTTTGAAATTTCTGACGGCAAAGAACAGTATCATGTGCAGCATACTCAAGGATTTTTCACTTCTGAGGTTGACAGATGAAATACTGGAAGTTGAAACAGGAAAGAGATCGTTTGCTTCAGGATATTTTCAGGATAAAGACCGGTTTGAACAGCTTTCCGCATATTGCCGTGAATTTTTTAAGAGAGATATGCGTGTTATTTTCAGTTCGGGCGGTGAGCCTGGTTCCAGAACCGGGCAGTCGCCGGACTCGAAGCCTGATGATGGCACAAAAATGGGGCTGAAAGAGAGTGATATGTCTGAAGCAGTTCAGGATGTTCTTGATTTGTTCAAGGGGGAGATAGTGCAGGTCTATCCTGCCGATGACGCAGGAAATCACAATTTGGAAGAAGAAGAGAAAAACGGGAGGTAATAAGATGAAGGGTATTCCTAATATGGGCCAGCTTATGAAGCAGGCCCAGCAATTTCAAAATAAAATAGCAAAATTGCAGGATGAATTAGGCGAACAGACCGTTGAAGCCTCTGCCGGAGGAGGCATGGTTTCAGCGCTCGTTAATGGAAAACAGGAATTGATCTCAATTACCATTGACCGTGAAGTAATAGATCCGGATGACGTTGAAATGTTGCAGGACCTTATTATAGCGGCGGTCAATGATGCTCTCTCCAAAGCTAAAAGTATGGTAAATGAGGAGATGGAAAAGGTAACAAAAGGATTGAATATACCCGGCATGCCCGGCGTCTTTTAGTTTGCGCGGCGTGGCGCCAGGTATTGTTGTTCGCGGATATAGCGAATGTAACAGGCTCGGTCGGGATAAGGAACGAATAGACATCAATGGGAATTTATCCAAAATCACTCGAAAGATTAATTGAACACCTTTCAAGGCTTCCCGGTATCGGACAGAAGTCAGCCGCACGGATTGCCCTTCATGTGCTCAGGAGCGACAAACAACTGTCTGAAGATCTGGCCATGAGTCTGATAGCCGTGAAAGAGAAAATAAGGCTCTGTTCCGTCTGTTTTAATATTACAGACGATGACCCCTGCCGAATATGCAGCGATGAAAACCGTGCCGACGGAACACTGTGCGTCGTTGAGGGCCCAGGCGATCAGCTTGCGCTGGAGGAACCCGGAACCTTTAAAGGAAGATATCATGTACTTCATGGAGTGCTTTCTCCCCTGGACGGAATTGGACCGAAAGATTTGAAGATAAACGAACTGCTGAGCCGAATCAGTAAAGAGAAAATCAGAGAAGTTATTCTGGCCACAAATCCAACTGCGGAGGGGGAGACAACTGCATCATTTATTGCCGGTACCCTTTTAAAAGACAGGCTCGATCTGAAAATCACCCGGATAGCCCTCGGAGTCCCCATGGGGGGTGATTTAAAGTACATGGATCGCATGACTATTGAACATGCCATGAAAAGCCGCATGCCGGTTGAATTATGATTCCAGATGCCATCCTTGATAAAATCTCTGATATTGTGGGCGCCAGGCACCTGATTACTGATCAGGATGCAATGCACGAATATGGGTCTGATGCAACAAAGCTGGAATTCAGGCCTGATGCGGTTGTATTCCCTGGAAACAGCAGAGAGGTGTCGGATATCATGCGGCTTGCAACAAGTGCCTTTTTTCCTGTTGTGCCAAGGGGAGCAGGGAGCGGGATGAGCGGAGGGGCATTGCCTGTCATGGGTGGTCTTGTAATGTCAATGGACCGCTTTAACCGTATCCTCGAGATTGACCAGAGTAACCTCATTTGCAAGGTTGAGCCGGGTGTCATAACTGCCCATCTTCAGGAGGCCGTCGAAAAAGTCGATCTTTTTTATCCTCCGGATCCTGCCAGTTTGAACATATCTACAATAGGCGGTAATGTTGCTGAGTGCGCCGGGGGATTAAGGGCTGTAAAATATGGCGTGACAAGGGACTATGTATTGGGCCTGACAGTTGTGCTGCCAACGGGTGAAATCATAAAGACCGGTGTTGAAACAATGAAAGGTGTGGCAGGTTATGACCTGACCCGTCTAATAACAGGTTCAGAAGGAACCCTTGCAGTAATTACTTCCATAACTCTTCGACTGGTCCCAAAACCGACCCATAAAAAAACCATGCTCGCTTTTTTCCGTGATGTGTCCGGTGCCGTTCAGGCCGTTTCCATTATTATCAGGTCAAAGATCGTCCCTGCCGTGCTTGAGCTTATGGACAGGTATTGTCTTGATTCCGTCAGGGAGGAGATGACTTATCCTGTGCCGGTTGAAGCCGGAGCAATGCTTCTGATAGAGGTGGACGGTGATGCTCTGAACGTTGAGAGGGATGCAGAAAAAATCCGTGATTTGTGTTACGGGGGAAGTGCGCTCGGTTTTGAATCAGCCTCTGATTCAGAAGAATCTGAGAGGATATGGGAAGCCCGCAGAAATGTCTCTCCGTCACTCAATAAACTCAGCCCTGATAAGATCAGCGAGGACATAGTTGTTCCCAGGAGCCGTATGGTCGAACTGATTGCCTTTCTTGAGGAGGCAGGCCGCAGGTACGGCCTTCAGGTACCGGCATTCGGCCATGCAGGTGATGGAAATATTCATGTCAATATTTTGTTTGACAGGGAAAAACCCGGGGATGAGGAAAATGCCCGGATACTGGTAAAGGAATTGCTCAGGCATGTTATCCTGCTCGGTGGAACCATAACGGGAGAACACGGAATAGGTATTACCAAGGCCCCTTATCTTGATATGGAATTATCGGCAGCCGGCATAGATTTGATGTCAAGGATCAAGAAGGCGTTTGACCCGGCAGGTATTCTGAATCCCGGAAAGATATTCCATGCTGGTTAACAGACAACAGCTTATTATTTTCTAACCCTGAAGACATTTGGTAATGGGCAATATCGAAACCATATTTTTAGGGATTATTCAAGGCCTCACGGAGTTTTTGCCCGTAAGCAGTTCAGGCCATCTGGTCTTCTTCCAGAATTTACTTGGTTTCATTGAGCCGGCTCTTCTTCTGGACTGTTCCCTGCATTTTGGAACTTTAATTGCTGTTTGTCTGTACTTCAGGTCCGATTTAGGGAAGATGATAACTCAAGTATGGAGGCTCAATTTTCAGGATTCCCATGCCTCCCTTCTCCTTTGGGTAATAGTCGGATCTGTGCCTACAGCCCTTATCGGGCTGATCTTTAAAACGCCTCTTGAAAACCTGTTCGGTTCTGTAAAAGTGGTAGGCTTCATGCTTGTCCTGACAGGGATAACAGTAGCCCTGACAAGATTCCTTCCGGATGAGTATGTAACGAAAAAAAGGATAAGTCTATTGGTGGCTCTGGCAGTCGGAACGTCCCAGGGCCTGGCAATTATCCCGGGAATTTCGCGGTCAGGGGCTACCATTGTCTGCGCCATGCTGTTAGGTATGGACAGGGAGATGGCAGCCCGTTTTTCTTTCCTTCTGTCTATTCCCGCCATTATAGGAGCCCTTGCAATTCAGATAGATGTTAATCAGGTTGAAACAATAGGTTTAATGCCGTTATTGCTTGGTTTTGTCTCAGCTGCCCTTGTTGGCCTGATTGCCCTGAAATTGCTCATGTCCATGGTAAAAAAGGGGCATCTGTACTATTTTGCCCCATATTGCTGGGCACTTGGAGTGGCGATAATTATCTTCTCTTAATTTTTATTATCTCGTAAAAAAGTCATCATTCCGGCCCCGCATAAAGTGTGGGATAAATTCCTGCCAGAATCTATATGCCTTGAAGTTGCTTTAAAAGACTGGATTCAAGCCTTCGAGGTCGTGTTGTAATTCCATTTTCGTCATTCCGTGCAAGCGGAGCGCAGCATGTCCCGGGCTTGACTCGGGAACACGGAATCCAGTCCCGCTTTGGCGGGATTCAATATGTTCTGGATGCCGCCTGGAGTTTATCCCGCATTTAATTCGGGGCCGGCATGACGGCCTTGATAGTATTTTCTATAACTACGATACAGCCCCTCAGCCGGAATTACGGAAAATAGTATTTGCGGGCTTTTTAAGAGACTATCGAATTTGCAATCGAGTATCTTTCAGGTTCTGGAGTTGAGAATCTGAATTATCTCTTCATGGTTGTCATCTGAAGCCTCGGGCACAGGGTAAAGAAATACGTCGATTCTTGCAAAGGGCCTAGGGAGATAAGTCTTATTCCAGGTATTTGGTATGTCCCACCTGCTGTCGCATCGAACCAGACCCTGGATAATCGGCAGGCGCAATTTTTTGGAGACAAAGTAGATTCCATCCTTTGCCTTATGCCTGGGGCCGTTCGGACCATCAATGGCAAAACTTACATAATACTTCTCACGCCTCAAAACCTTTATAAGAGAAATAAGGGCTGA
>JAFGMQ010000057.1 GCA_016927455.1 Deltaproteobacteria bacterium
AGCTAAACCTGAGCCCGCTGAAACCAGCAGGCTGTCAACATGGCCATGATAACATCCGTCAAATTTAATCACCTTTTCTCTGCCCGTGTACCCCCTGGCAAGTCGGATAGCACTCATTGTGGCCTCAGTTCCTGAATTTACCATCCGCACCATGTCAATTGAAGGCACCATTTCCACTATGGTCTCTGCCATATCAACTTCAATGCATGTCGGAGCGCCGTAACTGATACCATTTCTGCAAGCCCTTTCAAGGACGGATACGATCTTAGGGTGAGAATGCCCCAGAATCATCGGCCCCCATGAACATATATAGTCTATGTATTCATTTCCATCCGCATCCCAGATAAGTCCCCCCAATGCCTTAACAATAAAAGGCGGATCTATCCCGACGGCCTTTCCTGCCCTTACAGGGCTGTTGACACCTCCCGGGATGAATTCCCTCGCTTTCTCAAAAAGGGCTTTGGATCTGGTTCTCATTTATTGCATGTCTCCAAAATAACGGCATGTTAAATCAAGGGATAATTTCTTCCATATGCAATGATATCAAGACACATGAGCAGGCTTTTTTTAGGAATTCCATTTTTTAACCGGGATGAACTACTCCGTCGCAAACATCGGGGTATCTTGAAAAGCATTGAATGCCCCAAAGGGCTGGGGCTTATCTGCCTTTTACCGGCCTTTCGCTGGCTGGCGGATTAAACCCGTCTTAAAAATATTTCATACTTGTTTTTTTAAACTCCTTCTCACTAAAGAGCAATATATATTCATTGATGCAGGCGGAATCAGCCATTTTTTCCGCTATCCTGAAGCATTGATCACGACTGCTGCCGTGTACCATGGTAAAAAGGTTATAAGGCCAGTCATTCTGTGCGTTTCGCTGATAGCAGTGTGTAACCTCTTTAAAACTGCTGAAAAGCCTGCCCACCTTATCTACCCGCTCATCAGGCACTATCCAGGCAACCATCGCGTTCGCCCTGAAACCGGACTTGTAATGGCTAAGCGTAGCCCCGAACCTCCTTAGCACACCCCTTTTCCTCAGGTCTTCCACGCATCTTATAAACTGGTCCTCGTTAACTCCGGCTATCTCAGCCATTGATGCAAAAGGCCTTGTTTCAAGAGGCAGGTCACCCTGTATGAGACCTATTATTTTTTTGTCAAGTTCGCTTATCACGTTGGGTGAGCAGCTTTTTATAATAGTTTAGCATTGCAAAATTTAGTCTCATGTGGAAATATCGGATACTAGTTATATTGTCAAGAAAGATAAAAGTGATCCATTAAAAACTTAAACGTCTTGTTCATTAATTGATGTAAAAACCGGAATGCAGGCAGAAAAATGTCCATTATCCAAAAAATCGTAGAGGAGAAAATAAAGGAAGCTCAGAAAAGGGGAGAATTTGATAACCTTCCAGGGCATGGTAAGCCCCTCAAAATTGAAGATGACAGTAACATCCCTGAGGATCTCAGGCTGGCATATAAAATACTGAAAAATGCTGATTGCCTTCCTCCAGAGCTTCAACTGAAGAAAGAGATCAGGCAAATGGAAGATATGCTGGAGAACATGTCTGATGAAAAAGAGAAGTACCGCCAGATCAAGAGGATCAATTATAAAATAATGCAGCTGAATATGCTGGGAAAAAAGTCTCCTCTTCTTGAAGAACATCAAATATACTACGGGAAATTAGCAGACAGACTCGGACAGAAAAAAAAATGAAAACAACAGCATATAATGGCATTAAAAGGAGTTCAGTCGTTATATCCCCTGACAGCATAGTAAACAGCCCTGTCAAAGATGTAGACAAGGCGCTCACCTAATTCAAAAATACGATAGATTTCCACGACCGGCTTATTCCATAATCCCCATGAAGAAATGAACCTGAAAAGATGCTTTTTAAAAAGGCTGAGCAAGCTGATAAGCTCCTCAGGCGGTATTCCATTTTTTTGCATTAAAGCTCCAAAGGCCGCAAAAAAGCCTTTGAATTCCGCTTCGCTGCCTTTCTCCTTAAGCCATCTCCTGAAATTTGCCAAAAACGTCATGGCACTTAATAATATTTCTTCTCTGTTCAGACGTTTACAAGATCCAATTGAAGGGTTTGTCGAGATATCATTTAGCCATAATTCCGAAATCCTTTCTGCATTATCCTCAATGATGTCTATTAACTCATCAGAAAGAAGTTCAACTGCTGCAAACGACTCCTGATCAGAAGTCACCTTGACAAATTTTTCAAAAGAATCATGAATATTCCATGCATCGTTTTTAATTTCAAGGAACTTTTTTAAAGCCTTTTCCTGAGAGTCAAAAGCCAGCTTTGGCAGATTCATTGCTGGAAAATATCCCCAATCGCTGGCATCATCTCCAGCGCATTCGTTTCCGCCTAACTTTTCTCCTTCAAATGTGACGATAAGGAGTTCTCCGTAAAATGAATTTATATGTGAATCAACATCAATAAGCTGAACAATTCTCCCGTCAATACCGCCTTCTTCCCTGAGTTCCCTAATTGCCGCATGCTCAATGCTTTCACCTGTCTCTGCAAAACCTATTGGAAAACACCACATGTCTTTAAAAGGCTCTCTTGCCCTTTTAACGAGCAGAAGCTCATGATCGTCGTTGCTTACAATAACAGATGCCACCGGCAATGGATTTTCATAATAGACCTGACCACAGTTCTTGCATACCTGTCTTTTTCTGCCTTCAAGAAATTCCATTCTCAGGCTGTTATTGCAGTAATTGCAGTATAGTTTCTTCCTCATTTTCTCACAAAAAAAATCCTGTCATTCTTATTGAAGGCAAGGCTCCCCTTTTCTTTTAATTCATGAAGCAGTTTTTTCCTCACTACTTCTGGAAGCACGTCTTTTGCTATAAATTCCTTTTTAAAATTAATATAATCTTCAAGTTCACCTGCATGTTCTCTATTGAATAATAGACGGTTAAAATAATCTGTGCAGTCTACTCGGCCGAAATACCTCCTGAGGATCTCTTCACCGTTCTCTGATGAAAATCTCTTTATTAGAGTTCTCAGGTTCTTGAACTGAAAGAATCTTTCGCCTTCCTCAAGCATCATCTCACTATGGGTTATAATAACAAAGATGCCATCCGGACTCAGTATTCGCTTAACCTCCGGTATAATTTCAGGGAAAAAATAGAGAGAATATGCCGCGACGATAAGATCAAACTGCTCAGATGGCAATTCAATAGGGCACGGGAGCAATATTCTGAGAAATACTGACTCTTTCGCAATAGGTTCTGTTATTGAAAGAAATTTCTCCCTGTTTTCCTCGAGATATTCAATCCCTACAATCAGGTCAAACTTGCCATCCAGCCCATCCTCAAACCACCCGTAGCCGCATCCTACATCAAGGATGCTGTTGACCGTTTCAAAATTAATTGCCTTATGGACGATTTCCTTTATTGAATGCCTGTTCTCTGAGTGTTTTTTTATTATTTCACCGATTTTTTGATGAAAGCCAAGATTTCCATAGCAGGCAGGTATATGTTTTATCTCCATATTCTCTTTAAAACCAATAGTCTTAAATCAAAAAGGCAGTCTAAATACAAAATGCACAACAGGGGATAAAGCTTATTTGATTATAATAGGTTAAGGGGGCATGCCTGTCAATATACATATAGATGCATACATATAGATGCAGAACAGATGCCAGATCTATCAATAAACCTGATTCCAATTAAACCTTGACATATAAGGGGTTTGTCTGTAATATCTAAAACTTACGTGTTAATTGTGGAAGAATGATCAATATTTAAAGAATTCTATTTAAAAAGGGGGATTCATGGCTTGGGATTGGGATAAACTTCAAGCACAGAGGAAACAAACATCAGACAGCGGCGGTCCTGGAATTCCTCCAGGGATAGAAGATGTTTTTCAAAAAATCAAGCTCACCAAAGGTAAACTTCCGGGTGGCATTTGGCTTATAGCACTCGCAGCCATTATAATTTTTTTTGGCTCAAGCTGTCTTTATACCGTGGGTGTTAATGAGGTTGGAATAATACAGAGATTCGGCAAGTACACAAGGACAACAAGCCCCGGTCTTAATTTTAAGCTGCCAAGAGGCATTGAAAAAGTTACAAAGGTAAAGGTTGACTATGTTTTTAAGGAGGAGTTCGGCCTTCGGACAATAGAACCAGGCGTTCAGACACGATATGCCCCAAGCTCCGGTTATCTGAATGAATCACTCATGCTTACCGGCGACCTTAATGTAGCAGTAGTTCCATGGGTTGTTCAATACAGGGTCAATGATCCATACAAATACCTTTTCAAGGTCAGGAATGTTACATCTACCTTAAGAGACCTGGCTGAATCAAGTATGCGCCTTATTGTTGGAGACAGCAGTATCAATGAGGTTATAAGCAAAAGAGAAGTTTTAGCAATCCAGGCCAAGGATATTCTGCAGAGGGAACTTGATTATGCTGAAACCGGTATCAAAATTGTCGCGGTGGAGCTTAAAAAGACGAATGTTCCTGAACCGGTCCAGCCTTCATTCAACGAAGTAAACCAGGCTACCCAGGAAAAAGAAAAAATGATCTACCAGGCTAAAGAGCGATATAACAATGTCATTCCAGCCGCAAGAGGTAATGCGGAAAAAACAATAAGATCGGCTGAGGGTTATGCACTTGATCGTGTTAACCGCGCAAAGGGAGATACTGCAAGATTCATGTCTCTTTACACAGAATATGCCAGGGCAAAAGATGTTACCCGTAAACGCCTTTATCTGGAAGCAATAGAGGAGATCCTTCCAAAAATGGGAGAAAAATACATTGTTGACACTGAACAGAAAAATTTTCTCCCCTTGCTTAATCTTGGAAAATCTCAAGGAGGCAGTAAATGAAAATAAAGATATTGATAGGAGCTATTGTTTTTTGTCTGCTCGCCCTATACTCCACCGCTTATATAGTGGAGGAAACCGAACAGGTAGTAATCACTCAGTTTGGTGAAGCCATAGGAGAAGCCAAGACAGAACCTGGGTTATACTTTAAGATCCCAGTCATACAGATCGCAACTTTTTTTCCAAAAAATCTCCTCGAATGGGACGGCGACCCGGGACAGGTCCCAACACTGGACAAGACATTTCTTTGGGTGGACACATTCGCACGATGGAAAATAGTTGACCCCCTGAAATTTTTTCGGACAGTCAATAATGTAACAGGAGCCTTAGGCAGACTTGACGACATTATCGATCCCGCTGTCCGTAATTTTGTAACATCGTTCTCTTTGATTGAGACTGTACGAACAACCAACAGGGAAATGGACACCTTTGAGGTTGGATTGGATAAGCACAAAGATGAGGAGCGAAATCTGGGAGCGGTCAATACTGGAAGAGAGAAGATTGTGGAAGGTATCTTGAAGCAGGCTCAGCCGAAGCTGGATCAATTCGGCATAGAACTGGTTGATGTTGCCATCAAGAGACTTAACTATGTTGAACAAGTTCAGAAATCGGTTTTTGAGAGAATGATTGCAGAGAGGAAGCAGATTGCCGAAAAATTTCGTTCCGAGGGTGAAGGTGAAGCCCGTAAAATTGAAGGCAACACTGAAAGGGACTTAAAGGGGATAACCTCAGAGGCATATCGAACTGCACAGGAAGTAAAGGGAAAAGCAGATGCTGAATCTGCCTTTATATACGCTCAGGCTTACGAACAGGATCCTGATTTTTACTACTTTCTAAGGTCACTCGAGGTTTACAAGGCATCCATGAAAAAAGATACATCACTTATACTTTCAACTGACTCGGATTTTCTGAAATTTTTCAAGGAGTATGACGCAGGACCCAAATGAAATTGATGGAGAATCAATAATGTCAAACAGCCCTTTTCAGGTCTGTTATTCTGAGCTTGATCCTTTCATGTCCCTGCCAGAAATTGACTTCAGGTGTAAATACCATGTCAACGGACTCTCCATTTGAGGGGCATGTATCTGAAAAATTAAAACCAATGGCGTCAAATATGGTCTTGCCCTGCCCTACCCTCATGCTGAGGTGGCGATCACGTATGATTCTGGAACTGTGAACCTTTAATGATCGAGCCAGAAACAGAGGTTCGGGATTACCTTCTCCAAAAGGAGATAATGCCCTTATATGCCTGACCATTTCAAAATTTATCTCCTTTAGTGCAAGCTCGGAGTCAATTTCAACCCTCGGAACCATGTCCTCATCTTTGAAGCCTGCTTCAGGCAATAATGCAATGCGCTCCAGTTCTTTTCTCAGGAAATCCACCCTGTCTGACTTTAAAGCAAACCCTGCTGCATACTTATGCCCTCCAAACCTTTCAAAGACATGACTGATCTGACTCAAGGCACCAAAAAGATCAAATCCATGCATGCTTCTACCTGATCCCACTGCCATGCCGTCTTGAATATTCATTATGATTGACGGGCGGTGATATCTTTCCACAAGCCTTGAAGCAACTATACCTAAAACCCCCCGATGCCAGTTCTCACCTGAAAACACCAAAACTCTTTTCTTATCAACTGGATATTCACTCCTGATTATCTCTTCTATTTCACAAAAGATATCTTTCTCTAAACTCTGACGTGTTTCATTTGTCCTGTCCATATCAAATGCCAGTTCTCTTGCATAGAGCGGGTCTTTTACAGTCAGAAGCTTAATGCCTGTTTCAGGGTTCCCTATTCTGCCGGGAGCATTGAGGCGGGGGGCAAGCCTGAATGCAATATCTTCACTTGACATCCCAGATGGCGAGATATCGGCAACTTCCATCATTGCAACCAGACCAGCCCATCTGGACCTTGACATGGTTTCCATACCGCTCGCAACAAGTATCCGGTTCTGATCCAGAAGAGGGACCCTGTCTGCAACTGTACCAAGTGCTACAAGGTCAAGATATTCTCTTAAATCCGGTTCCGGATTTATCCTGAATAAACCCTTTTCACGAAGTGCAGCCCTTATGGCAACAGAGAGAAAGAATGCTATTCCAACGCCGGCAAGGTTCTTAAATGGAAACAGGCAGTCTTTCTGATTAGGATTTACTACCGGACAGACCGGCTGAAACCCTTCCGGTATTTGATGATGGTCAGTAATTATTACATCCATGCCAAGGCTTATGGCCAGAGATATTTCCTTACCGTTAGATATTCCGCAGTCAACGGTAATTATCAATTTTGTTCCATCTCCGGCAATGCGTTTAATCGCCTCACTGTTCAGTCCATATCCCTCCTTCAGCCTGTCGGGGATATAATGAGATACCTTTATTCCAAGGTTTGAAAAAAAATTCTCCAATAGAGCAGTTGAAGTAAGTCCGTCAGCATCATAATCCCCGAAAATGGTTATCTTAGCTCCTGTCTCTATACACCTCAGAATAACGAACAATGCTTCTTTCATTCCCTTGAAATTCATTGGATCAGGAATATTTGACAGGCGGGGATTCATAAAAAAATCAGCCTCCTCGGGCTCAGAGATGCCTCGATTAATGAGAAGCTGCGCCTGTAAAGGAGTTATACCGGCTTGACGGGATAGAAATGATGCAAAAGAACTGGCAGGCTTTATATTCCATGTTTTACCTAATGGCACAATTATAACCTCATGGGTACAACGAAGCAATGACTCATTAAGCCATTCTTCCTTCTATCTTCAGTATGTCTTCAGGCACATCAACTTCAATAGAATCAAAGGGCGATTCCAGCACCTTTATTTTGATCCCATGTTCAAGCACCCTTAATTGTTCCAGTTTCTCCGCGTTCTCCAGTTCTCCCTCAGAGAGCTGAGTATACAGGCTCAGGAACTCCATTCTAAATCCATATAATCCAAGATGTTTGTAGCAGATTCTTGTTGAATTCATATCGCGAAAATAAGGTATTGCCGAACGCGAAAAATACATCGCATACCCATGCCTGTCGGTAACAACTTTTACATGGTTGGGATTTTGAATGTCTCTTTCGTCTGTAAGCTTATATTTCAGCGTCGTCATCTGGATATTCAGGTCCTCTAAAAACGGCCTTATAAGGAGAGTGATTATGGATGGGCTGAATTTTGGCTGATCCCCCTGGATATTAACAACTATGTCTTCCTTTTCCAGTCCAACCTTGATTGCAGCCTCCCTTATGCGGTCGGTTCCGCTCCTGTGTGAGTGATCTGTCATTACAGCCCTGCCGCCAAATCCTGAAACTACATCAGATATCCTCTCATCGTCAGTAGCTACCCAGACTTCTGAAAATTCAGGGCAGGAAATGGCACACTCATAAACATGCTGAATCATGGGCTTTCCTTCAATCACAGCCAAAGGCTTGCCCGGGAAACGCTGAGACGCGTACCTTGCCGGAATAAAGCCGAATACTTTCATTATAACCTCTGATTTTTAACTGAATTTGAAATGTTCCTCAGGCAATGAGGAAATGAAGAGTCTGGATCGGATTTTCAGTCTCGTCAAGGCCCCTCAGGATTCCATGTAACTTGCGCTCGCAGTATCGGATTCCCAGACTGTGACCTTGCTGACCCGGATATCCCCCTCATTCATTTCCCTGGAGAGTAACGTAAAAATGTGGCGGGCAATATTCTCCGAGGATGGATTTTGCTTTTTAAATGGCTCAAGTTCATTTAAATATTTATGGTCCAATTCTTTTAATGCCTTTTCCACTTTCTCTTTGATAATCTTAAAATCAATCATCAACCCATCTTTACCCAGTTCCCTTCCTGCAACATATGCTTCTATCTTCCAGTTATGGCCGTGAAGATTTTCGCATTCACCTTTGTGATCCCTCAAAAGATGGGCCGCTGAAAACTGTGACGTCACCCTCAATTCATACATGATATTCCTGTATCAAACTCCTTGAATTACCATTATCAAACAGCCTTAATCAGGTTTCTTTCCGCACTCGCTGCACTTTCCGTCAATTATTATTCCCGTGCAGGTACCGTCCGGACACAGGACCCTGTCATCAAGGCTGAAACCGTCTTCATCTCCACTGAAACTATCAGCTTCTTTACCTAAAAAGCTCCCGCATTCCATACAGTATCTGGCATTCTCCGGATTATCAGCATCGCACTGAGTGCAGGAGACGCCTGGTATATCTTTTTCACAGTGTGGGCATTTCATCCTTAGTATCCCCCTATATAATTCATGATTTTTTTGGCTCGCACAGCCTGACCAATCTTAAAAAACAGGATGACCTCATGAAATTTTTCAGACTCAATATTTTTTTATTCGAAAACCGGTGATTTGTCAATTTATGTCTTCCTGATTGCTAACTAATTGAAGGCCTTTTTTCTATTTCAAAAACCCCTGGAGCCATATCCACAACGGATTCAAAATTAATCGAAATTGTCAGTAATATTATCAGTGTGAATTGGGGTCACAGGTTGCTCCTTAAAATATCTGCTCATTAAAGACTTCATGCCTGGTGAGACTGATCCCGTCAACTGTTATCCCTGATGAAAGTAATGCCATCTAACAAGGATTTCCAAAATTCATAAAGGATGTTTGTCTGTCTCCCAGGCTTTTGCTTCCGGCTTTTGTTTATCTTTCAAGTACAGCGCCAAGGTCAGCGCTTGAAACACTCCTTGCATACCGCGCAACATAGCCGGTCTTAATTTTTGGCTCAAATTTCTTTAATCCTTCAATTCTTTTTGAAATCTCTTTATCTGAAAGCCGCACACTCAATGTTTTGCCAGGGATATCAATTTCAATTATATCCCCTTCATTAACCGCCGCGATGGGTCCTCCTGCCGCAGCTTCAGGTGATATGTGTCCGATGCATGCACCGCGCGTAGCCCCGGAAAAACGCCCGTCAGTAATTAGCGCGACATCCTTGTCCATACCCATTCCTGCCAGTACCGACGTAGGAGAGAGCATCTCGCGCATGCCCGGACCTCCCCTGGGGCCTTCATAACGTATAACAAGGACGTCTCCCTTTCTGATTTCTTTTTCCGCAATTGCCCTGACAACCTCCTCCTCTGACTCAAAAACCCTTGCAGGGCCTGAATGTCTGAGCATTTCATCGTCTACCGCGACCTGCTTGACAATTGCCCCGCCAGGTGCGAGATTGCCGGTCAAAACGGCCAGTCCGCCGTTTTTGTGAACAGGATTGTCAATCGTACGAATAACTGACGGGTCTTTTATTCTGGCCTGGATCTCATCAAGCATCTCTCCCATTGTCTTTCCATATACAACAAATTGCCTGTCATTTACCAGACCGGCCTTTCTAAGCTCGGCCAGGATTGCAGGCACTCCTCCTGCATAAAACAGGTCAACAATGTGATGAGGTCCAGCAGGAGCCATGGAGGTAAGATGGGGAACTCTTTCAGTGAACTGGTCAAAATCTTTTAAGGTCAAATCAATTCCCGAATAATATGCAATAGCCGGGATGTGCAATGCGGTATTCGTTGATCCTCCCAGGGCCATATCGAGGGCAATGGCATTATAAAAGGCCTCCTTTGTCATAATTTCCCTCGGCCTGATTCCCCTGTTTACCAGTTTTACAGACTGGTACCCTGTCTGCTTTGCAATTCTCACTCTTTCGGCAAATACAGCCGGAGCGCTTCCGTTAAGCGGAAGAGACATCCCGAGCGCCTCTGAAAGATTGCTCATTGTATTCGCCGTGAACATGCCTGAACATGAACCGGCACCGGGACATGCATTGCACTCCAGTTCATAGAGATCTAATTCCGATATTTTCCCGCTCTTAAGGCTGCCCACTCCCTCAAATACCTTATCGAGACCGGTATCCTTTCCAAGCACCTTCCCCGGCAGCATGGGACCTCCGGACACAAAGATGGATGGTATATCTAATCGGGCTGCGGCAATAAGCATGCCGGGAATAATCTTGTCGCATGAAGACAGGAGAATCAGCCCGTCAAACGGATGAGCCATAGCCATCACTTCAATAGAATCAGCGATCAGTTCGCGGCTGGGAAGAGAATATTTCATCCCCTCATGGTTCATCGCTATTCCATCGCACACACCTATTGTATTGAATACAACCGGTGTTCCTCCCGCAGCATAAACACCCGCCTTAACTGCCTCAACAAGTTTATCTAAATATATATGGCCCGGCACAATTTCATTGAATGAATTTGCAATCCCGATAACAGGTCTCTCCATTTCCCAATCGGAAAATCCGTCAGCCCTTAAGAGTGAACGGTGAGGAGCTCTTTCCGCTCCCTTTATCATGAGATCACTTCTTTTCTTCATTTAGTTTCTCCTTTTGTCAAGAAAGTCCGCTTAAAAAATATGTGCCCGCAAGATACAGCAGGCTTTTCAAGCGCTATACCACATTTTTCGAATCCGGGAAATTACATTAAAAACAACTAGTTCGAGCGCAGTCCCTTTTCAGTTATACGGCCGGTACCGCATTCCGGATAATCCCTTTCAGAAATCAGGCCACCTCTTGCCTGTTTAATATAATTCACCATTGCGGCTCTGTAAGTCAATCCAAGATTTACAAAACCGTTATCTCGAAAAGGATACTGGTTTCCTCCCCGAGCCAGAAAATCTATCGTAGCTACATTGAACCCTGGCGCATTATCAAGCACTGAACCATTATGCACAATTTTAATACCATTATTCAGTCTGATCTGCCTGATACGTGTCCCCGGTGTAATGACCCCTCCCTTTTCATCCAACTCCTGGGCAATGCCATTTGAATCCCATAAAAAACTGAAGCCCGCTATCTGCGGGAAACCACCCTCACCGAACTCAGCTTTAGATACGCAGTTCTCAAGTATCTCCTTTAACTGAACCGAAGTAACACCATAAACGATAGTAACAAAGGAATTAAAAGGCATGATATCATAGCTATCTAATATGGATATTTCACCTGGCTCAATGACTGCATTGTTTCTAATGCTTCCGCCATTCAAAATGGCCATGTCAGGGCCAGGTATGCCGAACTCGGATGATAATAAAGTTGCCTGCCAGAGAATAGAATCAGCAATTACATCTCCCATATTTGTCTCCATTGTGCGAACAGATACACGTCGGCCATCCAGGGGGACTTCACTTTTTCCTATTATTTGAGAAGAAAGTGTTTCAATGTATCTCTCAACCGGCTCAATAACCTTTTGCAGTATCTCAGAATCAGGCTCAACAGAATCTTTACTGCAGCCCCCCGCCACCCTCACAGGCCCGCTGATTGAATTATCTATTTCTATCACCTCACCATTATCGTCAAATTCTGCTACAAGACGGCCTACATATCTATACGCACCGCTGGTAGTTACCACAGGAAGTTCTTTGCCATCTGCATCTTTGACGAGTATGGGGTATGGGCCATAGACATGATCCTCATCCCCGGGAATCATAAGACCGTCTTTATTGGATAACAACTCATGGCCTCCACCGGCTACAATAATATCAACACCCCGAATATAAGCGGCCAGGGCCAGATCATATTCGATACTCTGCAAATGACTTATCAATATTATTTTATTTACGCCCTGTGCCGTTAGCTTTTTCACCTCACCATTAACGGCACCGGCAATATCATTATCAATCATTACATTTCTTGGGCTTGAAATGAACGGCAGGGTTGGAGTGGTTATTCCGATAACTCCGATTAGCTCACCATTCATTTTAACTATCTCGCTTTTTTTTATTAGTCCATCATTGACAAGCTTCTTCAAGCAAGGCTCATTGCTGAAATCCAGGTTTGCACTTAAAAAAGGTGCATATGATTTAAAGCCCCTGATAAATTCCGCCAGGATAACAGGGCCAAAATCAAACTCATGGTTTCCGACTGCGATTGCGTTATATCCAATCAGGTCCATTGCAATAGTGTCATAGTAAGGATGTCCTCCCTGCCTGTAAAGGCTTGCATCAAATTCCGGTCCTGAAAGAAAATTATCTCCTGAAGAAAGCATTATTACTGCACAGTTCAAATCATATAAACATTCTCCGGCTTCGGCTTTTAATTTTTTTACCATGGTCGCAAAGCGGGCCACTCCGCCGAAATCTTCAAGGCCTTTGCCTGCATTCAAAAGATGGGACTCACCATCATTGTTGTGGAGGACTGTCAGTGTAAATGAAGATAATTGCTGTTGTCTTGAGTCGAGTGTTGAGCATGACGAAAAAGATAAAACAGTAAATGCAAGTATTAAAAAAAGGATATTTTTTCCAATTCTTGAAATCATTTCATTGCTGCCCTATTCTAATTGATCAGTATTTTAGAGTTTGTTTCAATTCAATTTATACTGATAGAGCTTTGACTCTATATAAGATCAATAAGCTGTTCAAGCCGGCTGATTCTAAAGTCAGGTACCGGGTCACCGGGCAACATAACAGATACGCCTCCGTTGGTCAGCAGAACAGTCCTGCAACCCGCAGCATCTCCGGCAATAATATCAAAACGGAAATCCCCAACTACCAGCAGATCCTGGGATAACAGGCCCATAAGCTTGGCAGCGCGGAAAATTCCGTCAGGATCAGGCTTCGGCAGCGAGGAATCCCGCGTAAGAACGGTATCAAAATCGCTGATAGTGATAATGTTAAATTGCCTTAATGCCTTTTTCACGGAATTGAGGCTGTTTCTCGTTAAGATACCCAGAGATATTCCCTTCTCCTTAAGAGTTATAAGGCACTCTTCGGCACCATAATTAGGCCGTGATGCTTCTGCCGCCAGATCTTCTTTTTCCTCCAGGATCTTGATTAACTCACTTTTCCTTGGATCCCGGCAGGTCTCGATATATTCAAGAATGGGCTGTTCTAAAGGGCACCCCATCAGTCTCTTGATGGCTGGAAAATCCAGGGCCCCCGGATGGGTCAATGTCCCGTCAAAATCAAATAAAACGCCTTTGATGCCTGATCCTTTCATGTTTCGAGTCATATACCGAATTCCAATCAATTAACATATCTCTCTAACTCATCACTGCTACTGGAAACCAGGTTCCTTGAAAATTCATTATAATGTTTTCACTATAAAAGTAAATTCCAAAGGCGGGAAAGCTTTCAGAAGTATTTGTAAGTCAGACATCTTATTAACCTATGCCAGTATATGGCAATGTATAACAGGTCAATACTAATGATCTTAAAGACATAAATACAAAGCCTGCTGCCAAATACAGCCCTGCCAAATACAGCCCTGTTAGCAACAAATAGATTTGTCCGCTTTTGTAACAAGTGAATTGTCCGCTTTACAGTGATCGGAAAAGCTGTGGAAGCCGTAGG
>JAFGMQ010000058.1 GCA_016927455.1 Deltaproteobacteria bacterium
GTCATGCCTGTTCTCTTCTATTAGGTGACACTGAGATTCTATACGGGCAAGGGGGCTATCATCAGTCCTTATGGTACGCCAATGGTGTTAATAAGGCATTTTATCACAGACGATAAATTCTCCGGGGGATGCTATTCATGACTGATATTCTGCTTATCGTGACTGCTGCATTGCTGATCGCTACACTGGTTATTGTGGTCCTGATTTTAAAGAAGGTATCGCAGGCCGGTACATCAGAGCTTGAATCCCGTCTTTATGCCTTTGAAAAGGCACAGGAACGCAGCGAACGCGCGGTTAGAGAAGAAATTGCACTTAGCAGAAACGAGCAGGGTAAGGCTGCGAAGGATCAAAGGCAGGAGCTTATTGAAGCCTTCAAGACATTCGGTGATTCTGTAATACAGCGAATGAAGGAAGCTGCCAGAATACAGAGAGTTGAGCTTGAGGCCATGTCATCAACGATTGGCAAGCTTTCGGATAGTAATGAAAAGAAAATGGGAGAACTGAGAATAGCGGTGGAAAGCAAGCTTCAAAGCATGCAGACTGACAATGCAAATCAGCTTGACCAGATGAGGCAAACTGTTGACGAGAAACTTCAGGGTACGCTGGAAAAGCGTCTGGGGGAATCTTTCAAGCAGGTTAGTGAGAGGCTGGAACAGGTTCATAAGGGGCTTGGAGAGATGCAGACACTTGCCACTGGTGTTGGCGACCTCAAGAAGGTGCTTACAAATGTCAAGACGCGCGGAACATGGGGCGAAGTGCAGCTTGGCACCCTTTTAGAGCAGGTGCTTAACCCTGATCAGTTCGCTGCCAATGTTGCCATAAGGGATGGAGGTGAGCGTGTTGAGTTTGCTATCAAGCTGCCGGGGCAGGGTGCAAATCAGGATGAGGCCCTTTGGCTGCCAATTGATGCTAAATTCCCCGTTGAAGACTATCAACGCCTGATCGAGGCCCAGGAACGGGCAGAAGTCGAACGTGTGGAAACAGCAGGAAAACAACTGGAGAACCGTGTAAAGGCCTGTGCAAGAGACATCAGTGATAAATATTTATATCCGCCCAAAACCACTGATTTCGGGATTTTGTTCCTTCCCATAGAGGGACTTTTTGCAGAAGTAATCCGCAGGACGGGTTTGATCGAAGTCATCCAGCGGGAGTACCGTGTGGTTATCGCTGGTCCAACTACATTGTGGTCGATTCTTAACAGTCTTCAGATGGGGTTCCGTACGCTGGCCATCCAGAAGCGCTCAAGCGAGGTATGGAAGCTCCTTGCAGCAGTCAAGACAGAGTGGAAACAGTATGGCGATGTCCTGGGTCTGGTGGAAAAGAAGCTGCATCAGGCTGCCGAGACGATAGAAAAGGCCAAAGTCAGGTCAAGAGCTGTTGGAAGAAAACTCAAAGATGTTCAGGAACTTCCGGTTGCTTCGGCTGCAGTGATACTCCCTCCAAATCTGAAAGAAGACGGATATACCGATTGAAAAGAAAAAAGGAAGAATCTCAAAACGATGTCGCTTTTTGAGGGCTGGATGGAAATCATATGCCATACATCACGTGTACCAAAAAGAGATCATACCCGAAAGTAAGCATTGAAGTATGTGCCCGATGCAGAGTAACAGGATGTCCCGACTACATGGATTATTGTCAATTCAGGCTGTTCCCGGCTTATTCTCAAGACAGAATGCACAAATCATCCGCCGGAAAACCAGTACCAGGTTCTGTGCCTGTTTCAGGCGGACCTGAACAAATGACATTATGGAGGCTTTCAGACCGGGAAAAGCAGACAGTTTAGTCTGTCTGTGGATCAGGTGTTACAGGCCAGTATCAATTGCTTATTTCTTATAAAACTCAAGGTTTCATTGGTATAAGGTGCGGGTTCCTCTCCGAATGTCAGATAACAGCCTGGAGTAAAAACAGTTGACGGCGTTTGAGGGTTTTTTTCTGTCTTTTGAATTGCAGGTACATGAGGGTAAAGAATTCAGCCGGTTTATGATTTGAAGGGAAGGTCAGTTTTTTTCTATTAAAGTTTTCTATTGACAAGGCAAGTAATACTATTTAAAGTTTTATTAGTTTTATTGTAATAAGTTACAGAGAAAGATTGAAAAATGACAGAACTTTTCAGATTTACCTGTCAAGCACGGAATGAGATGCTTTAATGGCAGACTTCGCGTGCGGTACTCAACATGGCCTGCTGGCTTGAAAAATGCCGGAGAAAAAGAACTGACAGGCATAGACATCTTTGCTTGTTATATGAGCCAATATCCTCTATTTGTTTTAATCCCACTGCAGAATATCCTGTGACTGTTCGGAACAGGACGGAATTCCAAATTGCCGAAAGAATTCATATCACCTTATAGATAAAGAGACCGCGTAACTATATTTTTCTATTATGTAAAGCCCTTCAAGGCAGCCGGTAAAGAGGTAAAAGGCTGGCGATTCGGCCTTAAATGCTCTTGTGGTTTACACATTCATTGTATTATTTGAATGGATGCTTCGTAATAACTTTCAGCCCGTATATAAGAGACGGTTTCTGCATTATCAGTAAACAGACGGGACAAAGGCAATAAAAAGGTTTGTTAAAGAGGCTCAGTCCTTAACAATGCAAAGAGGAGGCTCAAAATGCTGTTATTAAGAAAAGCGATCATTCTGGCTATTATCATTACATGTGTATTCATTTCTTCAGCCCATGGGGCTAATCGTGATGTATGCCAAACGGGGTGTGCCTATTCGTCTATTCAGGCTGCGATTAACGCGGCATCTGACGGCGACACCATCAGGATTGTGCGGGGCCTGTATTTTGAAAACATACGCATTACAGACCCCAAAAACATTATTATTGAAGGAGGCTGGGATTCAACCTTTACAACTCGGTCTGATAATCCGGCATTGACTGTTGTAGACGGAATGGGGCTTGACTCGGTCTTTTATATCTACGCATATGATGAGACCATTTCAGTCGCCATAAATGGACTTACCATTACAAATGGATTAGCAGGGTCGGGAGGAGGTGTTTATGTCTATTCCTATGCTTCATCAGTCAGCACTGGCAGCCGTATTGATCTCACACTTTCCAATAACCTTATCATCGGCAACAGGGCTACTTCCACTGGGGGAGGCGTTTGCGTTTACACGTACTCATATTCCGACACTGTCCGTGCCGTGATAAATCTCCTGCTCTCGGATAACCGGATTGCTGAAAACAGTGCCTGTAACTCAGGAGGCGGTTTTTACATAGACGGTTACTCCGGTTCATCTGTCATGAATTCTCTTATTGAATTTGGGATTTCGGGAAACGAGATTAACGGGAATCTTGCCGGTCAAGGCGGTGGTGGCTATATTTATCTTTATCGCACTGACTACGAAGACAGTGGAAAGGGGGCAACGCCCTTGGCAGGCAGTTATATAGAGGCAAACACCATAAACGGAAACAGATGTTATTTCCGAAATGGCGGACTTTATGTTTATCTGAGCAGGAGTATTCCTGGCACCCTGAGGATAGAAAACAACGTAATAGGCGGGAACATTGACAAAGAAGGACAAGGAGGAATGAAAATAGGTTCCTATATTTCAAATCCTGTAATAGATCTTGTGAACAATACGATAACAAGGAATTCCGGTATCGGATTAGAAGCAGCTGCGGACGGAGATAGCGGAACGCCTGATAACATGGTGCTGAACATGTATAACAACATCATATATGGAAACGATCTTGCTTCAACTGCGCCGCACACTGAAATCAATCTGAGAAACTATACCGACGGGAACATGGTTGTAAATTCAGGGAGCAACACCCTGGGCAATTTGGACACAAATGATGTAACATATAACGATATGGGCAACAACCTTGCTGATGATCCGCTCATCGGGGATGATTTTCATCTCTGCGCCGGCTCGCCTGCCATAGACACAGCCGATGCCTCCAAGGCCCCTGCTGTGGATATTGAGGGACACGCCCGTGCTGCAGCCCCTGTTCCTGACAGGGGTGCCTATGAATACCTTGGTACCGACCATAATGCGGTAATGCCTGTGCCTGCTGAACCATTTGAAAAGGAGTACCCATCCATTCCGGAACCCGTTGTCGCGTCAGACCCATCGGTGGCAAGGCCATTTACTATATATGTGGATGGTAATACAAACACCATGCATACGAAGGTAGCCCTGCCTGCCTTCTCGGCCCCTGTTGACGTATATATCGGTTTTTCAATTCCATGGATAGACCCTGCCAATATCTATCAGATTGCTAATGATCTTTCATGCAAGACCATTGCTGCTCATGGCCCTGTGAAGTGGCGCAGCGGTCTGACCGGGTCAATTGAAAGCTCTCTGTACGGAGGCTTTGACACGACTTCTCTGCCAAGGGCAGAATATAAGATTTATCTTATTGTAGTTCCTGCCGGCGGTTCCCCGATGGGGCCGAAGTTCTATTACTATCGTTCGTCAGCTTTAATAAAATAGAGGTGTAATGTGATAATGCCCGGAAATAATCCGGAAACAGAACAATGATTTATCGGCTCATCATAAAATAGAATATTTTTTTAAGGCTGTCTTATGGGGATTGGAGGTGATAAAATCCGATATGTTTCAGGCTTTGGAGACCAAGCCATGAATGAACCAATAATTTTAAAGGAGGAATGTATCATGAAAAAATTCATAAATATCATTGCGGCAACAATGGCTTTATTTCTGGTTCTGATGTTTTCTCCAATCCTGGCTGAATCGGTATCAGCCAGAAATTGGGAAATAGTTACGGTTCACGGACATAGCGGACATGTAGAGTATATGGACAGGGTTCAAAACGCTGACATATATAAGGGCTGGGGACTTAATATTGATCAAAAACCTGGTCTGTTTAACTGGATACATTTTTCTATACCGGTTCCCTATGGGGCAAAAGTCCGGTATTTGGGTATCCAGTTTAAAACGTTGAGTGGAGATATTATGATAGCAGATTTTCATGTTTATAACGGGGGAATTTTCATTTATGATTCCCCTCCAATGAATCTGACATCAACGGATAATACATATAGAGGGAATTTTTATGTTATTGATATGGGAGTTGAACATGCAATTAACTCTGCGCTGAGTCTGTGCATTAATATAGGAGCAGGAGTTGAAGCGATGAATCATGCTATACAGATATTTGCAGCAGGAACCCTCTATTTTAACGAATAAATATTATGACTGTTAATATTAATGAATTTGGAAGTAAATTGTTAAAAATAACCGGTTCGTTTCTTCTTTCTAATGAGTCAGATTTGAGTTGTTAAGAAATAACAAGTGTTTACCCAAAATCTGATTCAGTCCATGCTCGATGGTAATATAAGGGCTTTGACCATTCCAGGTCAGGCCCTTTATATTTCAAAATATATTATCAAGCCCTTAGGAAGTCTCAGCCTGACCAGGATTTTTATGGTTGATGGATTATAATTCTATTTGTTACCTTACTTTATTTCAGGGAGATGCTCTGCTTACACAAGGAGATCCATTATGAATAAAACCATGTGGTTGAGGAAAAAGCTTGTAGATACAGCACTTGGAAAGGTGCCGGCTGATCTGGTAATAAAAAACGGGATATTGATGGATGTTTATTCCGGCCGCCTTGTTCCGGGCTGCTCGGTTGCCGTATCAGGATCAAGGATAGCATATGTCGGTCCTGATGCAGAATATGCAACCGGGGATTCGACTCACGTCATTGACGCAGAAGGCCGCCTGATTTCGCCCGGGTACATGGATGTGCATACTCATTTGTCAAGCCACTGGGACATTACCGATTTTCTGAGGTATGCAATTCCCTGCGGGATAACAGCCCTTATTACAGAGATCGAAAGCTATGGATTTGCTCTCGGTGCAGAAGGTGTCCGGGCTTTTCTGTCGCAGATCAGCAACCGGCCGATAAAGATGTACGGCCTTGTGCCTCCCATGGTGACAATCAGTCCGGCTGCTGAGAGGCTTTTTGTGACGGCTGCTGAAACGGTTGAGTTACTGAAGGATGAAAGGATTTCAGGGCTTGGGGAATCCTACTGGCAGGATGTTGTTTTGACCGAAGACACGCGTATTCTTGAGTTGATGGAGAAAACCCTGGAGGCAGGAAAATCGGTTCAGGGTCATGCTGCAGGGGCATTCGACAGGAAACTGGCGTCCTATGCAGCAGCCGGCGCCCTGTCCTGCCATGAGGCCATAACCGCAGATGATGCGCTTTCAAGGTTACAGCAGGGATTTTATGTCATGGTAAGAGAAGGTCATATACGCCATGATCTTGAAATAATACTTCCTCTTATTGACAGGATTGACATGAGGAGGCTTATCCTTGTTACTGACGGGAGCGAACCGGAACTCCTTATCAGGCAGGGATACCTGGCTGACGTGATACAGAAGGCTGTTGATATGGGTATTGATAAAATAAAGGCCGTACAGATGGTAAGCCTTAATCCGGCTGAGCATTTCGGGATCGACCATGTTACAGGCGGTATTTCGCCAGGCCGTTTTGCAGATATAATCCTTTTGCCTGAATCAGGTGCAATGAAGCCTGAAACAGTAATATCAAACGGAAAAATCGTGGCAGAGAAGGGCAGGGTGTCTGTTCCTCTGAAGAGGGTCGCCTATCCCGAGGCACTCTATAATACCCTTAGAATAACTTTTGTAACTGAATCAGACATGGCTGTTCCTGCTCCTGCCAGCAGTTCAGACGCTGAGATTCGGACTATGGACATACAGACCGGCGGCCTTGTTACAAGAGAAGGAAAAGCAAGCCCCTCGCGAAACGGAGGCCTTTATGTTTCAGATCCGGAGACAGATCTGTTGAAAATGGTCTTCATTGAAAGGGTGAGCGGCAACGGTGAGAAGTTCATCGGATTTGTCAGGGGGTGGAAACAGAAGCGCGGTGCCGTTGCAACCAGCCTGTGCTGGGATGTCTCAGGCGTCATTGCCATAGGAGTTAATGACGGGGACCTGGCAGCTGCGATCAACAAGGTTATTGAAATGAAGGGCGGAACAGTAATATGCGACACAGGAGGGATCTCTTTGGCGATTCCTTTTCCTGTGGGAGGGTATGTCTCTGAAATGGAAATCGAGGATCTTTCCAGAGAAATGAGAAGGTTTCAGGAGACAGTGACTTCTCTTGGCGTGGATCTGGAGTCAGCCCTGCTTACACTTTATACCCTTACATCCGCCTCGATACCTTTCATAAGAATCATGGAAAAGGGATATTACCGGTTCCGTGAAGGTGATGTGGTCGGCCTGTAGCAGAGAGCAAATTCCAAATTAATGGGATTGTTTTCAAGATTCGTAATGAAGATACCGAGGATGCTGCATCTTTGCAATATCTCCCGGATTATTAATATTCAAAAATGACCTGACTTCAGGATCAAACATTCTGATCTCATCTTCATATACATACCTTACATTAAAGCGGCTGAAGCAGTTTATGATCTGGCGTTTATGGGATTCGATCTCTGTTCCTATTTCCGGAATGCATTTCCTGGTGTACAGGGCGTGAAGGGGCTCAAGCATCCAGTCTATTTTAGGGACAACAGCGTCATAGCCCCCAGAAATATCTGTCATATAACAGATCAGGTCCCTGTTCAGATAGGGCATGTCGCAGGCAACAAAAAAACCTGCTTGAGTTTTCATTGAGCATAGTCCTGAGTAAATTCCTCCTATTGGCCCTAAACCCTGAATAATATCCCCTGTTATGGGGATATTGAGAAATACATACTCGTCAGGTGAATTTGTAACAACAAGGAGCTGTGGAAAAACAGAGCTGAAAATACTGCAGACCCTTTCAATCAGAGTCATGCCGTCGATTTTTTCAAGAGCCTTATTTCTTCCAAACCGGCTGCTTTTTCCCCCTGCCAGTATGACTCCTGTGACGTTTTCAAAAGTTCGGGCAGAATAATTTGAGGAACCTGTATTAATGTTCATCTCCGATAAAAACTGTTTCATATACTTCCGTTCAGCGTTGATGCGGGGATTGTTGTGCCCGTATGAACTGCTGCCTGTTGATCATAAGGCGCCCTGAAACTGCGCTGCTATGCTTCCCTGACTCCTTAAAGAAATGCACCCGGTCGGACATACGCTTACGCATGCAGGGGTTTTATCCTCTGCCAGCCTGTCAATACAGAGATCGCATTTTACAGCAATTCCGATATCATCATCAAACTGCATTGCCTCAAAAGGACAGGCTTCAATGCATACCATGCATCCGATACAAATGCTTTTGTCAATAAGGACAATTCCCTGTTCATTTCTTGATATTGCATCAACAGGACAGGCCTCCCTGCATGGTGCCTTTGCGCAATGATGACAGTAAACCGGGATGAAATTGGGACCGTTTTCAATAATACGCACAAGCCTGGGGCCGACTCGGAGACTATGTTCCTGTTTGCAGGCGATTTCGCATGAATGACAACCTGTACAGTCTTTTTTATTAATAACTAAAGAGAACTTCCCCATTTTATCACCTCCTATTGTTCTTCACAGCGCGAAATGCTGCATAACAGGACCCTCAGATTGGTTGCGCCCATAATAGGGTCCATTGATTCATGTGAGTTATCTGTAAGGATATTGATATTGGAGACATCCCAGCCATGACCTTGATCCTTTATCTCAGGATACCACCACCCATGCTCAGCCACGATTACTCTTGGGTCAATTCCATTATTAAGCCTGGCGCGTTCTTTCACCCTGCCTCTCGGCGATGCTATCCAGACCCAGTCGCCTTCAGCAATATTATGCTTTTCAGCCGTGTCAGGATGAATTTCGACAATCGGGTCAGGCCTTATTTCCCGCAGCCACGGGATCATACGGTTTGCTGAATGAAAGAATGTTGGAGTCCTGAATCCTGAATTCAGGATGTAGGGAAACTCTTCGGCAAGATCCGGTCTGGAGACAGGGCTTTCCGGTATCTCGGTATACTTTGGAAGCGGGTCGACACCCCATTTTTCAAAGATGGTAGAGTAGAGCTCAACCTTTCTTGTAGGCGTTGAAAAGCCTTTTTCCCTGTACTTGTAATATTTCATATCCCCTTTGAGATAACCTTTATCCTTGAATTCCTCCCATGTTAGTCCTGAAGGTTCAAGTAACCAGTCAAGGGCATCTTCAACAGTATCCCACCACTGCTGACCCATCTTTTTACCGAGTTCCATAAAAATCTTATGATCCTGCCAGCATTCACCTATTTGTACGACCTTCTGCCTTGCCAGGACATAACCGTGAAATTTCCAGTTTTCAGCCATGTGGTTTTGCTCAAGCCATGTCCCGGCTGGCAGGAAGACATCTGCCAGTTCGGCTGTAGGAGTCATGAAAAAATCGGAAACAGCCAGAAAGTCAAGGGCTTTCAATGCAGCATAGACCTCTCTGGCATTGGCGCGTGTTACAACAGGGTTTGTCCCGACTAGATATCCCGCCTTCACGGGATATGGCTTTTCAGTGAGTATGGCGTCCCAGGCGCACTTTGGTGTTATAAATGTCATCCTGGCGGCAAGTTTATACTGATCTCCTCCAAGACGCTTTCTTTTCTGTTCTTCAGATAAGGATGTATGGGCGGAGAA
>JAFGMQ010000059.1 GCA_016927455.1 Deltaproteobacteria bacterium
GGTGCTTGAGCGGGCATATCTCAGCTGGTAGAGTACAAGCTTCCCAAGCTTGGTGTCGCGGGTTCGAACCCCGTTGCCCGCTCCATTCTCCGGTTTCAGGTCAGGTGAGGCCTGACACCCTTTTTGAGGTTAGCAGCTGTTTTCGATGAGAGATAAGCTGAATTTACTTCAAATTGCGGACTCAGCGTTGGCTTTCTATATCCTTATTTAGGATTTAATGCAGAAAGGCGCTTAAATTTACAGTCTGCAGTGTGGAGCGGGCCTCAAAGCCCGCTTTTTTGTTATGAGATTAGTAGAATTATCTTCGAGTCCGGACATCACACATAAAAAGCGTGCCTTCATAAAGCGGGAACAGATATTAGATAACCCGGGCGCTTTTTTAAAAGTTGAATCTGCGCTTGTGCTTTGATAAACAGCCACGAATTTCCTCGTTGCAGAATTTCAATGAAAGAATTTTGATTCTTGCGTGAAATCAGGACTGCTTTTTCTGTCAGGAATATATTTAGAGCAGTCAGGTATTACAGAATATGGTTATTCAGGAAGTAACAAGGATAATTGAACCGATTCTTGAAGAGATGGGCTTTGAACTGATTGATATTGAGTATCTTTCAGAACAAGGCAGATGGGTTCTAAGGCTTTTCCTGGATAAAGAAGGGGGCATCACTCTTGATGACTGTGCAAAGGCAAGCAGAGAAATAGGTGACTTAATAGATATAAAGGATGTTATCAGCCACGAATATGTCCTTGAAGTTTCATCTCCCGGTCTGAACAGGCGTTTAAAAAGGGATAAGGATTTTTTGCAGGCCATTGGGCAAAAAATCAGGGTAAAGATGGCAGTCCCGGTGGAAGGGCGTCGAAATTTTACCGGATATCTGCGGGATTTCAAGGAGGGGATGCTAAATCTTGAAACAGCTGCAACTCTGGTTTTATTACCCTTGAAGGATATAGAACGGGCTAATATAGTTTATGAATTCGGGCATTAGAAGTCCCAACTTATTTTGGAGCACGAAAGATATGGTATCTGATTTGACAAAGATTATTGAACAGGTAAGCCGTGAGAAAGGCCTGGAAAGAAATGTCTTGATTAAGGCACTTGAGGAGGCGGTAAAGGCTGCAGCCCGGAAAAAATTCGGCCCGGACTACGACCTGGAAGTCAATTTCAATGAAGAACTGGGAGAGATTGAAGTATTTGAGTTTAAGGAAGTTGTGGAACAGGTTACCGATAAACACCTTCAGGTAACCCTGTCTGAGGCCCATGAATTGGATCCTGAGGCTGAACTTGGAGACAGTCTTGGAATGAAGATGGACACCGATGCCTTTGGAAGAATAGCCGCTCAGTCAGCAAAACAGGTGGTAATGCAGCGTTTAAAAGAGGCTGAAAGAGATATCGTTTTTGATGACTTCAAAGATAGACAGGGAGAGATCATCAATGGAATTGCCCAGAGATTCGACAGAGGATCCATAATTGTCAATCTTGGGAGGACAGAAGCAGAACTGCCTCTCAAGGAACAGATTCCCAAGGAAACATACAAGCAGGGCGATCGCGTAAGGGCATATATCCTTGAAGTAAGACAGTTCAGTCGAGGCCCTCAGATTGTTCTTTCCCGAACTCATCCGAATTTTCTGGCAAGTCTTTTTGAGAGTGAAGTCCCCGAGATTGCCGAGGGCATTGTACAGATTGTTCAAGTCGCAAGAGAACCTGGTGCAAGGTCTAAGATTGCAGTAGCTTCAAAAGATCCTGATGTGGATCCGGTAGGCGCATGTGTGGGAATGAAAGGTTCAAGGGTTCAGGCCGTGGTTCAGGAACTGCGGGGTGAGAAAATAGATATTATTACCTGGGACTCCGATTCTGCAAAATTTATCTGCAATGCACTTTCGCCGGCTGAAATCATTAGAGTCCTCGTTGATGAGAGCGAACACTCCATGGAAGTTGTGGTACCTGATGATCAGTTATCGCTTGCCATAGGGAAGAGAGGACAGAATGTACGGCTGGCATCCAGGTTGACCGGCTGGAAACTGGATGTGACAGGGGAAAGTAATTATAATCAGACCCTTAAGGAAGGATATAAATCACTGTTAGATCTGCAGGGGATAGGAGATAAAAAGGCCTATGATCTTTATGAAGGGGGATTCACCTCTGCCAGGGATCTTGCAAACGCTACAGTGGATGATCTTCGCGGCGTTAAGGGTATGACTGATAAGCAGGCAGAGAAACTGATTGAGAGTGCTGTCGAATATGCCAAAACGAGTGAGATAAAAAAGCAGGCAGAATTGGAACCGGAGGATACCCCTGCCCGGAACGATGATGCTGATAGCACTGAAGAAACGGTTGATGAGGAATAAAAGGGTACATATTCCGATAAGGACATGTATATCCTGCGGAGCAAAAAGAAGCAAAGGAGAATTGATAAGGATTGCATTGAACTCCAGGGGAGTCGCTGTTCACGATATTAATAGTAAAACAAAGGGCAGGGGGGCCTATGTTTGTCCGAACGCATCCTGTCTGGAAGTTTTAAAAAACAGCAAACGCCTTAGCAGGGCTTTTAATACAGAAGTGTTTATGGCTAATGATTTTTGATCAATGTTTGCTTGAAGGCTTTATAGAAAGTGAAATTCGACAAAAATGTCCTTTCGATCAGGCCACAGGCGAGAGAGAATTCTTATCTTTTCAGCATGCGAGGTTTGCAGGTTTCTCGTTTCATTCGAAATGACAAGTTGAGGAGACTTTTTGCGAGTTCATCATTATTGATCGCCTTGTAAAAAATAATGCTTTTATCCTTCAGTTGGTTGAAAATCAAAATTGTTAAATAAGAGGGTAGAATATGAAGAAGGTCAGAGTTTATGAACTGGCTAAAGAACTGGATATGGAAAGCAAAACGCTTTTAGAGAA
>JAFGMQ010000060.1 GCA_016927455.1 Deltaproteobacteria bacterium
ATAAAGTCGCTGCCTCTTGAAAAACCAGTAAATACCGGATTATCACCGATGAAAATTATCTCTCATCACTGATCGTTTCCATAAACTCTCCCAGACTTGGTTCAGGAACAGGCTCCTGGAAGTTCTGCTGAAAGAGATTGCCGGTTGTAACACCCGGCGCACTTTCAGATAAGAATGAAGGCGCCGCCGTGGTTGAGAAATACCCTGCTGCCGTCTTTACCCAGGCATAGTCTCCATTCACCAGCTCCACTGCCCAGAAATCATACCCGCATGCAGATCTGTCACCTGCGCTGTTGAATTCAATTATGCCGGTAACAGCGTCATAATCCTCGGCCTCCTGTATAAGCGTAGTTTTCATAAGGGCGCTGCCGGCGTTACTGCCGGTTTCAGACATGGTAAGGGCCGCAAGCCATACAGCATCATATATTACAGGAGCAAAGGCGTAGTGATCAAGCCCTGTCTTTGCCTGTATACGCATCCGCAGATCCCTGTATAAATCGGAATCAGCCTCCGCAATAAGCGGAGACTGCAGACCTACATCGCAGGCAAAGGCCGCTGCCGCGGCATCATTCAAAAGATCCATGTTCTGCCCGAGACCGTCGCCTGTGTACCACTCGACTGATGATAACGCCGGATAGGCCGCCGCCTTTTTAAGGATCTCTATTCCTTCCTCAAAGCTGATAAGGATAACCGCCACCTTATCGGCAGTTGTTCCGATAAGGGCCTGTGTAAGGCTGGTATTAAGATCATCAACCTTTTCATCCATATCAACCATATAGAGCCTGGCATCATAGACAATTGTGCCGGCTACGCTGCCGCCATTTTCAGGGAGGGTGAAAGCTGATGTTATTTCCTCCTGCAGGGTCGTTCCCCACAAATCATTGCGGTAATAGATTATAATCTTTTCAATACCGCTTTCAGACAGGAAATCAGCCATAACTCTGGCCGAATACCTGTCATCAGGCACCATCCGGAAGAGATTGTCATCGAGAGAAAGCTGAGGGGAGGTGCCGACATCGTTCAGGACTATTATTCTGCCGTCATCGATCTGCGGCTTTATCAGGGCCAGGGAACTGCTTGTCATGCTGCATATGACAATGGCTATCTCCTGATCTGCCATTTCATCAAGAAGCCGGCTTTCTTCATCGATGCTGCCCTGTGTGTCTCTGATAACGGCCTCTATATGGGCAGGCAGATTATTGGAGGTAAAATAGTCGTTAATATCATCAATAGCCAGTTCCACGGCTGCCTTCTGTGCTGTGCCGTTGATGGGGCTGAAACCGGTTTCCGGCAGGAGCACCCCAACCTGCAGGGCCTGGAGAAGGACAGAAGGCCCAGACGAAGAGTCACTGCAGCTATTGCCGAATAAGGCAAGAAGTATTACACCGTATACAAGGCAGCTTTTCACGATAAACCTCTAATGAAATATATTGTTTTCAGTAATAGTTAATTAAAAGAATATCACAAATATGGAGGCGAAAAAAGGAATAAAAATAAAATTAGCAGGGAAAACTCATGGTGAAGGTATGATGGGGAGAGGACGACGAAGGGCAATGCCTTGGCAGGTATAATAACAGTATTTGACGGATGGTTATATATTGGCTAAAAAGCATCTAATGGCTTTTATGACTTTGTCAGGTATCTGTATAAATAAAAGATTACCATTATGCTCAAAAATATCCTATAACGTAATAGTTACCTTATATGCCGTTAAAAATATCCGGCGGTTTTTTTATCTACCTCTGCATCAGTTGAAGATTTGATTTCTTATGACCCGGGAAAAAGAGACAGTTTACCTAATAGACGGAAGTTCGTATATCCACAGGGCCTACCATGCGATAAGGAACCTCTCCAATTCGAGCGGTTTTCCTACAAATGCAGTATTAGGTTTTACGAAAATGATTCTGAAACTAATTTCCGACAGGAAACCGGAGTATTTTGCAGTCGTTTTTGATTCAAAAGGCCCTACATTCAGACACGGGATATATCAGGACTACAAGGCTAACCGCCCTCCCATGCCACCGGATATGGCCGCCCAGATTCCTTTCATAAAGGCGATAGTTGAAAATCTTAATATCAAATTACTGGAAAAAGAGGGTTATGAGGCCGATGATATCATAGGCACACTGGCCAGAATCGGAGAAAAAAACGGTTTCAGTGTCGTCATGGTGACGGGGGACAAGGATTTCAGGCAGCTTGTAAGCCCGGACATATCAATGTGGGACACAATGAAGGATATTGTGACGGATTATGCAAAACTGAAGGATGAATACGGATTTGAGCCTGTAAGGTTTATAGATGTAATGGGGCTTTCAGGTGACAGCGTGGACAATATACCCGGGGTTCCGGGAGTGGGAGAAAAGACGGCAGTTGCCCTGGTCAGTGAATTCGGGTCATTTGAAGATGTCTTTGACAATCTGCACAGGATTAAAAAAGAAAAGCTGAAAGAGAATCTGAATCAGTTCCGGGACCAGGCATCCTTAAGCAGGAAACTGGTTACGATTGATCAGCATGTTCCTCTTGATGAGAATATTGAAGATCTTAAGATCGGGAAACCTAATGGAGAAGAACTTGCAAGGATCTTCAGGGAGATGGAGTTCAGGGGCTTATGGGAACAGTTTGCCTCAAGACAGGAGAATTCATATGATTACAGGCTTTGCCTTTCAAGGGATGATCTGCTCTCCCTGGCCAGCCTTATAAGAAGGAAAGGCATTGTATCCGTTGACACGGAAACCACCAGCGAGGACCCCCTTCGGGCGGAACTAGTCGGGATTTCTTTTTCCCTTGAAGAAGGAAAGGCATGGTATCTGCCTTTCGGGCATCTATATCTGGGTGCTCCTCCACAGCTCAGCCTGGAGGATACCATGGATATTTTAAAGGAAATAATTGAAGATGAAAGTATATTAAAGATCGGGCAGAACATAAAATACGACGCAGAGGTGCTGAAACTGCACGGGCTGGATCTGAAGGGAATCCATTTTGATACGATGATCGCATCCTATGTGATTAATCCCGGTTTAAGACAGCACAACCTTGATTATCTGGCCCAGCATTACCTTAATCACAGGATGGTCACTTTTCAGGATGTTGTCGGAAAAGGGAGAAATGCGGTCAATTTTTCAGAAGTCGATCTGGACAGGGCCAAAGAATATTCATGTGAAGATGCGGATATTACATTAAAGCTGATGAATATTCTCGATAAAAAACTCAGAGAGGATAAAAACGAGGCCCTCTTCTATGGCATGGAGATGAAACTCCTGCCGGTATTGATGGATATGGAGATGACCGGTATCAGGATAGACAGCGGCTTTTTCAGAAAGATGTCCGCGGATTTTGCTGATCAGCTGAAGGCACTGGAAAGAAAGATCTTTGAAGAGGCGGGCATGGAATTTAATATCAATTCCTCTCAGCAGGTGGGATATGTGCTTTTTGAGAAGCTGAATCTGCCTGCCCAGAAAAAGACTGTCAAGACAAAGAAATATTCCACAGATGTCAAAGTGCTTAAAAAACTGGCTGCTTTCCCGCATGAAATTCCTAAACTGATGCTGCGTTACAGGACTTTATCAAAGCTCAAGTCCACTTATCTTGATGCACTGGTTGAAATGGTTGACCAGAGGACAGGCAGAATTCATACCTCCTATAATCAGACTGTTACAGCAACAGGGCGTCTCAGCAGCAGCAACCCGAACCTGCAGAATATTCCCATCCGGGGAGAGGAAGGCAGGGAGATCAGAAAGGGTTTTGTGGCTGAGAACGGGCATTGTCTGATCTCAGCGGACTACAGCCAGGTTGAGTTAAGGGTTTTTGCCCATTATTCACAGGACGGCGCATTTTTAGAGGCATACAGGATGAATGAAGATATCCATACGATCACTGCCTCTGAAATCCTGGGTGTTGATCCCAGTTCAGTAAACTCTGAGATGAGGAGGATTGCCAAGGCAATAAACTTCGGCATAATCTACGGGATGGGGCCGCAGAAGCTGAGTGATGAATTGGGTATTGATCTGAAGACCGCAAAGGATTATATAACGACCTATTATGAAAGGTATAAGGGCGTGGTCAGATACAAGGAAGAGATGATTGAGACGGCCCGGAAGAAAGGCTATGTTTCAACACTTTTTAACCGAATACGGTATCTGCCGGATATAAATCACAGCAACAGGGTTATAAGGGCCGAGGCCGAGCGCATGGCCGTTAACACCCCAATCCAGGGGACAGCGGCGGATTTGATAAAAATGGCCATGATTAATATCCATGATCGTTTTGAAAAGGAACGTTTCAGGGCCAGGATGATTCTTCAGGTCCATGATGAGCTTGTTTTTGAAACGCCCGAAGAGGAGGCAGACGAACTCATGCCCGTTATCAGGGAGGAAATGGAGGGAGTTTACAGCCTTAGTGTCCCATTAACAGTGGATATCAATAAGGGTCTGAACTGGGACGAAGCCCATTAGCCGATTTGAAAACCTCCTTTTCCTGCGGCTTGACAGTGAAGGAATTGAAGGTATAAATTATAGCAGTTAAGCAGTATCCAGGGGATAGGTGACAGCGACCATGAAAATAGATACGAGTTCCGGCCGGCATAACAGGTAATCAGGATATGAAAGAAAAGACAGACAGACAAAAATATACGGATAAGGATTCAAGTCAGGTATACGCCGGAATTGATGCCGGATCTGTGAGTATTAACTGTATTGCGATAAACGACAGAAAGGAGATCCTGTATGAGGGCCCCTATGTCCGTCATTTCGGGAAGGTTGAAGACCTGGTACTGGAAATCATCAGGGATCTGCAATCAAGATTTGGAGAGGAAAGGCTGAAATCGGTTTCTTTCACGGGCAACCATGCCAAAAAAATCAGCGAAAGACTTGGATCTTATTACGAATTTGAGACCATAAGCCAGGTCCTGGGCGCCCTTTATGTGAAGCCCGATGTGAGATCGATCATCAGCATGGGGGGGCAGGACACTGCGCTGTTTCAAGTCAGTCATTATGATTCAGGCGATCAGACAGATAACAGCGGCTGGGAACTGGAGTATTTCAAGACAAACGGGCCGTGTGCTTCGGGGACTGGCTCTTTTATCGAGCAGCAGGCAGAAAGGCTTGCAACATCCCTGTACAGCGAAAAAGCGGATGTATCCAGAAGACATATCGACGAAATACTTCCTGACTTTATCAGGCTCGGGTTAACAAGCATAAAGCCCGCTAACGTTGCATGCCGCTGCACCGTATTCACAAAATCGGATATGATTCATCTTCAAAACAAGGGGGAACGGCTCGAGGATATTATAAACGGCCTGCATGTCGGAAATGCCAGAAACTATATCAGCACAATAGTGTCCAACCGGGTTCTGGAAGAGCCGATCATTTTTATAGGGGGGCTCTCTTTGAACAGTCTTCAGGTCAATGCATTCAAAAGCTATTTCCCCGGGCTGATTGTACCACCGCTCAATACATCCATCGGCGCCCTTGGGGTCGCGCTGCAGGCTCTTGCTTCTAAGCGAAGCAATGCTGTTGATCCGGTCAGGATTGAAGCCCCTGAGTCTGAAGCAGGGATTTCTGTTCCTTTTGCACCAAAGCTGGAACTGAAACAGACGCTTTTTTCCAGAACGCATGAAATAGAAAACAGGCCTTTATACGGAAAGACAAGGGTATACCTCGGTATTGATATTGGATCCACCACTACCAAATATGCCCTTATCAATGAAGATGATGAGATCATCAAGAAAAACTATGTTCTTACTCAGGGAAAGCCTATAGAGGTTACCCAGAGGATCCTTGGCGAAATGCGGGATGATCTGGGCAGGAAGATTGAGATCATCGGTACGGCTACTACCGGCTCGGGAAGAAACGTTGTCGGGGATTTCCTGAATGCCGATCTGATTATTGACGAAATCACAGCCCATGCAACCGGTGCTGTGAAAATCGACCCGGACGTTGATACAATATTTGAAATCGGAGGGCAGGATTCAAAGTATATCTATCTTGCAAACTCCTATCCTCTCGACTTTGATATGAACAAGGTATGTGCTGCCGGTACGGGCAGCTTCCTTCATGAACTGGCCAACAAATATGGAGTCAATATAGTGGGAGAATTTGAAGAGACAGCCCTCTCATCAGAGACTCCGGTAAAACTTGCAGAGAGATGCACTGTATTCATGGAATCAGACCTCGTGTCCTATCACCAGAAAGGGGCAAATCATAAGGATCTTATGGCAGGTCTGTGTTATGCCATTGTCCATAATTATCTGAACCGTGTGGTGGGTAAGAGAAAGATAGGCCGGAGGGTTATGTTCCTGGGAGGTCCGTCATTGAATAAGGGCGTGGTGGCTGCCTTTGAGAATGTCCTGGGGCGGGGCCTTACAGTTCCACAGCATAGAGAGGTGCTCGGGGCATACGGGGCGGCTCTGAGTGTAAAGGAAAAGATGCTGCCGGGTAAAAGCAAAAGCACATTGCGGGAGCTTGACAGCATAATAAAAGACCGTTTGAACTATACTGAAAAGGTTTGTCATGCTGATAAAAACTGTCATAACCAGTGCAAACTGAAAATCTATGATTTTGACGGCAGGCGCAGTATATGGGGAGGCGAGTGCGGACGTTATGAGGTTATAAGAACCGGGGGAGCCAAAAAAGAGAATTTTTTTGAAATGAGGCAGAAGATAGCGCAGAATTACCTGGCCGGTGTGTGTGATGAACTGTCTGATGAATCGCTTATGGAAATTGACGGCCGTCCGACCGTTGGAATGCAGAGGGCCCTTTACGGAATCCAGTCAGCAGTCTTATGGTCCCATTTCTTTGATCAGCTTGGCTTCAGGCTTGTCATGACTCCGCCTACGAATATGGAAATATCCAGAAACGGGATTGAATCGATGGTGGCTGAAACCTGTTATCCGGTAATGGTATCTCACGGTCACGTCAAAGAACTGATTGGCAAGACAAAATACCTTTTCATTCCAACACTTATCAACATGTCCGGGCCTGAAGATTCGGAAACAGGGTTGTATTGCCCCATGCTCCAGAGCAATTCCTATATGGTGCGTTCAGCACTTGGCATTGATTCTTCACTGATTTTAAACCCTGTGCTTCATCTGAAATATGATCCGGAAAAACTTGCCCTCGAATTGTCGCAACAGCTCCAGTCAAAGCTCGGGGCAGGGAAGTCCGAGGTGCGGAAGGCTCTGCTTTATGCATTGGAGAGGCAGAAACAGTTTGAAGCGGAGCTTCATAAAAAGGGATCCGGCATTCTTCAGTCTCAAAGTGAGGACGAGCCGTTTATAGTTGTTACAGGCCGGCCGTACAATCTTTATGATGAACGGCTGAATCTGAGGCTGGGCCAGAACCTGTCCCGGATAGGAGTGACCGCATTGCCGATGGATTTTATTGATGTGTCTTCAGTGGATCTTTCGGATTTTCCGTCAATGTACTGGGGGCTTGGCGCCAGGATATTGAGGACAGCAAGGTTTATAAAAGAGAACCAGAATTGTTTTGGCCTGCATTTGACAAATTTTGAGTGCGGAGCAGATTCTTTTCTTGAGCATTTTTATAAGCACATCATGGGCGACAAGGCATATCTCATTCTTGAACTGGATGAGCACAGCGCAGTTGCAGGTGTTATGACAAGGATTGAGGCGTATAAGAATGTGATAGACAACTCAATGAAGAAGGCCGTAACAGGCATGGATATTGACTTGAAGATGGCAAATTGAGAAAAGCTCAAAGCTTGAAGTCAAGCAATAACCAATAACTGATAACCGGTAACCAGACAGAACAGAGAGAGTATGGAATCAGGCAATGTTTTAAGCTTTAAATCACTCACCAGCAAGGTAGGCAGGTTTAACCTGAAGGGTAAAACTGTTCTTGTTCCGGAGATGAACAGGATAGGAAGCCATCTCATTGCAGCAACTTTCAGAGGATTCGGTGTGAATGCAAAGGTAATGGAAACATGCAGGGGACTTGATCTTGGTAAGGAATATACCTCTGGAAAAGAATGCTATCCGTGTCAGATTACGATGGGAGACATACTCTACTTTACGGAAAAGGAGAAAGAAAAGTCAGGGGACAGTTTTAATCCCGAGGACTATGTATATTTTATGCCTGAAGCGGATGGGCCCTGCCGTTTCGGGATGTACAACAAGTTCCAGAGAATCGTAATGGATTCCATTCCGGGTCTGGATAAGCTGAAGATAGGTTCAATAACCACAAAGGATGGGTATTCGCTGTCAGGTTTAATTGACAGCAAGAAGGTAGGAGATCTCAAGAAGGTCGCCTATTTTTCCGTTGTGATCGGAGATATTCTGGACAGGCTGCTGTGGCGGATAAGACCCTATGAAAAAGAACCCGGAACGGCTGACGATTTTATTGAAAAATCCATGCAGTCTATGGAGGATGCATTTGAACAATGCGGTACAGAAAAGGATTTTGATAAAATAATCGACATGATGGAAGGAATTATTGAGCAGGCTGGGCATATCATGGATCCTGAAATCCCCCGCAAGCCCCTCATAGGAATTGTCGGAGAAATTTATCTCAGGACGCATGTGCACGCTAATCAGGATACGATAAGAATGCTTGAAAAATATGGCGGCGAGGTAGTGAATGCGTCCATCACAGAATGGGTGAATTACATATCCTATGACAGACTCAGGGAATCAAAGATAGACCTGGGGTTGAACTGGAAACTGTTCAGGTTAGGTGCGATGAAGGCTTCTCTTAAGAAGGTGCTGGGTTTTAAAGGTGAGCTTTTTTATCAGGAGTTTGTGCAGAAGAAGGTATATAAAAGGGTAAAGTCAATTCTGGACCTGGCTGAGGACCACAAGGTGGAGGAGCTTGAGAATATACTTGAAGAAGAAGACCTGTTTTCTTTCGATGTGGGCACGGAGGCCTGCCTGAGCATTCCAGGTATCCTCGAATATGTCAGGGGAGGATACAATGGAGTTGTGAATATCTATCCCTTTACCTGCATGCCCAGCACTATTACTTCAGCAATTGTTAAACCTCTTATGAATAAACTGAGGGTCCCATACCTGGATTTGCCCTATGATTCGAGCTTCCAGCCCGGTAGGGAGGGCGCAATCAGAACCTTTATGTATCAGGCGTATCAGCATTTTAAACATAATGGGCGAAAAGGAATGCCTGGCTGAGACAATATTTGAATATGATGATGTGGTGTTGAATCAGGAAAAGACCATAGTAATTCAGTTCATGGGACTTCTTTACCAAATCTGCATATACCTGAATCATTCCAGACGGGACAGCAGCAGGATACTGGAATTCTTCCCGGGGAAGTTAAGCAGGAGGATAAACGCCTCTAATGCAGATATGCCTGCCTGTACAGCTCAGAGATCATATCAGAACAGGTAAAAGGCTGTTTAACAGTATTTCCTGATGCTTAATCAGAAAGTATGCGAACACATAGAAAAGGAAAGGATTTAATATAATATGACAATAAAAATGCTTATCAATGCTGTTGAGTCAGAAGAATATAGAATCGCCCTTGTTAAGGACGGCCTGCTGGATGGATTTCATATTGAAACTGCGGCTACTGAGCAGAGGATTGGAAATATCTACAAGGGCACGGTTGAAAGGGTTGAACCCAGTCTCCAGGCCTGCTTCGTAAATTTCGGAAGCGACAGGAACGGATTTCTGCCCTACAGTGAAATACATCCCGAATATTATTCCGAAGGCCAGGGTGAGGCAAAAGAACAGCCGTTACTCCCCATAGAGAAGACCATAAAAAAAGGTCAGGAACTCCTTGTGCAGGTAACAAAGGAAATGCCGGGGCGCAAAGGGGCCTACCTGACAACATATTTGTCGCTTGCAAGCCGTTATCTCGTTCTGATGCCGGGCAGTACCGGAGGGGTATCAAAGAAGATTGAGGATGAGAAAGAGAGGCTCCGTCTGAAATCAATTATGACAAACCTAAAGGTTCCTGAGGAGATAGGATATATCGTCAGGACAGCGGCCATGAAGCAGAACAAAAGGGAACTTTCCAGAGATCTGAACGGACTTTTGAGGATGTGGAGGAGCATAAAGGAAAATGTAGAGAATGCCAATCCAGGCACGCTTGTCCACAAGGAAGAGGATATATGTCTGCGTACCCTTCGCGATTATTTTTCAAGCGAGATCAGTGAAGTGCTGGTGGATGACAAGGAAATATACGGGAAAGTCAGAAAATACATGAGGATTATTTCTCCGAGGCACATTCGCAGAGCCAAGCTTTATAAGGACAGGCGACCCATTTTTGCCCATTATGAGATAGAAAAGCAGATTGAAACTATTTACAGCAGCAGGGTCCCTCTTAAATCCGGAGGCTCGATTGTGATAGATCCCACTGAAGCACTGATTGCCATTGATGTAAATTCAGGAAGAGGAAGGTCAGGAAAGAGCATTGAACATACAGCATATACAGTCAATATTGAAGCGGCCTCTGAGATTGCCCGTCAGCTGCGTTTAAGAGACATGGGCGGCCTTGTTGTTATCGATTTTATTGATATGAGAGATAAAAAGCACATCAGGGAAGTTGAAAAGGAAATTCGCGAGAAGAGCAAGGAAGACCGTGCCAAAATTGACATGGGGCACATATCAAAATTCGGTCTTCTTGAGCTTTCCCGGCAGCGCCTCCGGCCTTCCATTGAGTCGAGGAGTTATCAGGTATGCAATTACTGTCAGGGTCGGGGGATTGTTCTTTCAGTGGAGGCTGCGGCCGTATCATTTCTGCGCCAGATCTGGATGGGTGTCTCAAATAAGGGGGTTGTACAGGTCAGGGGGGTGCTTCCTGCTGACGTGGCTACATATCTGCAGAACAGAAAGAGAAAGGAACTGGCTGAGCTTGAAACCAGATATGACGTGGGAATAAATTTACAGGGTGATCCTTCGCTCCCGCCCGGAAGCGGCAACCTGGAATTTATCAAAGAAAATGACAGCTGAGGATGACGACTGAAGACCGGTGCATAAAAAGCTAAAGACATGTTCAACAATATTATTTACTTCATAGTCGTCCTCCTGATATTCAGCATAAAATACCCTGACAACGCCCCTGAAAGGCCGCTCATCTTCTCTTTGGCCATGCTTTTTATGACCTGGCTGGCTTTTGCAGGTTACTGCCGGTTTGGTTTCAGGGAACTGGAAAAACGGCTTAAATCTGACGGTCAGATCCCTGAAAAAAATATTACTCCTGCAGGCGGGTATTATAGGATGATCGGCAGGCTTTCCGTACTTGCCGTTTTTTTATTTGCCCTGGCGGTATATCTATTTAACATTAAATACTGGCTCGAGGTAATCCCTTGGATTAAAGAGTTTTCTGTTGTTCATGGCCTTCTTGCCATATCTTTATTTCTGTTCTATCTGGGTACAATCTACTATTTCGCCTATCCCTCATACAGGGTTATCTTCCGCTCAGAAATATCAAGAAGTTCATTTATGAAATCAAATTTCAGGATGAATATTCCGATTCTTTTCCCCTGGGTATTCCTTTCCCTTGTATATGATCTCATTTCTGTATTTCCGTTTTTCGGCATTGACAGATACTTAAACACGCTTGAAGGGCATATAATTTTTTTCATTTGTTTCGTGACGCTTTTGATGATTTTTATTCCGGGGTTTGTCCAGTTCTGGTGGGGATGCAAGCCGCTTAAGGAAACCGAAAAGGCGAAGGAGTTATATGCATTCCTGCGTGAAAGAAGATTTAAGTATCGCCGTCTTTTGAAATGGCCGGTTTTTGAGGGAACGATGATGACTGCCGGAATCATGGGAATCGTGCCAAGGTTCAGATATGTCCTGGTTACTGATTCACTGATGGATACGCTGACAGTTGAAGAACTCAAGGCTGTTCTTGCCCATGAGATGGGCCATGCCAGATACCACCACCTTCTGTTATATGTTGTTTTTTTTCTGGGCTTCATGGTACTTTCTTCTGGATTATCGGATGTATTTTTCCTCTTGATGAACCTTAATCCTTTTTTCATGAAAATGATAAGCAGCCAGGATCCTGAGACGACAAGCCTTTTTTATCTGATTCTGTCGGTTCCGCTGGTATTGGCCCTGTTTTTTTACTTCCGGTATGTTGTTGGATTTTTTATGCGCAATTTTGAGCGTCAGGCTGATCTGTATTCTGCTGTGATAACAGGGTCATCCTTTCCCATCATCAGTTCCCTTGAAAAGATTGCTTATTTCAGCGGGGAAAGCAGGAAGACGCCCAGCTGGCATCATTTCAGCATAAGCGAGCGAATAGACTGTCTTTTGAGGGTGGAAGGGGACCGGGGCCTGATAAGACGTCACAACCGATTTCTGGCAGTTTCATTTTTTATTTATATGATATGTATTGCCGGACTGGGGTATTTATTGAATGCGGGCCCTGTGAAGAACTACTTGACCTGTTCGCTGATTCAGGGAGTGCTGACACGTGAGCTTCATGAAAATCCGGGCAATATCTCACTCCACATGAAACTGGCCGGTTTATACCACCAGGCCGGAAAATACAGGGAATCCATTGATGAATACGAAAAGATTATTGAACTGAATCCCGGAGAGGCCGTGTCATTAAACAACCTTGCATGGCTTCTTGTTACTGTTCCGGATGAATATCTTCTCGATAAAAAACGAGCTCTTGACCTTGCTAAAAAGGCTGTTTTTCTTGAAAAATCGCCCGTATTTCTTGACACCCTGGCAGAGGCCTATTTTGCAAATGGCTTCAAACAGGAAGCCTTGCTGACGATAAAAGAGGCTATAAACGCTGCAACCAGAGACAAGGAGTATTATGAAAGCCAGTTGAAGAAGTTTTCAGGCGATAAGCAATAAAAAATATTCTCAGGCCTTATTTTTCCTTGAACCCTTTTTTTGGTTCCCTTCCTTTTTTTCTTTTTCATTGTTGCCGAAATATTTTAAACCCTCGGCCAGATCACTTAGTTTCCTGTCAACCAGGTAGTTGATCGTTCCCTTTGGATATTTACCGTCCGCCTTTAATTCTCCAGCTTTTTTTCCGGTAAGAATCTCAATTCCCTGATCGATATTTTTTACTGCATAGATATGGAAATTCCCTTTTTCTACCGCACGGACTATTTCCTTGCGAAGCATCAGGTCTTTAATGTTGCTCTCAGGGATTAAAACGCCATGTTCTTTTTTGAGCCCCTTTGCCTTGCAGCAGTCGTAAAATCCTTCAATCTTCTGATTTACACCGCCGATAGCCTGTATCTCTCCCTTTTGATTAACTGAGCCTGTTACGGCAATAGACTGTTCAATCGGGATTCCCGACAGGCTTGAAAGGAGGGCGTATATCTCCGTGGAAGATGCGCTGTCTCCGTCAACAGAACCGTATGACTGTTCGAAGGCAATACTGGCGCTTACGGTAAGTGGTTTGTCCTGTGCATACTTTTTCCGCAGATAACCGCCGAGAATAAGCATACCCTTATTGTGGGTATTGCCGGACATATCCGCTTCACGTTCGATATTGACTATGCCTGCACGGCCCATGGATGTGGAAGCGGTTATCCGGGAGGGCTTTCCGAACATATAATCACCCAGTTGATATACGGCAAGTCCGTTGACCTGTCCTACTACGGCCTGATCAACATCTATCATCAGGGTACCGCGATCGATCATCTCCTGGATATGCTTCTCAATCATATTAGACCTGTAGATTTTTGCTTCTATTGCCTTTTCAACATGGCTTTCCTGAACTACAGGCTTTTTATCCTCATTTGCCCAGAAGTCGGATTCCCTGATAAGATCAATGATACCTGAAAAACTGGTTGAAATTTTCTCCTGTCTTTCACTCATACGCACGGCATGTTCCACAATTGACGCAACTGCTGATCTGTCGAAAGGCCGGAGATTGTCTTCGTCGGTTTTCATTTTGATGAATTCTGAAAACTGCCTTATGGATTTCTCATTCTTATCCATTGAAGAGTCAAAATCGGCTCTGACCTTAAAGATTTTTTTGACGTCTTCATCCCATGAATAAAGCAGATAATAGAGATGGGAATTTGATATGACTACCACCTTTACTTCCATGTCAATGGGTTGCGGTTTCAGCCCTGACGTTGTGAAAAGATAAAAGGGGTCATAGGTCTGTATTTCAAGTTTCTGGCTTTTAAGCGCCCTTTTCAATGCCTGCCATACTCCCGGCTCTATAATAGCATCAAGAAGGTTGATCACCAGGTACCCGCCGTTGGCCTTAATGAAAGAGCCTGCCTTGATTTTGCTGAAATCAGTCCGCCAGATGCCACTTCGGTCAACTACTCTCTCTATGCTGCCGAATATGTTTCTGTATGTCGGGTAGTCTTCAATTATTATCGGGGGACCCTTTTGTTCGCTGTTATCCACGAGGAGATTTATTTTATAAGGTTGAAATGCATCTCCCCCCTCAGAG
>JAFGMQ010000061.1 GCA_016927455.1 Deltaproteobacteria bacterium
AGGAAATTTTATTACTTTAAAATATGATGTCGTCAGATGAAAGAAAACTGAATCGTGCAGCAGGTGTGGTAGGCTTTTATACGCTGTTGAGCCGGATTTTCGGTTTGATTCGTGATATGGTGGTTGCAGGTCTTTTCGGTTCAGGGATGGCAGCTGATTCCTTTTTTGTTGCCTTCAGAATCCCAAACCTGTTAAGGCGCCTTTTTGCAGAAGGTTCTCTGACAATTTCGTTTATTCCTGTGTTTACAGAGTATTTGAATATAAAAGGCAGAGAGGATGCCTTTAAACTTGCAAGAATTGTTTTGACGATTCTTTCTGTAATTCTCGCAGTAATAACCATCCTTGGCGTTATTTTGTCTCCCTGGATAGTAAGAATTCAAGCATTTGGTTTCGGAAGTTCGGGGATCAAGTATGATCTTACGGTGCTGCTTACCCGTATTACTTTCCCCTATATCCTTCTTGTCAGCATTGTTGCATTTTTTATGGGAGTGCTGAATTCCTTAAGGCATTTTGCAGCACCAGCCGCAGCACCAATTTTTCTGAACCTCGGTATTATCGGGGCGGCCTATTTTATTTCTCCACACTGTGCCCAGCCTATCGTTGGTATTGCTATTGGAGTCCTGATAGGCGGGGTTATGCAGATCTGCCTGCAAATTCCCTGGGTTTTGAAGGAAGGCATAAGACTTTTTCCATCGTGGGAGATAGATCATCCCGCATTAAGGAGGATAGGTATTCTGATGCTGCCGGCGGTTTTCGGGTCAGCGGTATACCAGTTTAATCAGTTTATCGGAACCCTTCTTGCTTCATTTCTTGCTGAAGGCAGTATATCGTGGCTCTACTATGCTGATCGGCTTGTTCAGTTCCCTCTGGGTATTTTCGCTATTGCCATAAGCACAGCGGCACTGCCATCACTGGCCACTCACGTTGTAAAGAAAGACCATAACCAGTTCGGCAATACGCTGAGTCATGCCCTCAGCATGGTCTTTTTTATAACCCTTCCTTCTATGGCCGGACTGATTGTCCTTGGAAAGCCTTTGATTTATGTTATGTTTGAAAGGGGAGCCTTTGACTTTCAATCAACACTTATGACAGCTCAGGCTCTGTTGTTTTATTCAACAGGGTTATGGGCCTTTTCGGGAATCCGTATAGTTGTTTCAGGTTTTTATGCAATCCAGGACACCAGGACTCCTGTGAAGATAGCATTCATAGCCCTGGTATCCAATCTGGTGTTTAGCATGATTTTGATGGGACCCTTGAAGCACAGCGGATTAGCTTTTGCACTGTCACTTTCATCAGCGCTGCAATTTGGTCTTTTGATTCTCTTTTTGAAAAAAAGAATTTATGTGGGCAATATGAAGTATGTATTAGTATCAGCACTTAAAAGTGCTTTTGCAGCCGCCATAATGGGCTTTGGAGTTCATTTTATCAACAGCATGTGGTTAGTTACCGGTTCAGATGCCGGTTTATGGGTAACTGTGCTGAACCTTATGGTTCTTGTGATTATCGGGGTAATAATATATTTTGCAGTTGCCCGGATACTGGGGTGCCGCGAGTTGATTTCAATTATGCATATTTTCAGTGTAAGAAAAGGCCTTTCAAAATAGATGAACTGCCCGGCCGCAAGCAGGGGTATCTGAAAAGCATTGAACGCCCAGGGGGCGGGGACTTGTCCGCCTATGGCGGATTAAAAATGCAGGATTATATTTTTCCAGATTGAAGTCCGGCTCAGGGTGAACCTCGGCTGAATGCAGTGGAAAACCTGAAATTGGGGCATGTTCCCTTAGACCGAATGACGGAAAGTATTTTTTACGGCCTTTTTGCAATATATTCAAATATGGCAATTATTTTTTGTTATAAAGGTCAAATACAAGTTTGTTTGTCACAGAAAGGCATGTTAATATGTTTTCTATCATGCTTTTCAAAGTGAAAGTCATATCTTCGTATTCCTGCTGCATTTTTTCTGTATCAACAGAAACAAATTCAATATCCTTTGATCCGTAAATCAAGGTTTTTTCAGATTCATATCCCATATTCAGGAAAGGACTGGGCCCGAAAAAGTCGCCTTTTGAAAGCGATACTAATGGGGTAGGTCTTTCGCTCTCATTGTCTACAATTACAGCCATACCGTTAGTTATAGTGAAAAGCTGATCGATATTCTGTCCTTTTTCTGTTATTGGCGTAAAATTCCTCAGGATGTCAATATCCTGCTGGTTGCAGTCAAAATAATATGCCGCCTGATCCGTGGCATTTTTCAGTCTCGCTGCCAAACTTGCGAGCAGCAATCGGAATTGAGGGGATATCGCCGAGATTTCGCTGAAAAGACGCTGGAGGTCCAGTATGCCAACGTTAACATCTCCATTTGCTATAACTGATGCAGTCCTCGATCCAAAATCATTGAAAAAACGAATACTGCCGATAAATGACCCCATCCCCAACCTTAGCAGAGTAAGCGGTCCCCTCGGTGTGGATTTGATAACGCTGGCATCTCCGTCCAGAATTATATATATCCAATGACCAAATTTGCCTTCTGTAATTATGTATTGCCCATCTTTAAATACTGTTTCATTTACAATATCTGAGTAGTTGGTTAATGGCCCTCTGACAAGCGGAAGCAAGGCACTTCCTTTTAATAATCCGAGATGCTGCTTATCATAAGTCACTGTACTGAATTTCTGGATTTTTCCTTCGTCAAGCATCCTCAATGCATCAAGGATAATATTCATAAAGCCTTTTTTGATAACATTTCTTTCAAGTACAACCCCCCTCCTGAACTCGAAACGGCCCTGTGTCCATCCAAAAAAAGCATTCAGGGCTTCAATGCCGGTTTTGGTACCGTTAACGGCATTTACAGGATCTCCCTTGAAAATATATATTAGCCCCGGCATTGTATAGGGGCTTGTAATTTTCAACAACCCGCTGTCTCCAATTGAGCCGAGCAATTGAAGAATATCTGCAAGTGCCATAAATGTCAGATCGCCTGTTAAAACAGGCTTGTCCTCCATTTTGATAACTTTCCCTATTTCATCTGAAAAAGACTCGCTATGGTCAGAAGGGATGTCTTTATCCGAAAGTTCGGGAGGCAACTGGCGAATTTTTCTGGCAGTCATGGTTTCCAAGGCATTCTCCAAAAAATAAGGCCGTCCACTAATGTCTGGAACGGCCCGGTGTCTTAGGATTCTAAGGTAACCCGGCTATCCCATTCCTCTGGGACCCGTGGCTTTCCGTCCCTGTCTTGCGGCAGGTTTGGCTTTATCATTAAATCGAGATAAATTGTTAGTAAAAGGATAATATGATGTCCTTTTAAATGTCAAGTGCTTTTTTCATGACCATTCATGATTCCTGATGAATTGAGAAAGTGTTCAAATACAGAAGTGAAACCTTTTTGCCGTATTATTAATGAACAGTAAACACGGGGACTATTCAACAGCCTCAGAAATCCTTTCAGCAGTCTCTTTAATTGATTTCATATCTCCCTGTTTTATTTCCCATGATGAAACCGGAAGTTCAGGCTCTTCTATTGAACGGGGAATCAGATGAAGGTGATAGTGCATTACGATCTGATTGGCTCCGCGACCATTTAGCTGAAGACAGGCAACGCCGATTGGATTCAAAGTATCCTTAATGGCCTTAATAACCTTTTTTGAAGCCAAATGAACTGCAGCCAGATCTTCAGCAGAGATCTCCCACAGATTTTCTGCATGTTTTTTTGGAATTACAAGGGTGTGTCCTGTGGAAATGGGGTTTATATCTTCAAAGGCCAGGACTTTTTTATCTTCATATACTTTAAAGCTCGGGATTTCTCCCTTTATTATCCGGCAAAAAATGCATTCTTCCATTCTTTCCTCCTCAAAATCATATTGATATTATTTAAGGTGATCAATCAGATCCAAAAGCGGCGAAAGCTGAGGATCCTGTGTGCTGCCAAGCAGCCAGCTCAGTGTTTTTAAAGCAGCAGGAATATATGCCTCGAAATAAATCTTATTCATTTTCTTTGTAAGATATGAAAAGGCACCAATTATCTGAAGGTTCCTCTGGATAGCAAGGTAAAGAAAGGATTCTTCAAAAGGAGCGGTTAAAGAGGCACAATGTTCGCTTATCAGAGACAGGTAATATTTATAGATCCTGTATCTTTGCTGGAAGGACAAGCCTGTATAAGGATCAATTACAAGGGATGCCAGGTCATAACCGAGAGGGCCAAGCCTGCTGCCCTGCCAGTCGATAAATCCAATATTACTTTCACGAACCATTATATTCCTTGACTGAAAATCACGATGGATTAAATAATTATTATCAGCTACAGAAGCCTTTTCAGTCAAATGATTAAATGGAGCTTCAAGCTCCGGCCATTCATTTTTTAGTCCCAGGTAAAGACAAAGAAATGCATCTCTAAAGTAATCAGCCTCGTACTGACGCATTACATTATAATCGTACCGCCGGGTTTGACAGCACCATGAAGTGTCAAAGTTTCTGGCTCCTTCCGTTTGGAGCAGAAGAAGCGATTCCAAAACTTTTTTGTAAATCGATACCGGATCTTCGGTGGATGATGCATATTTTTCAAGGCTCATATCTCCCATATCCTCCATTATAACCCAACCCTCTTCAAGGTTATAACCAAATATTTCCGGAAGAGGGATGCCTTTATTCCTCAAATGCTTTCCAATCATCACATAAGAGTAATTTTCCCGTTCTTCCGCTTCACTTGCAGGAGGATTTACCATTAAAACGAGGCATGGTGTTTTTTGTGTCGGAATTATTCTCCAGAAATTTCTTTTTGATCCGTCTCCTTTAAGTTTCCGGAATATAGTCCCTTCAGGGAAAAGGCCTATGTTTTTCAAGAAGAGCTTAACTGTATTATTCAATTTTATGTCTGTCATGATATTATAGACAATTGTTTTTGATCCGGCTGAACATGCCTTAAATACTGGCTTTTTTATGCGTGATTATCCGGTCTGTCAGTTTTTTTTCAGTAAGCAGAAACAGTATTGGGAATTCTATGGATTTTACGATATTAGTATTGTAATATCTATTCAATTTTATAAAGAGTTCATCAGCTATAGTATTTTTAAGGCACTATATAAATTATGAACGTATATGTAGCAAGACAGCCTGTTTTCACTCGGAGCAAGAAAATATTCGGATATGAACTCCTTTTCAGAGACGGCCTATCCAATGCCTTTCCTGATATTGATGGGGATACTGCAACATCCAAGCTTCTTTCGAGCAGTTTCTTAACAATGGACATTGATAGTATTTCCGGTAAAAAAAAGGCATTTATCAATTTCACCCGCGAACTCCTTGTAAAAAAAATACCAACCATGTTTCCACGAAAAAATATTATAGTTGAGATATTGGAGCATGTAGAACCTGATGAGGATGTTGTATCTGCCTGCAAGGACATGCAGCGGAGTGGCTATGAATTTGCATTGGATGATTTTATTTATGGAAGTAAGGCTGGTCCCCTGATTGATTTGGCAGGAATTGTCAAAATAGATTTCAGGTTGAACCCGCATGAAGCAATAGGGGAAATACTTAATAAATTAGCTGGAAAGGGGATCAAATTTCTTGCCGAGAAGGTGGAAACTTATGATGAGTTCCAGCTTGCCCTTGATATGGGATTCCACTATTTTCAGGGTTATTTTTTCAGCAAACCCCAAATATTAAAAGCGAGGGATATTTCCCCTTTGAAATTGCATTTGCTTCAGATTGTTGTTGAGGCAAATAAAGATGATGTAAGTTTTGGAAAGCTGGAGGAGCTTATATCTCAGGACATATCAATTTCTTATAAGCTGATGCGTTACATCAATTCCGCCTATTTCAGAAGAATTAACGACATATCGTCCATAAGGCAGGCTATTGTCCTGTTGGGGGAGAGAGAAATAAGGCGGTTTCTTTCATTGATAGCCATGGCAAGTCTCTCGGAAGGCAAGCCTGATGAACTGATAAGAGCATCCATTATAAGGGCAAGGCTATGTGAACTGCTTGGAAAGTATCATTTTTGCAGAGATGAGTCTGAGCTTTTCACGCTCGGTCTTTTTTCACTTATTGATGCCATTCTTGATAATTCAATGGAGAATCTCATGAATCAACTTCCTCTTTCATCGGATATCAAGAGAGCTCTCATAAAAGGGGAAGGTGAACTTGCTGATTTCATAAGGCTGACCTCATGTTATGAAGCCGGTGACTGGGAGGGGATTTCTGAAACGGCTTCAAAGATAGGGGTAAGCGAGAAAGAAGTTCCAGGCTGCTATATGGATGCTGTAGGATGGGCAGACAGTTACTCAGAAGATTAGATAATTTTGTTTATCAGGTCATACCTTACTTCTTTTGAAGATGTTACAATACTGTCAATTATTCTTATTCCTTCTTTGACTTTTACTCTATCCCATAGAATTGATCTTTGGATCAGCACATTTTTGTGCAAATCAGTTTCATTGCCGATTACGGCCCAGCCTTCAAGAGTGGCAGTTTTATCTATCCTGCATCTGTGTCCCACGAGAACAGGATTTTTTCCAACAGCCCATTTGTTTGCATTGATATAGCTTCCAGGTGTGCCAATATCATGCCAGTCATGACCTTCTGCAATATAGGCCCTAACCTGCTTTCCTTTCATTATCAGCCACCTGTGACAATCGATAATATCGCAAAAAATGCCTGCCGGGATGTGACGGAAAATCTCCGGTTCAAGTATCTGAATGCCGGTAAACGCCAATCTTTCAGACTTTTTTGAATCATAGTTAACAGGTATATCAGTAATCTGAAATTGCTTGTTGATCTGAATCTTGTTAAACGGCCCGTAATCATGAAGGACAAGTGTTGCCAGTGCGCCGCTTTTTCTATGCTCGTAACAGGCCTTGGAAAGGTCTATGTTTGTAAGGATATCGCCGTTTACAACAATGAATGGTTCTTTATCCCAGAAATCGGCTGTGTTCCGTATGCCGCCTCCAGTTCCAAGTATTTTCGGCTCAAATCGGAGGTCTATTTTCAGCCCGAATGGCTTTCCGAGGTTCAGATGCTTCGAAACCATATCAAGGTGCTGATGAGCATTAACCACGATTTGAGTGACACCGTATGCCTTTAGATATTCTATATTCCAGTCGATAGCCGGCCTGTTTGCTACCGGTACAAGTGCCTTCGGTATCTTCGAGGTTAAAGGTCGTAATCTGGTGCCAAGGCCGGCTGCCAGTATCATTGCCTTCATAGGAATCCTTTTTTGTTGCATTTAGTTTATAATGAATATACACCATTATGCAAAAAGTCTATATTTTTTGTCTGCAAGCTGTCTCAGGTCAGATTGAAGTTGTGTATCAATCCAGAAGCTCCTGTACAGAAAAGCTAAGTTATTTTTCGTTTAAAGGTGAAGAGTTAACCGCCATGTCAGTTCATGAAAATCGAAAAGTTAAATCACTTTTTAAAGACTTGCTGCAAGGCTTTTACAAATGAATCCTACGCTTGATTTTTCTGAGCTCAACAGTGAAATCGGAAGTCTCTTTATGTCGGGAATGCCTGGAACCATTCTTGACAAGGGCACGGAGACACTTATAAGGGAGCATTCTCTGGGCGGAATTATTCTTTTCAGTAGAAATATCGAGGATCCGGTTCAATTGTTCAATCTTTGTAAAGCCCTTCAGGAAGCAGCCTCCAATTCCGCATCTGGTGAGCCGCTTTTCATCGCAGTTGATCAGGAGGGTGGACGGGTAGCCAGGTTGAAGGAGCCCTTTGCTGTATTTCCCGGCAATGCTGCAATCGGTGACGATGAAGATCCTGAATCAAGGGCTGAAAAGTATGCACTGACAACGGCAACAGAAATGAATCTCGCAGGGCTGAACATGAATCTGGCCCCGGTTATGGATGTAAGGAGAGGGATACCTGAGAGTCACCTCATCGGGAGAACCTTCAGTGATGATCCTGAAAAGGTTGCAAGGCTCGGGTGCAGGGTTATTGAAGTTCTTCAGAGTAATGGCATATTGGCGGTTGCAAAGCACTTTCCAGGTTTGGGAAGAACCTCAATGGATCCTCATCATCACCTTCCGGTGATTGATCTGGAGGAGTCGGAGCTGGAGGACATTAATCTCCTTCCGTTCAGGGCGGCTATTGCTGAAGGGGTGGCCGGAATAATGTCATCCCATGCCATCTACCCGAAGCTGGATGAAGAATACCCTTCTACCCTTTCAAGAAGGACCCTTTTGGAATTATTGAGAAAACGGCTGGGCTTTAAAGGTTTGATCATTACTGATGATCTGGAAATGGGGGCGATTAAGAAAAAATGGGGGGTTCCTGAAGGTGTCTTATTATCCTTTGGAGCTGGCGCTGATATTTTTCTGATTTGCAAGGATCAGAAAACAGTTCTCGAAAGCATGTTGAAACTCAGAAACAGTATTCTGTGCGGAGAGAACCAGGTAAAAAGACTTCACCAGTCAATTGAACGCATCAGCAGGGCAAAGGCGAATTTTTTGAAACCCGGAAGGATTGTCTCCGAAGAAAAACTGCGTGCATATTTTTCCATATAATTACCAGCCCAAAGATAATGTGCCAGGTGAATAAAGGTTATGATTACGGTACGATGTCAAATTCATATTTCACTGCTTTTCTATTAAGGCCGTCGGCATTGAATGTCTTTTCAATAAAAGTTGCATGGTTGTCATAGCCAATAAAAATAAGAGTCGAAGATCGGGTGCCGTAAGCCGGGCTGTTAATGAATATGGGAGAAAGTATCCTTTCCCATTCAAGTCCTACTCCTGTTTCAGGAAGCATGTTATCATCCGGGATTGATCTGTCGGAAAGTATTTCGAACATCATTTCAGGGTCCGGTTCAGATTTCCGGCAGAGTATCCTTTGAAATGCGCTCTTTATTCTTGTTACCTTAGGCCATGGTGTATTCAGCAAGTGATTGCTTAACCCGTATGTTCCCGGCAAAAGCCTTTCTATCCTTACCCCACGGTTTGAATAGCAGTATATCTCATCTTTTTCACCCGCAATCAGGTTGAATCCATTATACTGGTCTGCCCTTGAGGCAAGACTGTGCAGGTATTCAAGGGGACTTCTTTTACCTGAAAGGAATTCGCTCACCAGACATCCCCGGGAAGGGGCAGTGTTTTTTATCGATTCCGGGTCTCTGTAATTGGTTATGGCTGCGATTCTTCCATTCCTGGTGAGCCCCAGCCATGTCCCGCCGGCGCGAAGATCTCTGCCCGCAAGGACATCAGGAAATTCATCCCAGAAGCCTGCTTCTGCCGCAGGCCGGTCATAGTACTCATCACGATTGGCTGCCATTATCAATTTAAAGGCATTATGGGATTTAAGTGCAAGATATAAAAGGCACATAACTTTGTCTGTTTTGGAGCAGTGATTATTTACAGGGTATAAAACTCCGACAGGCTTTCAGGCTGTCTACTAATTCAAAGCCGCTGCAAATTTTTCTGCCACCTCCCTGAGGTTTGTCATCCAGTCCTCAGAAAGAGGGTCGGCAATAATCAGATCTGCATTTATTTCTCTTGCTATGGTACCGGCATTCCTTAAAGGAAATTGAGGCTGGATGAAAACTGCTTTAGTCCCGATCTTTTTTGCATATTTAATTAAATCTGCCATTTGGCCTGCCCCGGGTTCCTTGCCCTCAATTTCCACGGGGATCTGTTTTAACCCATAGGCATCGGCGAAATAACCCCAGGAAGGATGGAAAACGAGAAATTCTGGTCGTTTTATTCCCTGGTGTAATATGGACCTTATCTCCAGGTCAAGATCTTCAAGTTCCTGGTGAAAGTACCTCAGGTTTTTTTCATAAACAGATTTTCTTGAAGGGTCTGACTTAATAAGCGCATCCGCAATAGTCTCAGCCTGCAGTTTGACTAAAGGCGGTGAAAGCCAGATATGAGGATCAGGGATTATCCGCGGATTAACGGCATCAGAATCTACGCCTGGATGTTCATGCCCAAAATGATGCCCTCCAGGCATGTTTTTCTTTTTTATGTAACTGTCAGTTTGAATAATCAACATTTCAGGATTGAATGAGGCAAATTTGTCAAGCCAGGTTTTTTCAAAGGGGACTCCGATTGCGAAATATATCTTTGAGTTCATTATATCTCTCATCTGGCTTGGTTTTGGCTCATAAGTAGCAGGACTGGCCCCTGGCTGAACAATTACTGAAACCCTGACAAAGTCGGCTCCTATCTTTTTCACAAAATACCTCTGGGGGAGTATGCTGACTGTAACCTGAACAGGTTCATCTGCGCGTGAGGTGAAGGCACCTGAAGCTATTATTAATATGAACAGGATGCTTAATGAGAGGTATTTTATCTTTATCACAGTCATTCCTTCTTGAAAAGGTTGTTTAGATTGCATAGGTTGCTTTTAAGGGGCTATAAAAAAGGATATTGAAAAATACTGCAGTATACAAGAATGACAAGTTTGCAAAAAGTCGTCACTCTGGCCAGACAGAGGCTGATAAATTGCAACTCGAGTCCAGATACTACGTAAATACTTAAAAACACTGGATTCCGACTTTCGTCGGAATGACGAAAGATGGTACTTTTCGACTTTTTGCGAGTTCATTAAGAATGGATGTTCAAACATTTTCCATGAATCATACAGGTTCTTTGAAAAACACATGTATATGGTGTTTTTAAGTGAAATGTTATTTTCAATTACCGAGATGTGGTATTGTTTTACTGCTGGTGCCGGAGGTCGGAATCGAACCGACATGGACGCAAGGTCCACTGGATTTTGAGTCCAGCGCGTCTACCAGTTTCACCACTCCGGCACTTGCATATTTTTTCTATTATAGTAAAAATTAAAAAACCATGTCAATATCATATTGACATGTGTCGGGTTCCTTTGTTATGTAAACAGACAAGGGGCTGTAGCTCAGTTGGGAGAGCGCATGACTGGCAGTCATGAGGTCGTCGGTTCGATCCCGATCAGCTCCACCATACAGAATGACAGGGGGCAGACCTGACACCTGCCCCTTTCTATGTTTTGTTGCATTGCAAATTTCCCGTCCTCATAAAGGCGTGCATATTCGGCAGGAAATATTCCGTGTTCCAGTTGATCTGCCTCATAAAAAATGAAATTGTTGCTAACTTTTCCCGATTTGACTCCATATAGCTTAAAAAAGCGGCGATATGTTTATCATAGTAAATAAATTTGTTGCCAATTCTTAATCTATTGTTTATAAAAATAGGTTGAATTTCAACCATTGGATGTATGCATGATTTTTTCGTTTTAATAATTTCAAGGAGGTCACATTATGGATTTTGGTTTGAGTGAAGAATTGGAGATGTTGCGAGGGATGGCCCGCGACTTTGCTGCTGAAAAGATTGCACCGTTTGCGGATGAATGGGATGAAAAACACTATTATCCTTATGAGGAAGCAATTAAGCCAATGGCTGAATTAGGCTTTTTCGGCACCGTTATTCCCGAAAAATACGGCGGAAATGAAATGGGCTGGTTGGCAGGTATTATTCTCACGGAAGAGATTGCGCGTGCATCCAGTTCTCTCAGAGTACAGATGAACATGCAGACCTTTGGCTGTGCTTATACCATTTTAACTTATGGTAGCGACGCATTGAAGGAAAAGTATGTATCCAAACTTGTAAGTGCCGAATATGTAGGGTGTTTTGGAATCACAGAGCCCAATGCCGGTTCAGATGTCATGGCTATGAAATCTACAGCAGAAGACAAGGGAGATCACTGGCTCATAAACGGTTCCAAGACCTGGATATCCAATGCAAGTTGTGCGGATGTTGTTATTTATTATGCATACACGGATAAGAGTGCCGGCGGAAGAGGATTGTCAGCATTTGTTATTGAACCTAAAAACTTTAATAACATAACCACAACTGATCTGGATAAATTAGGCACAAGATCAACTCCGACAGGTGAGATCTACTGCGAAGATACAAAGGTGCCCAAGGAAAACATCCTGGGCAAACCCGGTGACGGTGCAAAGATAGTCTTCGGATCATTAAATCAGTCACGTCTTTCCGCAGCGGCAGGTGGTATTGGCCTGGCCCAGGCATGTCTTGATATCATTACTACTTACGCAATGGAAAGGGAGCAGTTCAAGCAGCCTATTGGTAACTTACAGATGATCCAGGAAATGGTGGGACAGCTCACTCCTCAGATCGAGGCAGCACGTTTGATGGTTTACAAGGCGGCATGGCAGAAAGATCAGGGTAATCTTACCAACACCAGAGAAGTGGCAGAGGCAAAGTTCGTATCAGGAGAGGTTGCCATGAAGGCTGCTGAATATGCTATGAGGATTCTGGGCGCTTACGGATACTCTACCGAATATCCTGTTGCAAGGTATTTCAGGGATGCACCTCCATATTTTATGGTTGAAGGGTCTGCCAATGTCTGCAAGATGATTATAGCAACTGATCAGCTTGGACTCAAAAAACGATAGATCAGTATCAGTGAAAGTCCGATTTATTTGCCCCATTGCTCTCTTTTTTCATACGAGACCTGAGGGGTTTAATGTGTTGTGGGTCTGTGAACCACAGAATGTTTATTTTATATTGATATAACAGGGAGATAACAATGAGACCGTATTTTGAAAAAATGACCCCTTTTGGGAAAGCACTTACCGAAAAACAGATTGAAGAAAACAAGCAGAATGTGGCGGATATCAAGGCAGTTGAAGAGGAAGTGTCCAAGGCTGTTGATGCCGTAAAAAACGCGGGTATCCCAGCGGAGACAATTAAAAAGAGAGGCCAGACAACTGTCTGGGAAAGGATCGAATATATTGTTGACCCGGGAACCTGGTGTCCGCTTCATACCCTCTATGATCCTCTTTTTAACGAGGAGGGGACGACAGGGGTTATTGATGGTTTAGGCAAGATAAATGGCAAGTGGTGCGTGATAATAGGCTTTGATAACAAGGTTATGGCCGGAGCCTGGATCGCAGGTCAGGCGGATAACCAGCTCAGGGTTACGGATATGGCCAAGAGGCTTCACGTTCCCCTGGTATGGATCGTGAACTGCAGCGGTGTGAAGCTTACTGAGCAGGAAGAGGTTTATGCAAACAGGAGAGGGAACGGCACCACATTCTTCCGTCATGCTGAACTTGAAACCCTTGGAATTCCTGTTATTGCAGGCATATACGGGACAAACCCTGCCGGCGGCGGGTACCAGGGAATCAGCCCGACGATTCTGATCGCCCACAAGGATGCCAATATAGCGGTAGGCGGCGGTGGAATAGTCGGCGGCATGAGCCCGAAGGGTTCTTTTGATGAGGAAGGCGCTGAGGCACTCATTGAAGCTACCCGCCATTTTAAAGAGGTACCTCCGGGAAGCGTTGGGATACATCATAACGAAACCGGGTTTTTTAAGGAAGTCTATGACACTGAATTTGAGGTACTTGATGCAGTGAAAAAATATGTGGATATGTCACCTGCATATGATCCCAATTTTTTCCGTGTTGCCGAACCCAAAGAACCCAAATTCTCAGGGGAAGATATAAACAGTATCATCGCCTTCAACCAGAAGCGGAGCTACAGCTTTGAAGAAATTCTTGCCCGCCTGTTTGATAACAGCGAACACATGGAATTCAAGCCGGGTTACGGAAGAGAGGTCTACACCGGCCTGGCCAAGATTGACGGTTTCCTGGTGGGCTTTATAGGAAATCATATGGGTTTTCTGGGAATGGATTATCCGGAATATGCCCCGTATCCCGGAATAGGAGGCAAGCTTTACCGCCAGGGCCTTATAAAGATGAATGAATTTGTCAGCCTCTGCGGGCGTGATAGAATACCTATAGTCTGGTTCCAGGATACAAGCGGAATTGACGTCGGAGATATCGCTGAAAAGGCAGAGCTTCTTGGATTGGGTCAGTCCCTGATTTACTCAATTGAGCAGAGCAATCTGCCTATGATATGCATCGTTCTCAGAAAGGGAACAGCAGCCGCGCATTATGTTATGGGCGGCCCGACGGCAAACAATAACAATGTCTTTACGCTTGGGACACCTACCACCGAAATCTATGTGATGCATGGAGAGACAGCGGCTGCCGCTTCTTTCTCCAGAAGGCTGGTAAAAGAAAAGGATGCGGGACGTTCATTACAACCGGTCATTGACAAGATGAACGAACTGGCACAGGAATACTACAATAAGTCCAGGCCTATATATTGTGCAAAGAGAGGCTTTGTTGATGAAGTAGTGAGATATGAAGATATCAGGAGCTATCTGGTGGCCTTTGCGGGGGCTGCATATCAGAACCCGATATCCCTTTGTCCTCATCATCATCTGATGCTTCCAAGAATTATCAAAGGGTAATAATAACAAAGGGGTTAGGTCTTTAATACAGGACCTAACCCCATCTCCACCGGTCTATGCTATAAAGGCATCATCTTCAGCTTTTTCCTGTTCTTACCTCTTTCAGTGATTTGATCCGTCAAAAGGCATTTCCCTGATTTCAAAAAATGGAGGAGATGCTTTTTCAATTCTGTTCATTTCTTCATCAACAGCCTCCAGATGGGATTTCAGTTTCTGATTTAATGGCGACTGTGGATATTTTTCAATTAATCCTCTCAGTATGTCATGGCAGGAACGCAGATATTCCTCCTTTTTCCTGGGGTCTTCGGTATTTTTTGCAGTCAGGAATATTCTTGCGGCCCGATTTCTTTCCTGATTGATAAGCCTTTCAACTGCTTCTTCTTTCATCTCAAGGAACTCTGTTTCAGATTCAACCGCATCAAGTCCTGAAATCACATTCTCAGGCTCTTCTTCCGGAAGCCTGCTGCCAGAATCAACGGTATCATTCTTCTTCAGGATTCCTGATATCTTATTCTCAAGATACTTTTCTTCTGCTGTTTCAAGGCTTTTAAGGGCCTGATCAATTACCCCTATGTCATTTTTTGATGAAATCTCCATACTTTTTAAAACGAGCAGTTCTCTTGCTTCACTGAAGCTGTTTTGCTGAATAAGTTTTTCAATAGTTTTAAGGAATTGGGCCATGCTTAGTTCAAGCCTTGTGTCTGCTCTGAAAGCCGGGGCTTGCTGTTCCCTGGGCGCGGAGGATAATTTTCTCCCGAGAGACCTGATGGACGCTTCCCTGGTTTTAATAATCTCGTTCAGTTTTTCAAATTGCCTGGCGGCCTTTTTTGTTTGACCCAGCATGAGCTCCCACTTTGCCATTTCAGATCTCAGGAAAATAATGTCCGGAAAAGATTCGAGCTTATCTGCCGCTTCATAACCGGCTATTAAAGCTTCTTTAATCATGCCCTCTTTTGCAAGGGAAAGGGCGCAGACAGCATTTATTTCTTCACTGACTGCATCGGGACCAAACAGCTCCTTAATGCCAATGCAATGGTTTAATGCTTCCTTGAAATCCCCGGCCAGGTATGAATTAAGGACCTGATATTTCTTTCTGTCGAGGATGGCAAGTTGTTCAGCATAATCACGCGCAGGAGTTTCATGCATGATGAAATATTTCTCGTCAATGTCACCGAGGCGATTGAAAAGAGAAAGGATGATGTTATGATATTCTTCTTCATTAACGGAATCAGGATCATCGGCAGACTGCCGGGATAGTTTTTTCAACAGATAATAGGTTTCAAGGAGATTTGAGGCCAGGATTCTATCTCCATCCGGAATAGATTTTTTTTGAAGTAAGTTTTCAAGAAATGTGATCTTTTTATCAAGCATATGGGAAGGCACGAGAGTGGGAGAGATTATGTACGGTTCCGGAAGACCGACTGCAGGTTCTTTATGAGGGGTAATACAGCCGGCTAAGGACAGGATAACAATTAAACTTATAAATGCTGAAATATTCATTCTTTTTCTCTCTGGATTGGTTCAAAATGCCTGACAGGTTCCCAGGTATCCTTTTGAACATCTGCATCAGAAAGGATGCCTTGAGAATAATTAATATTTGGGAAGTCAGAGGGCCTTCCCAGAGGTAGTCCTGTAATGTCTGATACAGGTACATGCCTGAAATCTCTGTTTGTGTTCGGCGGGGCTGATAAAGATTTGAAAGTCAGGTCTGCCAGTTCCAGGTTTTTACTGTAATCGCTTGTGTTGACAATTGCGTTTGCTGTATCAATCCATAATGGAAGAGCCCCTGATGAACCATAGATTGAAATGTGTTTTCCCTTCATGGGCTGATTGTCATCAAATCCGACATAACTGGCAAAAACATAGCCTTCCTGATAATCGAGAAGACCTGTATTTTCATCAAGTCCCGGCAGGAAGCCTACGAAGCTCGAATTGGTAAAGCGGTTGGCAGTCCCTGTTTTGCCAAATGTCGGAATGGGTATGTCAAAGAGGCGTATTTCATCTCTGGCTTTTTTTCCTGTTCCGACTTCCATGACCTTCCTCAGTATTTCGCTCAGTAATAGGGTAACCCTTTCAGAAAGAATGTTATCAGGTTCAGATTTATACTCCCAGAGGACTTCTCCATCCCTGTCGGCTATTTTTGTTATAACCGGCACCATTTCCGGACTGTCGCCTCCGCGGAAAATCCTGTAGGATTTTCCGGTCATGATTGTCTGGTATACCCTGGCAACTTCAGTAATACTTATGGAATTAGGTCCCAGGGGAAATGACAGGACCGGATCAAGTTGAGTTGATATCCCCAATTTTTCTGAAAGATATAATACATAATTCAAATTAACAAGAGTTCTGAAATCTCTGTTTCTGAAAAGACTATCAATGCCGTATGGTTCACAGGCGGCCAGGCGGCTGAAATTTCTTTCTACAGCCTGCCTGAAATGATCAAGATTCTCGGAAAAAAGCAACCCGTCTATCAAAATATCACCGCAATCCAGGGGAGATGACCTCTTTAGAAGCCATTCAGCAGTGAGCGGACTCAGAGCAGAAGAAAAAAATTCAGGATTTTCAGTATAAACTACCTCTCCCTCCTGTGTTATGTTTTCGGTAGAAAAAAAATGATTCAGGGCCCTTGACAGTTTTTCTTTAACGCCCGGGTTTCTGGTCCTGGCATAAAGGTCAAGGAGTCGGCTCATGTCTTGAAAGCGATCTTTCATTCTCTGGTTTAATTCGCAAAGCCTTTTATAGGAAAATCTTTTTATATGCCTGTTTTCAGGTTCATCAAGATCCGAATCTTTGATTTGGACGCTGTAGTGAAGCCTTTTAATATTATCAAGAGTTTCCTCACGACCTCCGAAGATTACATCCGTTTCGACCTCAGGCCTGGATTCTTCAAAGGCTGTTTCCATCAATGCTTCGTTATTGATTACAACTCCGTGTTTATCCCTTATGCGTTTGACATAGGTCTGGTAGGATTCCCTGGCTTTCCTGTCGAGCCCGACTATTTGCATAACCTCCCGGAATTCAGCCAGATTCAGGTGGTCAGTAAGATGGCAAAGCAGCCAGACTGTAGCCAGATTCTCTGATTTAACTCCGGCCCATGCCATGGAAACCGAATCGCTCAGGGGCGTATGGTCAGGTTGAGGAAGATATGAGGTATTTTCAAACTGGAACAGATCTCTTATATTCTGGAGGGGATCAAGGGTGTTCCATTTGAGCTGAAGCGCTGCAGCATAGACAATGGGTTTGAAAATAGAGCCCATTTGTCTTTTAGCATTTACCGCACGATTAAAAAACCTGTCAAAAAAACCTCCGACCATAGCCTTTATCATGCCTTTCTGCATCACAACAAGTCCGCCTTCCAGTTTTGGAATCTTTGAAAGAATGAGCTTCATTTGACCGCTCCCCGGGCCGGAACTGTCACTGGAAGGAATAATCCTTACCGGCACAATATCTCCCAAACGGAAGTTTTTCAAGAACATGGGAATGTGTTTCCTGTCGAAGACAGCTGAATTGCCGTCTTTCCATTTCAACCAGGCCTCACCCACCGGCTTCAGACCATCGTAATCAATTATACCGCCTCCGGTTTCCCAGCTCACTACCAGGCTGCAATTGCTGATATCCGCATCTATATGAGTTATTTTTGAAAGAAAGGGCAGGGTATCCTTTGATTTTCTCAGGCCGTCTTTCAGCAATTCGCTGTGAATATCAGCCATTTGACCGGAATCATAACCGTTCAGCATAACGTCCATCACCGGAAGTCGTGTGCGAAGACTCATGAGGGCGGCTTCCTGAATATCCCTGTCGATAGAAGTGTGTATATTGATTCCGGAAGTCGCAATATTTTCAACTCCCTGTTCAAAAAGGATTGCCTTGAAATAATCAGACTCAAGCTGCTGACGGATATAGTCAAGGATCACATTGAGCCTGTAGGTGATTTTGCCGTTATTAAAGGGGATGTCTCTCTGTTTTGCAGTGAGGTATTGTTTCTTTGTAATAAAATTTATCTTGTACATGCTGGCGAGGACATAGTCCTTGCGGATTTTAGCTGCCTGTTTTGCCTTTTCAGCTTCTGAGGCGCTGTTTTTTATGAAAGGGTTATATCTCATGGGGCCTTTAAGTGAACCGGCAATAAAAGCTGCTTCAACAAGGTCAAGATCTTCTGCATCCTTGTCAAAATAATACTGGGAGGCTATTCTGAGCCCTTTTCCATAACCTGTAACAAAAAACTGGTTTGAGTACATCTCGAGGATTTCTTCTTTGCTGTATTTTTTCTCAAGGAGAAATGCCTGAATCAATTCCTTTAATTTGGCCTTATAAGATCGCTTTTCTCTTTTGAAAATATTTTTTGCGGTCTGCTGTGTAAGAGTACTGCCCCCCTGAACCACCCTGCCTGTTTTCAGGTTTGTCATAAGCGCCCTTGTGATTGCAGTTAAGTCGAATCCGCTGTGATAGAAGAAATTTCTGTCCTCGGCTGCTATCAGAGCCTTAATGAAGACCTTCGGTATATCCTGGTACCTGATATATTTACTGTGGGTTTTTTCAAAAAAAACGCCAATGGGGGTAATTCCGTCGTTAAAAAAAACATGGCTTTCCGAGGCAATTATGTTGTCGATTACCCCTCTCTTGATTCGAGTGGAAGCGTCACGGGTTACCTCATGATACATGTACCCTGTAATGGAGCAGGGAATAAGGAACAGAATAAACAGAATGCAGGCAGCATATCGTATTTTTTTAGCAGTTTTCATCCAGAAAAAGGTCACCGGAAAGGAGTTTTTCGCGCATAATTTCTTTGAGATCAAGGCCTTTAAGTTTCAGGCCTTTACGGCCATATTTCATATTTGCTTCAATAACCAGCCACTTGCCTTGAAAAAAAATAAGGTCAAGCCCTACGTCATTAAACCTGCACTTTCTTGCACAATCCCTGGCTGCTGCCAGACCTTCCGGCGGGATATTGTCAAAATCAAATGATCCTCCCTGGCTGATGTTTGTCCTGAAATTGTCCTCAGAAATGATCCGCCGGTATGCCAGGACAGGCTCGTAGTTAATCAGGATCACCCTCAGATCCTCTCTGTGGGGGATAAAATCCTGTATATAGGCAATTCCGGTAAGCTGAAGGTATTTGTTGAGTTCATCAATGTCATGTATCTTAAAAACCCCCCTTCCCCTGGCCGAACGTCTCGCCAGTTTCCCTATAAATGGGAAGGAGAAGTCTTTGAGTATGTCCCTGTGATGGAGATGATAATAAAACCTCGTGCGTGGATGCGGTATTCCCAGCATGAAAAAAAGTGTTGATTGTTTGATTTTTTCATCAGCGTAGAGATAAGTCTCCAGACTCGGAAAAATCTTCTTGCCCAGAGTTGTGAAGAACTGGGCATAGTTTAGGGTTGGGAATAGAATGATTCCGGCTCGGAAAATCATTTCCCTCTCAAGGGGAGAGTAGTCAGGAAAATTGGGACGTAATCCAAGCGTAATAACTTCAGGAATACCACTAAGCCTGCTCCCTATCGCAATGAATGCGCCACTGTCACATGACATGCCTTTATCCTACCCACTCCCGTACTTGCATGGCCTTTTTTCTGGCACTGCTTATGATATCATCAACATCAAGGGTAAGCAACTGCCGGTTTTCCATTACAAGCCGGCCGTTTATTATTGAATGGCTTACATCATTACCCCTTGCTGAATAGACCAGGTGAGAGTAGGGGTTATACATTGGGGTCAGGTGCGGTTTGTTAATATCAACAATAATAATATCAGCCTTTTTCCCTTTTTCAATGGAACCTGTGACGTCCTCAAGACCCAGGGCTCTTGCCCCTTCAATGGTTGCCATCTTAAGTACAGTGAAAGAGTCTAATACGGTGGGGTCCATGGTTTCAATCTTATGCAGCTTCGCAGCCGTATCCATCTCGGTAAAAAGATCCAGATTGTTATTTGATGCGCATCCGTCAGTACCCAGCCCCACAGTTATGCCTTTCTCCATAAGCTTCGATACCGGGGATATCCCTGATGCAAGCTTCATATTGCTTTCGGGGTTGTCAATGGTCTTTACATTGTTTCCGGCTATTCTTTCTATCTCCATATCGTCAAGGTGGACACAATGATCAGCTATCAGATGAGGTCCCAGGATGCCCAGGGCCTCGAGGTGCTCAAATGGCCTTCTGCCGTATTTTTCCTTCACTTCTGCGATTTCACTCAATGTCTCGGCCACATGTATGATCAGCGGCACCTTGTATTTCAGTGCCATTTCATTTGCTTCTATAAGGAGCTGAGGACTGCAGGTAAAAAGAGAATGGGGCTCCACTGCAATGGATATGAGGGGATTGCTGCGCCATTTCCTGATCAGGTTTTCAGTATACTCAAAGCCTTTTTCAAGAGGCCCGTAGCTGGGAGAAGGAAAATCGTACAGAACTTCACCTGCAAGGCATCTCATGCCAGCCCTGAAAGCGGCCTCAGCGACTTCATCCTCGAAAAGATACATATCGCAGAATGTGGTTGTACCGGACATTATCATTTCTGCACAGGCAAGCAGTGTCCCTGTATATACAAAATCCGCATCCATTCTGGCCTCTACAGGGAAGATATATTTGTTCAGCCACGTCATTAGGGGAAGATCGTCTGCAAGGCCCCTGAAAAGGCTCATTGCGGCATGTGTATGGCCGTTAATAAGGCCGGGCATTATCAATCCGCCCTTGGCATCGATTATCTTCGTTGCAGAGTCCGGTCTGTCCGGGTTCTTTCCAATGTATGAAATTGTATCCCCCTGGATACAGATAGAAGAATCCTCCATGATTCCGGCCTGACCGGCCATTGTCAGAATAGTGCCGTTCTTTATTATGATGTCCACAGGTTGCATAATGAATCCTCAAATTTACTGCTCGTCTTTTATGTATTTCCTTATAACCGAAGGGCTCTCCGTCCCTCAATTCTTCAATACATAAATCCCTCAGTCTCTTTAGAGTGTTCCTACAGGTATTGTTAATATCAGTCAATACTAATTTTGGCGGATATACAGTGAAAAGTATAGTGTTTTCGCCTGCACGGACGGCAGAGCGTAAAGATGCATCCGCCTGAGGAGAGATTGATCATTTTCCTTGTCTTTCAACAGCCCTGCAGATAGTTTCGCCTTTTGAGTTCCATAGGAAAAGGCAAGTGAACAGGACTGAGACCTGAGTAAATAAGAAATCAGGCGGACGATACTTTAAGACAATCCTCATAACCGGCCAAGGTAGGAAAGTACCTGACATATATACCTCTGTTTTTGGTAAGAATGGCGCTGCACTTTACCGAAGCAAAACCGCCAATATAAAAATCAGACAAGAAATGCTCTTTAATATCCAATTTCGTACCACACTGAGGACACTTCTCCTTAGTCTTTCGTTTCAGATATCTCATCCATGCTTTTGCTGCGGAAACGGTGGAATCAACATCAAGCGGTTCGACCGCAATTTTGTGATCATCTAAAAACTCGAGCAGTTGCTTGTTGTTTCCTTTAAATAATTCTTCCTTCTTCTAAGGACAGAGGTCAGAGAACAAAGAAAAAGGACATAGTGCAGGGATTATCCATTAGAAGCTTAATTTCCTTTTACCAGATCGTAGCAACTTTTTTGGACTTTCTTAATTCATTGTCAGCAGTAATCAGGGCGGCTTTTTCGATAATTGAAGTTGCAGCGATGATTCGGTCAGCAGGATCCTTGATGTTATCCGACAACAAGCCCGTGGAAAGCCATGCTATTTCAGGCGTAATACCCCGGAAAACGTATTTGTTGGATTCTAATATCAGCTTTATAAATTCTGTGTATTCAATATCTATACGGAGTCTTCCTTTGTTCATCATCATTGCTATTTCCCATAGCGATATTTCGCAAAATATTATTCCATCCGAATCATTTGCTGCCGAAATAGCTTTTTCAGCTTTTCCGGAAAGTATCTCCGGCTTTAAAGCATTCCAAATTATTATGTGGGTATCCACAATAATCATTTCATAGCTTCCCATTCTTCATGAACTGGTGATATGATATCACCGATAAAGGCATTTTTGCCCAGTTCTCTCAAAACTTCCCTTGAATTATCCCTGCTGTCTTCCGCAGGGACAAGTTTCGCCATTTCATGACCGCGTGAAGTAATTGAAATAACCTGCCCCTTTTGAACCTTTTTAAGGTATAATGACAGATTTTCTCTCAAGGTACTTACACATACTTTTTCCATATTTTTTGCCACCCCTCTCTTCTGTACAATTCAATTGTACAAATCTGCTTGCGGGAAATCAATGCTTTTTTTAAACGAAAACAAAGGTGCCGGGTCTTGAATATTGTTAAGATTTCTCACATTCGTTCGAAATGACAGGATAAATCATCTGTGTTTATCTGCGGCTATTTATAATTACCCTCAGACAGAATTTTTACAATACGTTCAGCAGTCCGTCCGTCCCATATCTCAATGGGCCGTGCCTTTTTTGCCTTTCCGTCAAGGACAGTGCCCGCTTCCATGACGATCTTTTCCGGGTCATCACCAACGATAACATTTGTTCCGTCTGCAAGGGTGACGGGACGCTCTGTGGTATCACGAAGCGTGATGCAGGGGATATTGAGCACCGTAGTTTCCTCCTGTATGCCGCCGGAATCGGTAAAAACCATAGTGGAATTTGCCATAAGGTTCAGGAAATCGAGATATCCCAGTGGTTCGAAGCAGTGGATTCTGCCTTTATTCTTTATGGCTTCCATCCATGTTTCAGGGCCTATATCAGGGGAATGGTGAAATACAAATGCCTCCTCCATGCCGAATTCAGCAATCTGTTTGCGTGTGCGGGGGTGAACCGGAAAAATTACCGGAAGCCTTAGTGCCACCTGCCGGAGTCCTTCCAGTATTCGCCTGAAGATATGCGGATTGTCCACATTGGACGGCCTGTGCAGGGTGAGCAGGGAATATGGGAGAATGCTGTTGTTGCCGCCTGCCTCACCAGTACTCCGGAGACTGAGGCGTTTAAGGATATCCGTCTTTTTTGCCTTATCCAGATTGAAAAGGAGGCTGTCAACCATAATATCCCCGACAAGAAATATCTTCTCTTTTGCCACGCCTTCCCTCAGGAGGTTAATATCGCCGTCCGGAGATGGAGTGAAGAGATAATCAGAGACCGCATCAGTCAGCATACGGTTTATCTCCTCCGGCATCCTGCGGTCGAAACTTCGCAGTCCCGCTTCAACATGGGCGACAGGGACATGAAGTTTCACCGCGGTAAGGGTGCAGGCCAGCGTGGAATTGACGTCTCCCACTACTATGACTATGTCCGGTTTTTCGGACAGGAGAACCTTTTCGAAGGCTATCATTACATTCCCTGTCTGCTGTGCATGGGTACCGGAACCGATGCCGAGGTGAACGTCGGGGGTGGGGATTTGCAGGTCCCGGAAGAAGGCATCTGACATGTTGTCGTCATAGTGCTGGCCGGTGTGAACCAGAAAAGGCTTTATTGTGTTGCCCTTGTCGAGATTGTGTGCGGTGATGGCTCTCATCAGCGGGGCAATTTTCATGAAATTCGGACGGGCAGCCGCGACAAGAATCCATTTTTTTGTATTGCCGGCAGTTTTGCTGTAATTTGTTGAAGTCATAAATTATTTGTTTGGACCTGTGTTAAATTATTTCCCGGCCTTGGCAGGCATTTCCATTTACCCGCATCAGTTAACTGGATATATCAATTGGATTTTTTTAACAAACTGCACAAAAAATATCAATCAATAAAAAAGAGGCATCCTGTTTAAAAAGCTTCAGTAGTTATGCTGGTATATCCACGGTATTTCATGATTTCATAAATGACGGAAGTTTCCGGATGACTTAAAGAAATACAGGTGAAGGATAACAGGGAAGAAAAGGGTAGGGGTTCTAAAAAAGGCGGGGCTCTGGAATTTCCGGTGGTGATTCTCAGCTAATTGATAATGATGTCATTGCGGATCATCCAGCCGTTTTTAGGCACTATTATTGTTCTCGATTGAGTTCCCAAGGCCATATACAAAATGAGGTCCTGCGTGTTTTCCACCCAGTAACTTTTGCAGGGAATGCAATCAATGTGATACATGCTGTGTTCTGGAGGCGGGGAATTATTTAAGGAAAGCATTTGAGAGACTGTTTTGTTTATATTCTGTTGTGCAAACGATGCAAATTCAATATCTTCAATTTCGATTTCATTCAGGCTGTTTCTTGCCACATTCAGGCATTCGCTCAGCCTGCATTTGATGTTATTCATGAGATATCTCCTTTTTCATTGCTGGAAAAGGTGGTATTGTAAATAAAATGCAGGCGCTTCAGAGATGAGATTGATTTGATCCGCCAGCCAGCCGAAGGCTGTTAAAAGGCGGACAAGTCCCCGCCCCCTGGGGCAAAATAGTCCATTATTATTATGTTGATTAGAAAATAATGCTTCCAATCAAAACAGGACTCTCCCATCCAAAGATCCATCGCTGGAAATTCTGCCTGCCCAAATAAAGTAAATTTTGTTTTTCAGTGTTTTTCTGCCTGTGAATTTATTTAAAAGCTTTAATATCCATATCGGCATTTCCGGCAGAAACTTGAGCCTTTGTTCAG
>JAFGMQ010000062.1 GCA_016927455.1 Deltaproteobacteria bacterium
ATCTCGCCTTCGCGCCTGAAAAAAGCATCAGGGATCTGAAACAGGATACCGGCCCCGTCACCTGTATTCATATCAGCGCCTATCGCACCTCGGTGTTCCAGGTTTTTAAGGACTTCAATTCCCTTCTCTATAATCGCATGGCTTCTGGTTCCGTCAGTGTTAACTACAAATCCGACCCCGCAAGCGTCATGCTCGTATTTTGGATCATACAGGCCATTCACAGGTCTTAACCTTCCTATCCCCTTTTTTCGGAATTTCTCATTTAGAACAAATAGAGTTGATGACTGTCAGGATTTTTGCCGAAACAGGTAATATTGTCGATTTTGTCAAGCACCGGTCCCCGCAGAATAGCATAAAGGGTCCTCTCAACACCTATGCCGCCCCCATAAGTCTCGGGAAACAAAGACCTTGACTGGCTGTCTTTCTTAGCGGTCATCATAAGAAAAGGACCGTAGCCTCCGATTTCATTAATATTTGTGATATTGCCGTCACTGAAAACCGGTTTGCAGGGAATAATCCTGTTGTCAATCAACCTCTCCACTATAGCATCATGAATCCATTCCCTGACGGCACCGGACAAAATCTCAAGTGCAGGGGTATGTTGTCCGCTATCCCTGACAATACTCTTTACGCACAGGTCATAATTATATATCGTTTCAGAAGTGATCTCAGGAATGGATACCTTTCCATCAGACTTCAGATAAGGATATATAAGATCATAATTCTCTCTCAATATCCCTGTGATCCAGAAAAACTGCTTATCAGTTTCTTCTCCTGATTTTATTTCATAATCCCGGCCATATTTTTCTTTTGCCCTGTCACACAGAAAGCGGGGGAAAGGCCGTTCAGGCAGTTCAATGGTCACGCCGAGGGCATTTAATTCTTTCTCATTCTTTTCGAGAATACGGGACATTGAATGAATGATGAGACGCTCAAAAAGGTCCATGCCCTTTTCCATATCCTCTTTAAGAACCTTCCTTACTCTGTCCGGTTCATTCAGGTATTCTTCAAGCCCAATTCCCCTGTTCCTTCTGACCTCAATGTCCATCTGGCTGAAATCAATAAGATATTTCCCTCTCTGGACCCTGTCAGGGCTTTCGATCTCAAGCCTTATGTTGGGTGAATCCACAAATACGCCCTTTATCCTGGGATTAAAACATGCCATGAACTTTGAGTAGATCATGCTGTGGGTAGTAACATAAAGCTGTCCCTTGTAATGAATATTCGGCACATGCTCCACATCGTGTGCCAGAGGGTCAGTCATAGGGCTCATCTGAACCCGTTCGAGGTTAAATAACCCTTCATCCGCCAGAAACTGATGCATGGCATTGACAAAGGTTGTCCTTATCGCCATGGCGTTATAAAGCGTTTCTCCCATCCAGTTGTTTAAATAATATTTATCAAGATGTTCCTCCAGGCTTGAGCCGGCCTCCTGAAGGGCCGCCTGAAAGCCAAAGAGGTTCTGCCCTACAATGTTTGTTGCCTTGTCTTCCATTATTATTTTATTCCCCCTCGTTTTTAGCGACTGACTGGTAAAATTAAAGATGTATTAACCTGTTTATCGAATAGCTGACAGACATATGCCGGTCAGCTATTCAGCTTATAAACAACCATGATCACAAAACAGGCAGATATTTATTAATCTCAAACTGGCTTACATGAACCCTGTATTTATCCCACTCAATCTTCTTGTTTTCAATAAACTTGTTGAACACATGATCTCCCAATACCTTTCTTACCAGTTCACTTTTCTCTGTCTCAAGGATCGCGGCATATAGATTGCCGGGCAAATCCCTGATTCCGTGTGCCTCTCTCTGAGAGGAATTCATTTCATAAATATCTTCTTCAACCGGCTCGGGCAAATCGTATTTTTTTTCTATACCTTCAAGTCCCGCCCCCAGCATAACCGCAAATGCAAGATACGGATTGCAGGCAGGATCAGGAGAGCGAAACTCAACCCTGGTAGCCTTTTCCTTCCCGGGCTTATACATAGGCACCCTGATCATGGCAGAGCGGTTTCTCCTCGCCCATGATACATATACAGGGGCCTCATAACCCGGAACCAGGCGTTTGTAAGAATTCACCCACTGGTTGGTAACAGATGTAATCTCCGGTGCATGACGCATTAAGCCGGCTATGTAGTGCCTTGCCAGTTCCGATAACTGGAACTTGTCATCAGGGTCATAAAAGGCATTTCTTTCACCTTTGAAAAGTGACTGGTGGACATGCATTCCGCTGCCATTCTGTCCGAAAATAGGCTTGGGCATAAAAGTGGCATAAACACCGTTCTGCCGCGCAATTTCCTTTACGACCAGACGGTAGGACATTGTCTTGTCCGCCATCCTGAGTCCTTCATCATAGCGAAGGTCAATTTCATGCTGGCTGGGCGCTACTTCATGATGGCTGTATTCAACCTGGATACCCATATCCTGCAGGGCGAATATTGTCTCTCTCCTGAGCGGCACCCCCATATCTATTGACCTTGAATCAAAATAGCCCGCCATATCGAGGACTTCAGTGCTTTTTGAATTTTTGAAATAGAAATATTCAAGTTCAGGCCCCACATAAAAGGTATAGCCTTTTTCTGCAATTTTTTTCAGAAGGCGCTTGAGTACATAACGAGGGTCTCCCTCATAAGGAGTGCCATCCGGATTAAGAATGTCACAGAACATCCTTCCCACAGGGCGATCGTCATTTCTCCACGGAACCATTTCAAACGTGGAAGGGTCCGGCTTGGCTATCATGTCGCTTTCATGGATCCTTGCAAATCCTTCAATTGAAGAACCATCAAAACCCATTCCCTCAGTCAACCCCTCCTCCAGTTCCGATGGAGTTATAGCGAAACTCTTAAGATAGCCCAGGACATCGGTAAACCAGAACTGTATAAAGCTGATCTTTTTATCATTAACAATCTTTTTTACATCATCAATAGTCTGGCATTTCATATCAATTCCTCCAAAAGCAAATGTTTTTATTAAGTGCAATCACTGATCTCATTAAAAGCAATTATGATGCCATATTATCGCATGAGTTTATTATACTGTACATTCAGTTAGTTACAGCATAACGCTCAAACAAAGGGAAATTTTAATTTACAATATTGTAGTAATATATATATATTCACGACAAAAATGTAAATACGTGAACGGCTTCCGATATTCTCAGCCTGATGTTTTTCAGAATTATAAGCAGCTTATAAAAAAATGAACATTGCAAGCCTTTTTCTGTTATCAATGTGAATAAGGCACAGAGCTTTTTCGAAGCACTATAACCCTTAATTGGACAAAAGGATATCAAAAACCCAAAGTCATATTCAGATCCGGGCATCGGCAATAAAAATCCTCTTTAGGCTTTTCTAAAGGAAGCGAGACTGCTGAATTGTCCACAAAACCTTTAAAGTGAAATCATAGAAAAATCAAAGGAACGCCATGCCTGCAAAAGCAAATACATCCGGACCTGACAGAATCGCATGCCTATACGAAATAACCAAGGCTATTCATTCCACCCTTGACTTGAGAAAATCTCTTTATAAGGTGCTTGATATGCTGTCGGAACTCCTCGGCATGAAAAGAGGGTCAATAACCCTCCTGAATCCTGATGCATCGGAAACCCAGATAGAGCTTGCCCATGGAATTTCGCAGAAAGAGAAAACAAGGGGACGATACAAATTTGGTGAAGGCGTCACAGGGCGTGTTATTGAGTCAGGGCGCCCCATGGCTGTTCCTCATATCGATGCCGAACCTCTCTTTCTTGATAAGACAGGGGCAAGGAAACAGGTTGATAAATCAAAGATTTCTTTTATATGCGTACCCATAAAGGAAGGACAGAGGGTAATCGGCACCCTTAGTATTGACAGGGTCTTTGACAGTAACAATCCTCTGGATGAGGATGTGAGGCTGTTAACAGTAATCAGCAGCCTGATTGCCAAGAAAGTATCACTGCTGGAAAAACTGAACAGGGAAACCGAAAAACTCAGGCAGGAAAATATCCGGCTCAAAAAAACCCTCGACAAGAAATACAGCTTCAGTAATATTATTGGCAACAGCCGCAAAATGCAGGAGGTGTTTTACCTTATAACGCAGGTGGCCAAGAGCAATGCAAATGTCCTCCTTCTGGGAGAAAGCGGAACAGGCAAGGAACTTGTGGCCAATGCCATTCATTTCAACAGCCTTCGTTCGAAGCAACCATTTATAAAGATTAATTGTGCGGCAGTCCCGGCCAATCTGGTTGAGGCTGAATTGTTCGGCTATGAAAAAGGGGCCTTTACCGGCGCAAACCGCCAAAAGGCAGGCAGGTTTGAACTGGCAAACGGAGGCACAGTTTTCCTGGATGAAATCGGCTCCCTTGCACTGGAAAGCCAGGGAAAACTGCTCAGAGTGCTTCAGGAGAGAGAGCTTGAGAGATTGGGGGGAACGGTAACCATTAAAATCAATATCCGCCTGATTGCTGCTTCAAACAAGGACCTTGCCAGGGCGGTTGATATGGGTACTTTTCGCGAGGACCTCTTTTATCGTCTTAATGTATACCCCATATATCTTCCGCCTTTGAGAGAAAGAGAAGCAGATATGCTTTTATTGGCAGACTATTTTCTTGAAAAATATTCAAGGGAATATAATAAGGGCATAAAAAGAATTTCTACTCCTGCAATTGACGCACTGACTCAGTATCACTGGCCCGGAAATGTGAGGGAACTTGAAAACTGTATGGAAAGGGCGGTTCTTCTTTGCAATGACCAGGTAATTCACAGTTACCATTTACCCCCCACCCTTCAGACAGCAAAGGATACCGGCACTCAGCAGTCCCAGTCTTTTGTTGAAGCCGTGGAAAGATTTGAAAAGGATATTTTAATTGACGCATTGAAAAGCAGCAGAGGAAATGTAAGGCAGGCAGCCCTGGCACTCAAGACAACTGAAAGGGTTTTTGGATACAAGGTAAAAAAATATGATATAAACCCAAGGCATTACAGATAAAGCCAGACGTCTGAAGAACCTGTCTGTTTTTCTGACATGAAATACAATTGTAAAGAGTTCAGGAACCCAAATTAAGGACTCTCAATATCTTCCTTTAATAGACACGACGCAGGCTTGAAAAAATGTGCTTCCTGTTATTTTTTAACCATTTTCATTAAGGAGTTTTTATGCCGGGCTTTGAAATATTTGGCGAAGAAGAAAAAAAAGAGGTACAGGATGTCCTTGATACAGGAGTCCTTTTCCGCTACGGTTTTGATCAGGCACGGAAGGGTAACTGGAAGGCAAAAACCTTTGAAAAGGAATTGGCTGAACTGATTGGCGCCGGTTATTGTCACCTTTGTTCAAGCGGCACCGCAGCCCTTTATACAGCCCTGTTCTCATGCGGTATTGGAGCCGGGGATGAGGTTATTGTTCCTCCTTTCACTTTTGTTGCAACAATCGAGGCAGTATTGAATATAGGTGCAATACCCGTATTTTGCGAAATTGATAAGACACTATGCCTTGACCCGGAAGCTGTTGAAGAGGCAATTACTCCCCGCACAAAGGCCGTATTGCCTGTTCACATGTGCGGAGCAATGGCTCATATAGATAAATTAAAATACCTTTGCGACAAGAGGGGGCTCATTCTTATAGAAGATGCATGTCAGGCACTGGGTGCAACTTTCAAAGGTAAATACCTGGGAACTTTTGGACAGACAGGCTGTTTTTCTTTTGATCCGGTAAAGACAATCACTTGCGGTGAAGGCGGCGCAATTGTAACAGATTTGCACGAACTTTATAAAACAGCCGATTCCTATGCCGACCATGGCCATGATCATGTGGGTAATGACAGGGGGCTTGAAGGCCATGCCATTATCGGTTCAAATTTCAGAATCAGCGAGTTGAATGCGGCGGTGGGTCTGGCTCAACTGAGAAAACTCGAATATATCCTTAAAACACAACGGAAGAACAAATCAGCTATTAAAAAGGCCATGGAAAAATCTGCGAACATAACCTTCCGAAAGGTTCCTGATGAAGAAGGAGACTCTGCCACTTTCCTCTCATTCTTCATGCCGGATGAAAAAAGCGCCAGAGAGACTGCCGCTTCTTTGACAAAGGCAGGGGTGGACTCCTGCTTCTACTGGTATGATAATAACTGGCATTACATAAGGAAATGGAATCATATCAGGAATCTTAAATCAGCTTCAAAGCTTTCTGTCAGCATGCTGAAGGAATTGCCTGACTATGCAAACCTATCCCTTCCGCAATCAGATGGCATTATGAGCAGGGTTATCTCAATGCAGATTAAACTTTCATGGACAGAGAAAGCAATCAATGAACGCATCGAAAAAATATTATCAGTATTAAACGGTTGAACGCATTAATCAAAAGAATCAGTATTCGTCATTTTACCTTGAAGAACATACAGAAAGAAGGGAAATATGATATTAAGGAACTTTAAAACTGTATCACATATTTCTTTTGGCAGGGGATGTTTTGAGCGTCTTGATGAAATACTTGCACAGAAACGAAAAAATAGTAATTCGTTTATAGTATTCCTGGTGGATGACGTATTCTCCGGTGGAAAGCTAAGCGACAGGCTTCCGGTAAGAAGCCATGACCTGCTTTCATATGTAAATGTTGATAATGAACCCGAAACAACGTATATTGATGCCCTGACCGACAAAATAAGGGCCTTTTCGGATCACTTGCCGGAAGGCATTATAGGCATAGGGGGAGGCAGCACTATGGATATAGCTAAAGCAGTCTCCCTTATGCTCACTAACCCCGGATCTTCAAAAGAATATCAGGGATGGGACCTGATAAAGAATCCGGCAGTCTACCATGTCGGCATCCCGACCCTTTCAGGGACAGGGGCTGAAGCATCGCGAACTGCGATTCTCATAAGCCCTGAAAAAAAACTTGGAATCAATTCGGATTTTACAGTATTTGACCAGATTGTTCTTGACCCTGACCTGCTCTCAGGTGCTCCTTCTCATCAGCGATTCCATACAGGAATGGATTGTTATATTCATTGCATAGAATCCCTGTCAGGGACTTACCTTAACGCATTCAGCAGGGCCTATGGAGAAAAAGCCCTTGATCTCTGCAGGGAGGTCTTTTTAGAAGATGGCACCGATACCGATGAAAAACTGATGATGGCATCTTATTTTGGCGGGATGAGCATAGCTTATTCACAGGTAGGAATATGCCATGCCCTTTCTTACGGCCTTTCCTATGCCCTTAAGCTTCATCACGGAATCGGTAATTGCATAGCATTCAACCAGCTTGAACAATACTACCCCGCAGGAGTCCGGGAATTCCGCTTTATGATGAAAAAACAAGGGATTAAGCTCCCACGAGATATAGCAAAAGACATTGATGATGACAAGATGGAAAAGATGATCAATGTTGCACTTATGCTTGAACCCCTCTGGGAAAACGCCCTGGGGGCTGATTGGCAAAGCATAATGACCAGAGACAGGATAAGGGAACTGTATCAGATGATGTAGCCTGAGCTCGTTTACTATCAGGTTATCACCTGCCGCACGAAATGCCCGCTTTACCGGCTTACTGAGTCAACACTTCAAACCTCAATAAGAAGGTAAATTGAAAGAGCCGGACTATCAATTCAACCCCATTCGATACCTGTTTGAAATTGGGAGTCTCCTGTCCTTTCCCAGCGCCCTGGATGTGATCTTTATCCCTGGAGGAGACTGCCTTCGCTTATATTCATTTGCATCAACCATGTTGGTAATCTCCCTCACGGTCTTTTGATCAAACCCCATCTTAACGATCTCCTCTATGCTTTTGTTGTCCTCGACATAGGCCTTGAGTATCGGATCCAGTACCGAATAAGGAGGCAGAGAATCAGTATCTTTCTGATCAGGCCTCAACTCGGCTGAAGGAGCTTTGATAAGGACCCTCTGTGGGATAATCTCCTTTCCTTCCCTGTTGTTGCGGAACTCACAGAGTTCGTAAACCAGAGTTTTGGGCACATCCTTAATAACACCAAATCCGCCTGCCATGTCACCATACAGGGTACAATATCCTACACTGGTCTCACTCTTGTTTCCGGTTGTAAGAACAAGCCAGCCGAATTTATTTGAAAGGGCCATAATAATATTTCCCCTTATTCTGGCCTGGAGATTTTCTTCGGTTACATCCTTGGAAAACCCTTTGAATGCCGAAGCGAGCATCTTTTCATAGTTTTCGACAGCCTCGGCAATGGGAATTGTAATAAGCCTGATATCGAGATTAGAAGCAAGAACCTCGGCATCTTCCTGGCTTTCCTTTGAGGTGTAGGCTGAAGGCATTGCGATTCCTGTAACATTCCTGCTTCCAAGTGCATCGACAGCTATAGCGGCAACAAGAGAAGAATCAATGCCTCCGCTGAAACCTATTACAACCTTTTGAAAACCGTTCTTTTTCACATAATCCGAAACACCTAAGACAAGTGCTGAATAGATTTCTTCTGCCCGGGAAAAAATCCCGACAACTCTCTCTGGCAGGGGTGGTTTGTTTTTACGATCAAGTTTCTTTAACTCTATCCTGTTTATTCGATCCTCCCTGAAAGATCTTAAGGAATATTCTTTTCTAAGCCTGGTATCACAAATTCTTTGTCGGAACACTTCATCCAGATTTAAGTCCGCAAGAATAAGATCCTCTTCAAACTGTTTTCCCTGGGAGATCAAATCCCCTTTTTGATCCAGAATCATGCTTCCGCCGTCAAATATCAATTCATCCTGCCCCCCCACAAGGTTGTTAAAAGCCACAATTGCTATATTGTCCGTAGCTCTTGTTGCCAGCATCCTCTTCCTGCCGCTTCCCTTTTCCGCATGGTAAGGAGAACAGGATATGTTAACGATCAGCCTGGCGTCTCCGAAAAGGATCTGGGTAACGGTCGGATCACCCGGATACCAGATATCTTCGCATATACTAACTCCGATCATTGTTTCTCCAAGACGAAATACGCTGATTTCATTTCCTTCCCGGAAATACCTTTGCTCATCAAACACTCCATAATTAGGCAGGTACATCTTGTGATAAACACCTGCCAGTTCTCCGTCATGGATTATTGCTGCAGCATTGTAGATATCGTCCTTCCTGTCAACAAAACCAACTATGGCGGTAATCCCGTAACAGGACTTGATTATCTCTTCAAGGCATTCTAAATTTGCATCAATAAACTGGGGCATGAGCAAGAGATCCTCTGCGGGATAACCTGTAATTGCCATTTCAGGAAAGGTTATCAGATCGGCCTCAAGGCCCCTGGCCTTGTCAATGTAGGCCAGTATCTTTTTTGTATTGCCTTTCAGATCTCCCACGGTTGTATTTATCTGGGCCATTCCAATTCTCAGAGTCGACATCCGGTGTTAACCTCCAACTATTTTGATTAGACGTGTCTTGAATCATTTATTATTTTTATTGCTTTTAAATGGTTAAATCAATATTATTCTTAAACATTGAGGGTTGCACGGTCAAGGGTATAAAGACACAAAGCCACAGAATCTGTTTCGATCTCCTGATAAACTGCCAAGGATTTTTCTGTTTTCCGGCTAAGCCCCAAGGACCATTATATATTAATTCTTACTCTGTGCATCTGCACCTTTTGGATTCTGTGCTGCCTGATATGGATTTTAAGGTTATTTAATTAACGTCCAGATAACCTGGAGTTGTCTATCTATGGAAAAAGCCGTACCTGAGACTTATGATAAGTATATTAAGGCAATAACTGACATCGGCCGTGCTATAACCTCAGACCTTTACCTGGAAGATATTCTGAAGCTTATTGTAATGGTGACCGCCAAGGTGACGGGAGTTGAAATCTGCTCCCTGTGGCTTGTAGATGAAAGTCAAAAACCACCGGTTATAAGACTTCAAGCTACACAGGCTATTGACCAGGCCTACGTTAAAGACCGATCTTTGAATATGAATGAAGGCATTGTCGGGTTTGTAACCTCAAATAAAAAACCACTCATTGTTAAGGATGTGCTGAAAGAACCGCTGTTCAAAGAAAAGGAAATGGCCAGGAAGCTTGGCCTTATATCAATGGTCAGCGTTCCACTTCAGGTAAAAGATGAAAAAGTAATCGGAGTATTAAACTGTTTCACAGCCGTTCTTCATGATTTTTCTGAAACAGAAGTCAATTTGATAAAAGCTGTTGCTAACCAGGCGGCAATTGCAATACTCAATACGGAACTCATTGTAAAAACAAAAGTTATCCAGGAAGAGCTGGAAACCCGAAAGGTCGTTGAACGAGCCAAAGAAATCCTCATGCACCAGCGCAGCATGAAGGCTGACGAGGCTTATCGGTGGCTCCAGAAAAGAAGCATGGATTCCAGAAAATCCATGCGTGACGTTGCAGAGGCCATACTTCTGTCAGAGGAACTGGGATATTATTCCAGCATACCTCATGCAATAAAATAGTTTTCAAGGCTCTTTTATAATTTTGTGCATTGCCGGCATTCAATTTTTATGTTTTTTGCTGTTTTTATCTTGACAACTGATCAATACTTATTTAAACAAGCTGAAAATAATAAGAATCGCACAAAGGTGTGCGGTCATGCATAAGTGAATAGACAAGGGTGTCTTTTTCCTGAGAGGGGAGGCGCCCTTTTTTATTCGCGGCGCCGGGTCCTGTCTCAAGTCTTTTAACGCTTTCCCTGCAATAAATTGCAGCAGGACAAAATGCAGAAAGAAAGCAGGACTTTTAATAGCTTTATTTTATTAAACAGGAGGAATTATGAACTTGCAAAGACCAAACGCCAATGAAGCCCTTGAAACTAAAAATCGCTCACGCGATATAGCACCTCAATCCGGAATATGCAGCAGATGTATTGACGGCTGCAAAGGAAACTGTGACATGTTCAGAGCCACATTCCGTGGCAGGGAACTGCTTTACCCTGAACCTTTCGGAAGCGTCACGGCCGGAGCTGATAAAGACTACCCGATAGATTATTCCCACCTGAATATAATGGGATATGCAATGGGTGCAAAAGGCGTAGAAGCAGACCCGGACAAAGCTACTTTTCCAAGCGTAAGTACAGAAACGTCCTATGGCGTTAATGAAAAAGTCAGGATGAAGGTGCCAATATTTACCGGCGCCCTCGGCAGTACCGATATCGCCCGCAAGAACTGGAACCATTTCGCTATTGGAGCGGCTATCAGCGGCATCAGTCTTGTCTGTGGAGAAAATGTTTGCGGAATAGACCCTGAACTTGAATATAACAGCAAAGGCCTGATAAAAAAGTCTCCGGAGATGGACCGGCGCATAAAAGAATACAGAAGATATCACGAAGGTTACGGAGACATAATTGTCCAGATGAATGTTGAAGACACCCGGAACGGCGTTGCTGAATATGTAATTGAAAATCTTGATGTTGAAACTATTGAGCTGAAATGGGGACAGGGTGCAAAATGCATTGGGGGTGAAATTAAGGTTAATTCCATTGAAAGGGCAATTGAACTTAAAAGACGGGGTTACATAGTGACTCCCGACCCTGAAGACCCTGCATTTCAGGCATCCTTCAAGGCTGGTCCTCTTAAGCATTTTGAGCGTCATTCCCGTCTTGGATTTATCGACCAGGAAGTTTTTATGAGTGAGGTGGAACGGATTCGAAAACTCGGCGCAAAGCGTGTAACGCTCAAAACAGGAGCATATCCCATGAGAGAACTTGCCATGGCCATACGCTGGTCCAGCGACGCAGGCATAGACCTTCTGACCGTGGACGGGGCACCCGGCGGTACAGGCATGAGTCCATGGAGAATGATGAACGAATGGGGTATTCCTTCAATCTACCTGCATTCAATGGCCTATGAATTGTGTGAGCGTTTAACAAAAAAAGGGAAATTTGTGCCTGATATGGCTTTTGCAGGAGGCTTTTCCTCTGAAGACCATGTCTTTAAGGCATTGGCCCTTGGGTCCCCATACTGCAAAGCCGTATGTATGGGACGTGCTCTGATGATCCCGGGCATGGTTGGGAAAAACACAGAAAAATGGCTGCGTGGAGAAAGCGGCGGGCTTCCTGCTACGGTATCGAGATTCGGCTCCACCAAAGAGGAAATCTTCATGAACTATGAGGTGCTGAAAGAAAAGTATGGAGCTGAAGTTGATGACCTTCCATTAGGCGCTGTGGGAATCTTCAGCGCAACCGACAAGATAAAGGTAGGTCTCCAGCAGATAATGGCAGGGTCAAGAAACTGGGAAGTAAAACACATCAGCAGAAATGACATCTTTTCTCTTACTGAAGAATGTGCAAAAGTTACTGGTATTCCTTATGTTATGGATGCATACAGAGAAGAGGCCCTTAGTATAATAGATTCATAGGAAATATAAACTTGAAAACGTATTCCCTGATCCATCAACGTCTAAGGAACCAAAAAAAGCCAGACCTGAGCTTTCAGACCTGAGCTTGTCTGTCGATAAGTGATGCCTTGTTGCTGGACCAGGGAGAACAAAAGTGATTGTTATGGAAAACAGCAGTCTTCCAGGTGAGTTTTATTCTCACTTCAAGGCATTTCATGAACTCATGAAAATCAAGGTGAGGGAAATACTTCTTGTCTCCAGCCCCTACGATGCCTTCATCCTCGAGGAAGACGGAAGCCTTGCATCCAGGATTGTAAACGAATACAGCGGGTTAAACCTGAGCCTTCCCCCCAGAGTAACAAGAACATCTTCGGCCCATGAGGCACTGAAACTTCTGGGCGAAAAAGAATTCGACATGGTTATTACCATGCCCCACCTGGATAATATGGATGGTTTTTCTCTGGGCATAGAAATAAAAAATATGAGGCCGAACTTACCCGTATTTCTCCTGACCCACAGCATCAGAGGAATCTACCCTCTTCCTGAAAACAAAGACTGCAGCGGAATTGACAAAATCTTCGTATGGTCCGGGAACTCCGATCTGCTTCTTGCCCTTGTCAAGAATGCTGAAGACCATCTTAATGTTGAACCTGACACAAAACAGGCCCAGGTGCGTGTACTGATACTGGTGGAGGACTCACCTGTCTACTATTCATATTTTCTGCCTCTTATCTACAGGGAAATCGTCAAGCAGACACAGGCGGTGCTGCAGGTCGGCCTGAATGAAGAACACCGTCTTCTAAAAATGCGCGCAAGGCCTAAGATTCTCCTGGCTGAAACCTATGAACAGGGCCTGCAGTTGTACGACAGATTTCGGGATTTTCTGATCGGCATCATATCTGACACCAGAATCCCGAAGAATGGTAAAATTGATAACGCCGGAGGGTTTAAACTCCTGAAAAAAATAAGGAATGAATTACCTTATCTTCCCCTTCTTCTTTTTAGTGCTGAGTCAAAAAACAGGAATAAGGCAGAGAATATTCAGGCGGTTTTTCTTGACAAGAATTCCCCGGAGTCATGACCTCCGGCAAAGCCGGAGGCTTGATAATGTGAACCGCTCAAAGCGGTTTGATTCTGGGGCCACCTGAAGGTGGCTATTC
>JAFGMQ010000063.1 GCA_016927455.1 Deltaproteobacteria bacterium
GGAGATCCCATATTGAGCAGGTGGAGAAGAGCAGGAGAAAGGTAAAAGGTCAAAGTTAAAAGCTGAAAGGTGTGATGAAGATTCCACTCATAAAACCCTACATTACCCAGGAAGTTAAGGATAAGGTGTGTGATGTCCTTGACAGCGGATACTTGACGGAAGGGCCGGTTACAGAAGAGTTTGAGAAAGCATTCAGGGAGTATGTCGGGTGCGGGTACGCGGATGTGATATCGATTGTCGGCGCAAGAATAGTAATTGTTGACGTCAGCAGGGATACGATGCTGATTGACTACGATATGATTGAGAAGGCCGTAACCGGACGCACCAGGGCGATAATTCCTGTTTCTATCTTCGGCAACCCTCTTGACTATGACCGTTTTGTCTTTCCTGAGACTACACTGGAGGGAAGGTACTCCTGCCAGTCATCCTGTTTTTATATCAAAAACCGAAACCAGGTTATGCAAAAGATGCGGGATCGAGGGATTGAGGTGCAGATCGGCACCTATGCCCTGCATATGCATCCGGCCTTTGCGCCGAGTTCCTGCTGCGGAATAACAGGTGAAGGTGACTGGTGATCGGGACAGGTGATAGGTGGTGGGTAATGGGGAAGGATCAAAAAACAGGCTGTGGTTTAAAAGGATATCAAAGATCAATGTTTAGCAATAGAATCTAAAACAAAAGGCTTTAGCAGGTGACACTCCGGTCGCCCTGTGGGCTCCCTGCATGTCACCTGCTAAGAAGCTATTTATTATGGTAATGGTAATCCGGGAATTTTAATTGTCGTTGGCTGGTAAAAATAGTTGACGCCAATCACACCTTAATTCAGTAAAAAATTGTCATTGACTTTAAGTCTACTTAAAGCAGAGGTCTTCTTTAATATAGGCAAAAAAAGGGTTCGGATAAATACCGAACCCTTTTTTCATCAACTTACGGATTCCCTGAAAAACAGGGGGTTTATTTAATTTTTACATTTCAGCAAGAAGGGTTGCCGCCTCTTTGGTCGCCTTGGACAGTTTTGACGCAGCCTCTCTCTTCTTATCTATGCTGATATCTGTGGCATCTATATATTCTATAGCCTTCATATCGCAGAACCGAACGCACTGGGGATCTCCACCACAAAAATCGCATTTGAAGACTTTTGTATCGATGGTATTGAATGACATTGCACCGAATGGACATACTGTTACACAGGTTCGGCAGCCGATGCAGACATCATAGTCAACTGTGACAGACCCGAGTTCTTCATCTCGATATATGGCCTTAACCGGGCAGACATTAATGCAGGGTGCATCCTGACAATGATTGCAGGACATTGGAATATATAAACCCTCGGATTCCCATTTCATAACCTTGATGCGGCTTCTGGCGGGATTGGATTTCCCGTCATGAAACACAGCACAAACAAGTTCGCAGAGCCGGCATCCGGTACACTTCTGATAGTTTATCTGTAAGAATTTAGACATTTTTATCTCCTCTCATTTCGAATTACAGCATGTGGGACGGCTCGTTATCGATGCCGAGTCTCTTAAGGGTTTCGGGTGTTGGTATTCCATTTTCATCCCAACCCTTGTGCTGATAAATTTCTGCACGCATCTTGAGGAATTTGTCTTTCTCTATTACTCTTCCGACAACTTCCGGCGCACCGCGTCTTGTAGGCTCATCATGGTAACGATGGTTGAGCACGTCACCCTTTTCAGGGTCGTCTCTCTTCAGTCCTTCACGCAGGTTGAAGAGTCTCTCCATGTTATTGCATCTTTCAGCAACATCCCAGATATCCTTAGGGGTCATCTCAATTCCGGTATTGTAATACAATACCTTGGGCCAGTCATCAAAATTGGGCAGTGTAGCCCCAAGGAATGTTGTGTGGTATTTACAGATTCCCAGGCAGTCAACAGCCATGTAGCAGTTTTCCTGCCAGAAGACCTGCCAGGGTTTGCCAATGTATTCCGTATGCTCGGAGCTTAAAGGTCCGTCATAAGGAACAGGGCTACCGTAAATCTTCCTGAGAACATCTTCAGGCAGATGGTAGAGATCAATAGCAGGACGGCTTCTCAGGTGGTCAGACCCTCTTGAAGACAGGGCGATATTAAGTGCAAGTCCCGGGGTTGCCCTCTCATCCGAATGGAGGTTGCTCATTCCCTTTACCTGAATCAGGTAATCAAAGGAGTTCTTGCCTATTATCTTGGATGCCTGAATGCCACCCTTTGCAAGGGTATCTCCAAGCCATCCTTTCCGATAGCAGATGCGGTCGATCATTTCTATGACAGCATCGTCATTGCCCCAGCTCAAATCCAGACCGTCGGTCTGCTTTTTGTCTATAATTCCCAGTTCATAGAGTTCCATTGCCCAGGAGATTATGCTTCCTGTATCCAGGTTATCCATGCCGTATTGATCAACGAGGTGATTGCCGACAAGGACTGTCAGTGCTCTCGGCGTATCTGTCTCACCGCCGAATGCTCCCTGGGAAGTATATTCAGGACCTTCTTCATATTTGCCGGCATAGGGACCGGAAGGTATTTTGTACTGGGCTCGGCAGTGGACCTGGCAGGCGAAGCAGCCGGTCATATGATATGGCCCCATTGTTTCTTCACAGATTTCATCAATGCGTTCCGGCTCCATATCGTCGGCATATTCACACTGATTGTACTGGAAGTTTCTGCACCGGATTCCGCCCCAGGAGTTGGTGGCACCCCAGATAAACGGGGTCCCCAGTGTTCCCTGGGTCTGGCTGACCTTGGCGCTGGTTATATGTTCGATGAATTTTTTATTGAACTCAAGAGCCTCTACCGGATGCGCAATGTCTATGTCCATGGTTCCCCTGGCAGCAACTGCCTTCAGGTTTTTGGAACCCATGACACATCCCATCCCGGTACGGCCACCGGCATTTTTTATACCGGTCATTACATTGGCGAAGGCTACCAGGTTTTCACCTGCAGGGCCACATACCATACTTTTGACTTCCTGATCTCCAAGATCATCTCTGATGGCCCACTGAGCATCCGTAACGCTTTTGCCCCAGACATCCCGGGCATCCCGGATTTCAATTTCACCATTGTGAATATAGAGATATACCGGGTGTTTGGCCTTGCCTTTGATAACAAGGTGATTAAAGCCTGCCCATGCCATCTCAGGTGCAAAAAAGCCACCCATGTTGCAGCTTCCCAAAAGCCCTGTCAATGGCGATTTGGCCATCACGTGGGTTCGGGCTGTTGCTGAGGCGCAGGTTGCGCACAGAAAACCACCGCTCACCATGAGTGTATTATCCGGACCTATCGGGTCACAACCTTTTTTGGTATGATTATAAAGCAGATAGGCGTCCAGCCCTCTGCCCCCAAGAAATTTTTTTCTGATTTCAAGAGGAATGACCTTGGTTTCAATATCACCCGTGGAGAGATCTATGTAAGCAATCTTTCTCTTTAAAGCCATATTATTTTCCCTCCTTATTTTCTTTTAAAGCTTCTTTTCCCTTAGCTTCTTTGGCTTTCATTTTCATTTCAAATGCATCTTCAGCGACTTTTCTATTTACTTCCCAAACTGGCCCCCGGATTCTTGGAAATCCATCCTTGACCCATGCAACCCTGAATTCCATGCCACATGTTGGGCATTTAATTGTCTTCTGGCCCTTTTTGGGTTCGAGTCTTTCCATGCATGTAGGATTATGGCATCTGAATTTGCCATAGGTCCTTGTAGCGCGTAAAGATTCAACAGTGGCTCCAACTTTTTTTTCTTGCTCCATCGCATTCTCCTTTCTATAATACATAAGAGAAACAGGTTTGATTACGGCTCCAGAAACTTCATAATCTGAACATCCGGACAATTGTGAATTATTTTAATCCTTGCTTCAATTGCCAACCCACACAATACAATTAATATTCACCATGCTGAATTCACAATGGCGACAAAAATTAAATTTTATCGCGTCCCGAACCAGGCACATCTCATATGGTTCACCATTATGAACCGTAGACATATGCAGTGAATATTTGCCTGCCTTCTATATGCCGCGGTGAACATATAACAGAGGGCAGCCTGTTCACTATTGTGAACTAACAGGGTAAAATTTTAGACTATTTCATTTATTTGTCAAGAAAAATATTCTCTTTGACTATAAGTGCTTTAAAAACATGTCTTATGTCGGAATAGAAAACTGTAAATGAAACCATTGGGTTCAATGAGGCAAGCATATGAAAATTATTTAGATTAGTATTTCTATAAAGAAGTAAAGGGCGTGCCTGGATGGGAACGATTAAGTTTTACCCTTAAAATTCCAGAATGTATGGCTTTCAGTGGAATGAAATTTTTTGGAACGGCTTAGGTTATATTAATTTGATATAGAAAATACATGGCCTTTATTTTCCATTAAGTCATGATTAAATACGAGGCATTATGAATCGAACCAGACAATAAGTTCACCCGGAAGAACAGTTCAGGAATGGAGGATATCCTGTATGCTGGTTACGGGGATTTTTGAAATTTCCGTTCAAAATAAAGGACGAAATGGAAAAAATATCTTTACATGAGTTATTCAATATGAAAATTAGCCATTAGCATCAATATAAAAGGAAAACAGGGGAGTTTAAGTATTGGCACAGTTTCGCGGTAAATTTGCTCTTCTGAAAGAAACGGCATGGTTGCAGACGATTTATTAAAAAATCAGAAAAAGATGATAATCATATCCGGTTATGTGGATGGTGAATCCTATGGGTTGTTAGGCCCCCAGATGGCAGGCACTATTATTGAGGATAACACTCCATTTAGCTGCATTGTAATTGCAGTGACAAGAGAGGATGACAAGTCTGTTCTTAAAAAAGCAATTGGCCGGTTTTTCGGAGGGAGTCAGCGCATTGTTGGCTTCTCTTCCTTAAACGGCAGGAATGATCTGTTCGAATTTGCAAAGGAACTTACTGATGAAGGTTATTTAACAATTCTGGCAGGCCCTCAGGCTGATGTTGACTACAAAGGCGAAGTAGATAATGACAAATACGACCATCGGTTCAAAGGCCTTTCTGGCAATTTCTCACTTGCTCTTCACGGTCCGGCTGAACAGTCAATTCATCTCTGGAAAAATTTGGATAACGACAGGAAGTATGAGACCCCAGGTTTGATTTACAGGGGAAGGAAGGGAGAGATTATTCAAAACCCGGAAAAGTCCTGGGATGAAAACTTTCTTAAAAAAATACGATGGGACAATATCTACCGTCTCAGGGATGATTCCCTTCAAAAGATGGATGTCCTGACAGGGCAGGTATTGCAGCATATTGGCTGTCCCTATGCCTCACAGGAAAAGGATGTTGATATAGACTATCCTCTGGCTTTGAACAAAGCCGGGGATCTTACTGTTACCATAAAGTCAAGGGGCTGCAGTTTTTGCGATGTGGCGGTAGATAAAGGCTTTTACGGTGCCTTGAAACTCGAGACTGTAATAACACAGATAAAAAATCTTCCGGAAATGCATGACGGCCGGAAAATCCCATTTGAATTGATTAATGAAAACCCTCTTCCTTCTCTTCCGACTCTTTTAGATTCAATGCTGGATCAGAATATTCGGCTTTCTCAGATAAATCTTATACTGAGGGCGGACTGGCTGGTTGCTTCAGGAAAATATCTCAGGGAATCACTGAAAAAGGCCAGGTTTATGCGGGTAGTTATAGTTTTGTCATCCGTTGGCTTCGAGTCATTTGACAACCGCATATTAAGAAATCTGAATAAGGGGACTGACCTTGAAACCAACATAAAGGCCATACGCCTTATGAGACAGATGAAGAAGGAGTTTCCTTTTCAATTGGCCTATTCAAAACGGGATGGAGCTGTTCATGGGTTTATTTATCCAACTCCTTGGGACAGCGATGAAATTATGAAAGGCATTCATGAGGTCATCAGCATGCATAATCTGGCTTCCGATATCCTTCCTGAACACAGTATCCCTTTGATAATACATCATGCTTCAGCGCTGGCAAACGGAATCCGCGAGATAGAAACACGAGAAGGTATCAGATATAAGAGGTATGATTCAGTGATAGGATGGTGGCAGATGGGAGACAGGTTCGTGCTGGATCAGGAAGTTCAGAATGGAAATTGAAAACTCTTTAATATTAATATCAGACAGAAGTATTATGGGGGGCTATAAGATACCATGAAAACAGTATATCTCTTTTCATCCTCACAGGGAGATGTTCCCTTGAACCAGGAGATGCTTGGCCGGCCTTTTCTCCTGGAGCCTTTTCAGCCACATCCATTTATGCTGCTTGAAGACTATTTTGTGGCAATAAAGGACTTCATGCTTCAAAAGGATGGTACCCCCTTAACAGGAATTTTAAGCAGGATATGGGGCAGTCAGGTAGTCTTGGGTGATATACAAAAGGTACTTATACGCTATGAAAAATATGGTTCACTGTACCAAATCGGAAGTGTTGAGATTATTGGTGCCCAGAATGTCTGCAAATTTGGTGTCAGCATGGCCCTTTCACCGCACTCAAAGGTTCAGATGGCTGTTGAATATGATGCAATCGAGGAACTCAACAAGTTGCGGTATCCGGATATCTCTTATCTCCCTGAAATGTACCTGAAGAGTGTTATACCGGTTAAGAGGAATGAGAAAGTCGATACTGTGGTTATATCCCTGTTTGAATGGTTTGAAGGATATAATGAATGGCATGTGAAACAGCATGATGATGGAAGCGAGCAAATAATTGTATGGGATTTTCAAAACGGATATACATACGCTACGGATAAACAGGTATACAAAATTATTCAGAATGCCGCAATGATATTAACCCTATATTACAATATTCAGAATTACAGCCAGATATTTCCCTGGCACCACGGATCAGGCGATTTTGTGGCAAAATTCACTGAAGATAAGGTGGATGTCAGGCTGATTACTGTAAGAGGATATGGTCCCCTCGTGCTGTCTGATGATCGGGAATTTATTGATCCGCTTAAGGCACTTGTAGTATTTTTTCTCAGCCTTACCGTAAAAATGCGTATTGACAAGGATGAGGGTGTGGGCAGACCAGTATGGTCAAATTCCATCACACCTCTTCCGGTTATTGACGGCCTTCTTGAAGGAATAAAGGAACAGGAATCTAAAGGGATGAGCCCTCCTGACAGTGCAGACATGGTAAGGCATGTTCTCAAGGGCATGGATCTGGAGGAGATAAAGACTATGCTTTATTCTCAGCTGAATAGCTTCAGGCATATTGATCCTGTTGACTCGCAAATAATCGCTGAACATCTGGACATGCACGCAGAGGAAGTATTCAAGGCGATAAAAGAGATATAGTACCAGAAAATATCTGTTTCAGGATTGTCTGGATTTCATCGCCCATCTTAAAATCAGACGGCTTTACCTCAAACTCTTTTTCAGGCAGTCATGTTATCAGATTTTTTAGTGCTGTGGTGCCAGGGAGACAGGCTCTTAAGATAATCGCCCATGTTTGATTTTCTGCAATCAGGACAGAAATGCAGACAATCATTTTCAAACGTTTTGCCAACCTTTTCTATTTGAGGCACTGGAGCAAAGAGGGCGCCGCATCTTTCGCAGGCCTTCAGTTCCACTGCCCTTATCTCGTGTTTTGCGCCTGCCTGGAAAAACCTTCTGATACTGACCTCATGTCTCAATTCTGCGGCATCTTCAGGACATGTTTTTACGCATTCGCCACAGCAAATACACTGATAATGTGAATATTTGAAAATGCGCTGCTTTTTGGCAGCATCATCTTTTGTTTCGAGGGTCCCGGTGGGGCATTGTATTTCACATGAGGCGCATCCAATACATTTTGATGTATCTATGCGAGTTCTGCAGAAGAGAAAGGCTGCCATTAATATCATGGCCTCACCTGTCAACATATGAATCAAGGTAATGTTTTCTCCAAAAAAGGGCAATGAATCGATAGTCCCATGAGTCAGAAACCATCCAGTCAAAAAAGGCAAGGCAGTAATGAGAATAATGAAGTAGTCTCTTATAGATGATTTTACGCGAATATCCTTAAAAAGGGATCTTCTGATGATAAACCAGGCGGCAAGACCTAAAAGTACCAGCGTCATCCAGTCTGCCCATTTATCAGGGAGTTCAATCCACGAAATTTCGAATCTGGATTCTTCCCAGAGGCTTATATGTCCACTTAACCATACCGGGACAACAAGCAGGCATACGTGAAATACATACCTGAGAGCTGCATACAAAGGCATTTTTATTGTCCCCATGTGAAAAGGCACAAGTGATCGTCCTAACATGGCAACTGTATATGCAGATTTAACATCCTTATGACCGGCACTTTTTATAATGGAAGAGAAGAAAAATGAGAGTCTGCAAAAGATAGAAATTGCCAGGATTATAAAAACAATCCACAGTAAAGGGCCTTCAACAAATGTGTAAAAATCCATTTTAAGCAATCCTCACAGAGAAAAACCTTGTATTAAGGTTTATTAAAAGGGGGCTTTTCTAAAAAGCAGTTCATTATTCTGAACATTAATTTCAGAAATTTTAACATAACTATGCCCTTTGTCAAGGGGAAAATAGCTCTATCATAATGATACTATGCTAATGTCAATTAACCTTGTGCATAAATCTATTGACAAGTAGCACTTTAAATAAATAATATAAAGTAACAAAATTCAATATGGTGAACAATGGCAAAGAAATATGAAGCACCTTCAGTAAAGAAGGCATTCCAGATATTAAGACTTATTTCCGATACTAATGACGGGCTGGGAGTCAGCGACCTCTCCCGTGGATTAAAAATCAGCAAAAGTACAGTGCATGGTATAACATCAGCGCTTGAAGAAATAGGTGTAATTATCAGGGATGATGTTACGAAACGCTATAAACTGGGTTTTTCCCTTTTTGATTTAAGCAGAAAGGCCTATTCTCAGATTGATCTCAGAGACCTTGCAAGACCTGTTATGGAAGATCTTATGATGAGCAGTGAGCAGTCAGTATGTCTGGGTGTGCTGAACTCCGAACATGTCACGATACTGGACATAGTTGAGTCAAGGCAAGACCTCAAGATTACATCTCCAATTGGCACAAAGATACCGATCCTTGCAGGGGCCACCGGAAAGGTCTTTATGGCATGGATGGCAGATGAGCATGCCATGAAAGTCATTTGGGGAAAGGGTCTTACCATGTATACAGAAAATTCAATTACTAATCCGGCCGACTATCTTCAGGAAATAAAAACCGTCAGGGAAAAAGGGTATGCAACTGATGATGAAGAATATATCCTGGGAGTAAGGGCTGTAGCCGCTCCTATACTTGGGCATAAAAACCTTCTTTCTGCCATATGGGTTGTCGGCTTCAAAGCAAGCCTGAATGACGAAAAAATGAATGCTGTTATAAAAGAGACTAAGTCTGCAGCAGAGGCTATCAGCCTGAAAATAAAGCAGCAGGCTGTATTTTAGGCCTGTCACACGAAATGCATAAAAACAGTATATCCTGTCAAAGCCAAGTTAACATTAGAATGATAATGAAAAAATTAACCTGTTAACTTTTCCCGATTCCATTGCTATCCACCTATGCTCGACATCTTCCGAATACATTTCTTGGGTTCAGGGTCCATTAATTCCGGGCTTTTTGGCTTATTTTCACTCGCGAGCCTGAACAGTTTAAAAAGATAAGAATCGCTCCTGCCTTCTCTTAGAGGTGTTTTGATGTCGATTTCCTTATCGGAAAAGAGACATCCTCTGAGCCGGCCTTCTGCGGTCAATCTCATTCTATTGCACTTGTCGCAGAAATGGTTGCTGAGCGCCCCGATAAAACCAATCTCCCCCTTTCCTCCTTCTAAAACAAATCTTTCGGCAGGGCCATCCAGTGAGTGGGATCTGACGGGCGTTAAATCCCCTAATGTTTTTATTTTATTATAGATATCCCCTGTCGAGATGAAACTTTGCTGACTCCAGGTCGTATTCTCTCCTACCGGCATGAATTCAATAAAACGGATATGGTAAGGCTTATCAATGGTTAATCTTGCAAAATCAAGGATTTCATCATCATTAAATCCCTTTATTGCTACAACATTGATTTTAATGGGATCAAAGCCTAATCTCTCTGCTTCTCTTATTCCTTCCCATACCTTTTCAAAATAGTCACGCTTGGTAATCTGGAGAAAACGATCTGGTTTAAGTGAATCCATGCTTACATTAATTCGATTGATGCCACATGCCTTAATGTCGGCAGCGAATCGCTTCAACAGGACTCCATTTGTTGTGAGAGTAATTTCTTCTAATCCCTCTATCTTGTTCAGTTTCTGCAAAAAAGCAATAATATCTTTCCGGACTAAAGGCTCTCCTCCGGTAAGCCTGACTTTTCGGATTCCGGTCGTTACAGCAAGCTGGGTAATATACAGTATTTCTTCATAGGATAAAATGTTTTCATGAGGCATAAAATTAATGCCTTCGCTCGGCATGCAATAAATACATCGAAGGTTACATCTATCAGTAATTGATATCCTTAGATAGTTAATACGATTCTTATTCTTTTCAAAATTAGGCTGGAAAGGCATAGCAAATATTTTTTCCTGTTAATCTGATTTCTGTTTTTGAATGATAACATCATAAATAAGCGATTGTCTTTAAACTGCCGCCGGCAGAGTACCGTAATCTTCTTGACTTTTTAAGCAGCAGTTAATTATATCGAACAAAAATATAATATGTGTTAGTATTAATCTTGAGAAGTCGATATTGCTCCGGCAATTAAAAATACAAATCGTCATGCCGGACTTGATAAGCCTGCCCCGGACCCCGATTCGGGGGCATCCAGCTGAATTAATTATGGATTCCGGCTTTCGCCGGAATGACACATTTAATATATATTATTGCCGGGTTAATAATATATAAATATACATCTTTCATTTTCCTGGTTTTTTGCCACCGAAAATGTATTGAATAAGTAATGTGTATATACTCTCTTACGTTTTGGTAAGTCAATGATACAAATTATACTCATATTTGGGAGGAACTCAACTTATGGCCCTTCAAGAGGAAATCAGGAGGCTGCTGAATAAGCAAAAAGCTATCCTGCTGGCACATAATTATCAGCCTCCCGAGATACAGGATATAGCCGATCTATGCGGTGATTCACTTGAGCTTTCTATCAAGGCATCACAGACTGGTGCAGAAGTAATAATCTTCTGCGGTGTTCATTTTATGGCTGAAACAGCCTCTATTTTAAGTCCCAATAAAAAGGTTATACTTCCTGTATTAGACGCGGGATGCCCAATGGCAAAGATGATAACGGCTGATGATCTGAAGAAGAAAAAGAGTGAAATGCCTGATGCCGTTGTAGTCAGCTATGTTAATACAACTGCGGATGTTAAGGCTGAAAGTGATTTATGCTGTACTTCGGCTAATGCAATTCAGGTGGTTAATTCGATTGATCCCTCTGCAAACATACTGATGACACCCGATAAAAATCTTGCAAGGTATACCCAAAGGCATACAAAGAGGCGTGTGTTCTACTGGGAAGGATATTGCCCGATACATGACAACCTGACAGTGGAAAAGGTCTTGAGGGTCAAAGAGGCTTATCCCGAGGCAGTTTTTCTTGCACATCCTGAATGTCCGCCTCAAGTCCTTGATCTGGCTGATGAAGTTAAGAGTACCTCTGGCATGAAAGAGTATGTTGCAAATTCAAGCAAAAAGGAATTTATCATTGGCACAGAAACAGGGATCATTCATGCTCTATCAAAGGCAAATCCGGATAAACTGTTTATTCCTGCCGATCCGAATATGGTATGTAACGATATGAAAAAGATCGGATTGAAGGATATTCTGAAAGCTCTTGAAACCCTGCAGCCTGAAGTTAATGTCCCGGAACAAATAAGGCTCAAGGCCAAAACTGCTGTTGAGCGCATGCTGGCCGTACCTTTAAAATAACAGTACCAGATTAACCCCGAATGCCTTTATCAGCGGGTTATCACAGAAGCCTTTGGAAATACGCCTATGACTGATAAAAAAGTTGACAGCAATTTGGAATATCTGAAGAAACTTTTTATCATGCCGGATTCGCCTGACAAGTTTATCGAATTCGGACATCAGCTTCTTGAAATCCTCCACCATCTGTTCCAGGAGAGAGGCGGTATTCACAGCAGCATAACACTGCCTCAACTCAGCATGATTTTTGATCAAACAGCAATCCCCAATAATCCCAAATTAATCAAGGATGTTCTCATAGAAATAAAGGACAAGATTATACATCACTCCGTAAAGGTTGGCAGTCCATATTACATAGGTCACATGACCAGTGCAATCCCTTATTTTATGATCCTTCTTGAAATGATTATTGCTGCGCTGAATCAAAACCAGGTTAAAATTGAAACGGCCAAGGCCTCCAGTTTTGTTGAAAGAGAATTCCTTGCCTGGCTTCATCGCCTTATTTTTCAGAGAACGGACAGGTTCTATGAAAGGAATGTTCAGAATCATCGCATTGCATTGGGGAATATAACCTCCGACGGGACAATTGGAAACATGACAGCTCTTCTGGTCGCCCGCGAAAAGGCATTTCCTCCTAAAGGCGGGTTCCCGGGGTGCCGCATTGCCGGGTTTGACAAGGCACTGAAGTTTTATGGTTATAAAAGAGCTGTGGTTATTGTTTCTGCAAGAGGGCATTATTCCATTAAGAAAGCTGCTAATCTGCTTGGCATAGGAGAAGAAAATGTCTTGAGTATCCCTGTGGACCTATGTAACCGTATTGATATCGATGCCCTTAAAGAAACCCTGAAGGATATTGAATCAAGAGAAATTGATGAAAGGACAAAGGTAATTGCAATTGTAGGTATCGCAGGGACAACTGAAACAGGGAATATTGACAACCTTGATGCCCTGGAGCAGATATCCAGGGATGTCGATGCATATTACCATATTGATGCCTGCTGGGGCGGGTCAGCACTTCTGGTTGAAGAATACCGGACCCTTTTCAAGGGTATCGAAAGGGCTGATTCCGTATCTGTAGACGCACATAAACTGCTTTATTGTCCAATGTCCATGGGTATTGTTCTTTTCAGGAGCGAAAAGGATTTAAACTATATACGACATTCATCTCAGTATGTCATACGCAGGAATTCAGTAGATATGGGAAGGTTCACTGTAGAGGGGTCGAGGTCTTTTGCCTGTCTCAAGGCATGGGCGGCACTTAAGATCATTGGCCGCCAGGGATATTCCCTCCTTTTTGGCCATGCCCGCAATTCTACAGAGTACTTCAAGCAGATTCTTGACAACTCAGGTGATTTTGAAACATTCAGCCAGCCTGAGCTTTTTATACTTGCATATCGTTTCATTCCTAATGCAGCCAGAGAAAAGCTGATTGAATGGTGTAAAATCTCAGCTCATTCCAGCAAGGAAAAATCAAAAGAGGCAAAACAAAATATTAGAAAAATAAATCATCTCATTAACGGACTTAATATCAAATTGCACAAGGCATTGCGAATGGATGATACAACTTTTGTATCCAGAACGATACTCGAATCCACCCAGTACAGGCCAAACAAAATTGTAGTTCTACGAGCGGTCCTTATTAATCCGTTGACTAGCGAGCATATTCTTGATGAAATCCTGGAAATTCAAAAAAGAATTGGTCTCCAGATATGGCAGGGTTTTGAGCCAGCTTATCAGAAGATACTGGAGAAATTGGTAAATGAAAAGAGAATAAAGGCCACAAGGGAAATTTGAAAGAGAAATCATAACTGATTTCCTAATCACTTTTCTTTCTTATCTTCTCCAGTTGATCGGAATACCAGTCAATCTGACGGCAAATCCCCCTGATAACAAGAACCTCTCTCGCCCTCAAGGGGAGTCTGGACATAAAACGGCGAAGGTTAAACATCCAGTGTTCCGGATTCTGGGGATTTATAAATCCAATTTTCATGAGAACATCTTTAAGATGTTCATACATGCCTTCCAGTTCAAATTCATTTGCCAGGCGCGGAGAGGGTTTCGGTTTTGTGTCGCGGGCAGCAAGAAATATCTCATAACAAATAATCATAACTGCCTGAGCAAGATTTATTGAAGAAAAGTGTGCAGTCGGAATGTTTACAATATTATGGCAGTAGTTAAGCTGGCTGTTTGAAAGCCCCCGGTCTTCAGGTCCGAACATAATAGCAATTCTGTTATTTTGAGATATGGCAATCAGGTCCTCTGCCAGACTGTGAGGCTGAGACTGTACCGGCCGATGCGACCCTGATCTGGCCGTGGTTCCAACCACATATCCGTAAGGACCAAGCGCTTCTTTCAGATCTTCATGGAATTCCAGAGCATCAACGACATTAACTGACCCGCGGGTTGCCATCTTTAGAACCCTCTGGTGGTCATAATTTTTCGGACTTACAATAACAAGCCTGCTGAGCCCCATATTATTCATGGCGCGCGCAACAGCCCCTATATTTTCAGGAATCTGCGGCTGAACAAGGAAGATTGAAATATTATCAAGGTTTATTCGGTGTGTCATGCTGGAGAATTTTTAGAATCTGTGATGTTAATTCATCGCTGTCAAAAGAAAATATGACGGTTCCGTGATCGATGTCAAAATGAATTAGATTGCATTCATATTCTTCAGCAACATCTTCAAGCATCTCCTTAAACTGCACAACATAGGGATGATCAATACTGTTAACCTCTTCGGGAAATATGTCAACCTCAATAGTGCCGGACGAATTCCTCATATCGCAGTTTTCTCCAATTAAAATATCAGAAAATATCGACTTATGTTATCTCTCAACCGCAACTGACAACCCCAGAGATTTTATCCCCTTTGTTCACATAAGTAAATATTATTGTCCCGATTATCAATACTGCCGCACCCATGAAAAACATGGTACTGAAAGAAAAAAGGTCAATTGATATTCCCGCAAGAAGGGGGCCAGCCAGCATGCCAAGACTGTGACCCAGAGCGAGCAAACCCATAACAGATCCCATTGCCTTTGACCTGCGGCCTTCAATTACGCCCATAGCCATAACTGCTGGAAGGGATATGCCTCCGGCAAGTCCTATAAAGGCGTTTGCCAACAGAAGTTCAAAAAATGTTGAAGCAATATTCATATACAGTATTGCAGCAGCAGCGATTATTCCACCCGCTATGGTAAGCATTTTCTTGTTGATGCGATCAGCAAGGTATCCCATGGGGGCATGGAGAAACCCTGCAAAAAAAACATTGATCATAACGATAATCCCTGTTGCGGAACTGGAAAGATCAAGCTTAATGCCGGCTAAAATGGGGAGAAAAGTCCATATAATGCCAATACAGGTGGTAAAACAGGTCCTGAAGGCAAAAAGCGAGAATATGACATTATTTCTGATAAGTTTACCATAACTGACAGAGTTTTGAAATTTGTGATCATTAGTATCGGACTTCTTTTCCGGAGGAAGAAATACAAGACAGAGAAAAAATCCGGAAAGTGTTAAACCTGCCATACTCAGAAATGAAACATAAATATTAAACCAGTCTTTGATTATTCCCCCTAATAATGGTCCTGCACTCAAACCGGCATAAATCGAAATGTTGAACAGGCCCATTGTCTGGCCTTCTTTGTTTTCCGGGGTGATAAGTCCTATATAGGCATGAGCGACAGGAAGTATCATTGCCGATGCAAATCCCTGGCCGAGCCTCAGCAGAATAAGAGTTTCAATACTTTTTGAGAAGATGAATAAAACGGAGACCACGAAATAGGCGAAAAGGCCGGATACCAGAAAAACCTTTTTGCCTTTACTGTCAGAGAGCTTTCCGAAATAGGGGACAAAAATGCTCCTGGTTAATGAAAAGGCAGAAAAAATAAGGCCTATTTGAAAGGCTCCCGCCCCGAGTTCATGCGCATAAATCGGGAGGAGCGGAGCTACAATTCCTACTCCCATAGTAGTTACAAAAACAGCCAGGAAAAGAGTAAAGAATATCTTCAGGTTCTCTGACATTTTTTATAATAAGACTTTGAATTCAATGAAATTCATGCTGTATTTATAATTTTTTATTAATTCAAAAAGATGGATAAGGAATTTCAGGATATTGAGTTTTTCTGGATAACAGAAAGGCACACAAGCCTGCTATTTGTAATCCCGTGATGTTATCCACTTCCGTATAATATGCGAATTTAACAATCCTTTTCTTTAAAAGCTAAGATATAGAACAGTATTAAGCATCTGTCATTCAAGTTCATCTGTCATAGATTTCTTTTTATAGTGACCCATCAGTGGAATTATTTTTATCCCGCCAGACAGGGCTTCCGCGCAGCTGTTGTCTCATCCAGTCTTTTTACTCTGCATTTGTGTGGTGCATTGCGCAGAAGATCCGGGTTTTCTTTTGCTTCCAGCGCTATGGCCTTCAGTGCCTCGATAAATATGTCGATATCTTCTTTGGATTCCGTCTCGGTTGGTTCGATCATGAGAGCTCCATGAACTACAAGAGGAAAATATATGGTAGGCGGATGAAATCCGTAATCCATAAGACGCTTGGCAATATCCAGAGTGGTAATCCCGTATGACTCCTGAACCTTGTCAGTAAAGACGCACTCATGCATGCAGGGTCTGTCATAGGGCAGATGGTAAATACCTCTGAGACTTTCCTTTATGTAATTGGCATTCAATACCGCAAGCTGGCTGGCCTTTTTCAGGTCCTCCGGACCCATACTGCGGATGTAACTGTATGCCCTGGCCATAACTCCAAAATTTCCATAAAAGGCGTGGACTTTCCCTATGGATTCAGGGAGGTCTTCAGAAAGCGAATAAATGCCGTTTGCTTCAATCACACGGGGAACAGGCAAAAAAGGTTTCAGATGGCTTCTGACACATACAGGACCTGAGCCGGGACCGCCCCCCCCGTGGGGAGTCGAAAAGGTCTTGTGAAGATTAAGGTGCAGAATGTCCACTCCTATCCTGCCCATGTGCACGATACCCATAACTGCGTTCATGTTTGCACCGTCTGCGTAGACCAGGCCGCCTTTTGAGTGGACAATTTCAGCAACTTTCCTGATGTTTTCTTCAAAAAGGCCAATTGTATTCGGGTTGGTCACCATAATGCCGGCTGTGTCTTCATCCATCACTGCATCAACTGCTTCGGGAGAAAGTATCCCTTTCTCATTAGACTTGACAGGCATGGCACTATAACCGCACAGGCTGGCGCTGGCAGGATTTGTACCATGGGCTGTATCAGGGACGATTATCTTTGAACGCCTCTCTCCCCTATTTTTGTGACAGGCATAAATAAGACGCATTCCGACATATTCACCGTGGGCTCCGGCAGCCGGCTGGAGTGTAACCGCTTCCATTCCGGTGATCTCCGCCAGGAACCGCTCGAGTTCGAACATCAGCCTGAGAGCCCCTTGTGATAAGGTCTCAGGCAAAAGGGGGTGTGCCCCTGCAAATCCTTTGGTGCCTGCCTGTCTTTCATTGGTTTTCGGATTATATTTCATAGTACAGGAACCTAAGGGGTACATTCCGGTGTCCACCCCGAAATTCCATTGTGACAGCCTTGTATAATGACGCACCACATCGATTTCGCTCAGATCAGGAAAATCAGGCCCTTCTCCTGTCAGTTCATCATCAAGAGGGCAGGGTTCAACATCACGGCGTGGAAGTGAAAAACCGTTCCTTCCCTTTTTACCTTTTTCCCACAATAGCGGTTCATTAATTGAAAGCCCGGTTGAACCTGGAAATTCTTTCATGACTTCACCTCCCTGACAAGGTCATCCATGTCATCCCTGGTGCTGGTTTCAGTTACGCATAACAGATAGTGATCCTGAAGTTCCGGATAGAAGGGTGCAATCGGAAGCCCTGCCACAATCTTCTTATCCAGCAGGCGTTTGTAGACTGCTGAAAAGCCTGCCGGGGCCTTAAATGTAAATTCATTAAATGTAGGGCTCTGAAATGCAATTTCAAAACCTGCCTTTGTCAACTCAGACTTGAGATATTCAGACTTGTCATGATTAAGAGCAGCGAGTTCACGAATTCCGCTCCCGCCCACAGAAGCCATATACATGGCAGCAGCCAGTGCGCAGAGGCTGCTGTTGGTACATATGTTGGAGGTCGCTTTTTCCCTGCGGATATGCTGCTCCCTGGTGGCAAGAGTCAGTACAAAGCCTCTCTTTCCATCCATGTCTACGGTCTTTCCGACGAGACGGCCGGGCATGCTGCGCACATGCTCCATTCTGCCGGCGAACATTCCCAGTCCGGGGCCGCCGAATGATCGTGGTATGCCGAGGCTCTGGCCTTCGCCGCATGCGATGTCAGCGCCGAGGCTTCCCGGGCTTTTCAGGAGCCCGTAGGCAAGGGGTTCAGTGAATGCTGTAATAAAAAGGGCGGTGTTATTATGGGCTGTTTCCCCTGCGGACTTAAGATCTTCAACGCATCCGAAAAAGTTGGGTGACTGGACGGCGACTGCTGCGAGGTCATTCATCCCTTCTATGGATGAAAGGTCAGTCCGGCCGTTTCCCAGACAGGGAAGTTCAACCACCTCATAATCCGTCGGCTCAAAATAGGTCTTTACCACACGGCGATAGAAGGGGTGTATAATCATTGAGAGGGCAATTCTGCTCCTTCTGGTTATACGGATGGCCATCAGCAGGGCCTCTGCCAGGGCCGATGCGCCGTCATACAGAGATGCATTAGCCACTTCCATTCCTAACAGGCGGGCTGCAAGCGTTTGATACTCAAATACGGCCTGGAGCGTTCCCTGGCTTATCTCAGGCTGATACGGGGTATAGGATGTTGAAAATTCGGAACGGCCAAGCAGATATTTAACGGCCTCCGGTATATAATGATCATAGCTGCCTGCGCCCATAAACACCTTGTATTCCGGAGACACTGCCATGTCTCCTGAAAGGGTGTCAAAGAGGCCGTTTAATTCCCATTCAGTAAGAGGCTTTGGCAGGTTTAGGGGTTCAGTATGGCGGCAGTCATCTGGCACCGTTTTAAAGAGATCATCAACTTTTTTCACTCCTATGGTTTTCAGCATGGAAGAGATATCTTCATCTGTATGAGGCAAATAGCGCATTTTCTTTATCCTTTCAGAATTTCAAGATAGGCGTCTTTTGTCATAAGCAAATTAAACTCAGCCGTGTCATGAGGTTTTACCTTTATCATCCAGCCTTCTTTATAGGGGTCTTTGTTAACAAGTTCGGGCGTTCCCTCAAGGGCGCTGTTTACTTCGATGATCTCCCCTCCGACAGGCATATACAGTTCTGAAACCGCCTTGACTGACTCAACTGTGCCGAATTCATCTCCCTTGTTAAAAGAGCTGCCGATCTTCGGGAGTTCAACGAAAACAATATCACCTAACTGATCCTGGGCATAATCATTGATTCCAATCACGACATTATCTCCCTCGAGTCCGGCCCATTCATGATCTTCGGCATAGCGGAAATCATCCGGAATATTTAACAAACTGACATCTTTCATGTTTACCTCCATTTCGATTTTACTGTTGTCCAAAGTTTTTATACTCAGTCAAATAGTAACCTTCAAGTATTATAAATTTTACCATCACGGAACGTGTGATTGGGAATAAAACTCTTACTTCCCTTTAGACTTCTGTCATTATCCTGGCCCGGCATCCTCATCATCTTCTTTATTGGCCTGCGTGCAGTACGGTCAGGACGTATGTCATCCACGATCATGACTTCTATCTTTCTTTTGCCGTCTTTAAGCTCAACAATTTGCCCTGAAATGAGTTCGGTCTTCACTTTTATAAAACCGCAAGCCAGTCCACGCGGCTCGAAATCCTCTGGTTTATCCGGACTGGAAATGCTGTAGATGCGATTATTATATCGGCCTATCCCCATATCTGTTACACAGGTCAGCACTTTTCCAATGGCATTGCCTTTCTGATCCAGCACGACTGCCGTATCATGATTCACCTTCCGGAGGTCAAAGCCTGCAAATGCACAGGTATATTCGGCGTTATCTATGCGCATGAGGGCTTCATCTCCAATGAAGTGTTTGGTGAAACCTGTCATTCCTTCGTTATAGGGCAGTACGAACATCCAGGGGTGATTGAGGAATGGCCACGGACCTGTATCGACCCTTGACAGGGGCAGTGCCGCCCCGGCCCGAAGGGAATCCCTTGCAGCAAGTCCGCATGGAATAAGCCCGAAATTACGGCCGGCTTCAAGGACCATATTCCAGATACGGACAAGCCGGTCAGGTTCCACAAAAATTTCAAAGCCGAATTCACCCGTATAGCCGGTACGTGAAAGCAATGCAGGGGTGTTGTCAGTGAAACGCACTGTATCCGCAATCGATGAATTTTTATCAAAATGGCCCTTAAAGCTGAAATAGTGCATATCTTCAAGCACTGTCTCAGCATTCTTTATTACCTCTTTCAGTATGACGCCGGCCAGGGGGCCCTGGAGATCAATTTTTCCGACCTTATCCGTCAGGTCGGTTATTTTAACAACATCCTTTTCTTCTGCATGGTCTTTCAACTGCTGGGCAATCTCGCCGCCCATATCGGCATTTACGACAATCATAAACAGGTTGTTTTCAAGGAGATAGACAAGGGCGTCATCAATAAGTTCGCCTCTCTGGTTCAGAAACACACCATATACACATTTGCCCGATACTATATGTGTCCTGTTTCTGCCCACACAGGCATTCAGATCCCTGGTGAAGCAGAATTGGATCAATTTAAAAGCATCCGGGCCTTCAACCATAACGACGGCCATATGACTTGTATCGAAAAGGCCGGCCTTTGTGAGCACGGCCAGGTGTTCATTTTTTGCGCCCGACCTGTACCACAGGGGCATTTCATATTCGCCAAAATTGACCATATTTGCACCTTGAGCTACGTGCCAGGCATAAAGAGGAGTCTGTTTTGATTCTTTTTGCATTTGAGTCATACCTCCAGTTCTTTTTTTACAGCACAGAATTGTTCAACAGCGAAATCCAGATCCTTTCGTGTATGCAGGGCGCTCAACTGTACGCGAATACGGGCCTGGCCCATAGGCACAACCGGGTAAAAAAAACCGATTACATAAACGCCCTTCTCGAGCAGGAGGGAAGCCATTTTTTGAGCGATCGCGGCATCCCAGAGCATTATGGGAACGATGGGATGGCTGCCGGATTTGATCTCAAAACCACGTTCAGACATGACTTTCCGAAAATACACAGTATTTTTCTCCAGTCGATCACGAAGTTCAGTAGATTTGCCAAGCAGTTCTATTGCCTTCAGAGATGCGGCTGCGATCATTGGGGCAAGTGTATTTGAAAAAAGATATGGCCTTGAACGCTGGCGAAGCAGTTCAATTATTTCTCTGCGGCCGCTGACATACCCGCCGCTCGCACCGCCAAGGGCCTTGCCGAAGGTTCCTGTAATGATATCCTGGCGCCCCATAATACCGCAATACTCATGTGAGCCGCGACCCTTTGGGCCCAAAAATCCCACTGCATGGGAATCATCTATCATAACCATTGCGCCATACTTTTCGGCCAGGTCACAGATAATATCCAGCTTTGCTATGTCGCCGTCCATGGAGAAGACACCGTCGGTGGCAATGATTCTAAAGCGGGCACCCTGTGTCTCCTTCAGACATCTTTCCAGATCTTCCAAATGGCTGTGGCGGAAACGAAAACGCATTGCCTTGCAGAGCCTGATTCCGTCAATTATGCTGGCATGATTGAGTTCATCAGTAATGACCGCATCTTCATCGGTAAACAGAGTTTCAAATAGACCGCAATTCGCGTCATAACATGATGTATAAAGGATCGTATCTTCCGTCCCGAGAAAATCAGAAACCGCTTTCTCAAGGTCTTTGTGAATTGTCTGCGTACCGCAGATGAATCGCACGGATGAAAGGCCATAGCCCCATTTTTCCAGCGCGCTTTCAGCGGCTGAAATAACCTCCGGATGACTGGAAAGACCCAGATAATTATTTGCGCACATGTTAAGTACATCTTTTCTCTCCCGCACTGCTATATGTGAACTCTGGGGCGAGACCAGTATCCGCTCATCTTTATAAAGACCATTGTGGCGGATTTCCTCCAGTTCTTTATTCAGGTGCTTCTTGAATGAGTTGTACATCCTGTTTCTCCTCTGCCCAGTTCAGGATCACCTTTCCTGACATGCCCGAACGCATGACCTCAAAACCCTTCTCATATTCCGTAAAATGAAAATGATGTGTGATAACAGGTGTAATGTCAAGACCGGTCTGAATCATGGATGTCACTTTGTACCATGTTTCATACATCTCCCTGCCATAAATACCCTTGATCGTCAGGCCGTTGAAAACAACAGTGTCCCAATCGATAGCAGTTTCCTGAGACTGTATTCCGAGCAATGCAATTTTTGCTCCATGGCACATGTTGCTCAGCATCTGCTTAAACGCCGATGGATTCCCGGACATTTCGAGGCCGATATCAAAACCCTCTTTCATCCCAAGTTGTTTCCGGATGTCCCCTATTGTTTCATGGCGAACGTCCACAGCGACCGTCGCACCCATTTTTTCTGCAATTTCAAGCCTGTAAGGATTAACATCCGTTATAACCACATATCTGGCCCCTGCATGCTTTGCAATGCTGACTGCCATGCATCCTATTGGTCCAGCTCCGGTTATCAGGATATCTTCGCCCAGAACATTAAAGGAAAGGGCTGTATGTGCCGCATTTCCAAGAGGATCGAAGCATGTCAGAATATCCAGCGGAATTGTCGGGTCACAATACCAGACATTGGTGACCGGTATAGAAAGATATTCAGCAAATGCACCGGGACGGTTTACACCTACCCCGCTTGTATTCATGCACAGGTGCCTCCTCCCTGCAAGGCAGTTTCGGCAATGGCCACAGACCAGGTGTCCTTCTCCGGAAACCAGATCTCCCGGGTTGAAGTCATGGACATTGCTGCCTGTCTCGGCTATTATACCCACGAATTCGTGTCCAATATGCATGGGCGTAGAAATCGTCTTTTGAGCCCATTCATCCCAGTTATAGATGTGGACATCGGTGCCGCATATAGAAGTTTTAAGAATTTTTATAAGGACGTCATTTATTCCTATTCCCGGGACAGGCACTTCTTTCAGCTGGAGCCCTTGTTCAGGCTTGGCTTTAACAAGGGCTTTCATCATGGACATAGGACATTCCCTTTGTTTTGAGGTTGGGTTTCAGTGGTCTGGTAAGGGAAATTAAAAACCCTGCAGACAATTTTAACGGTTTCAAATTCCGGGTCCCTGCAAGTCGAAATCTTGCGGTCTCCGTTTAACGTTATCCAGCTATCATCGCGACATGATAGAAGTACCACAAGTGAGACCTGGTTTATCCCTCCCTGTAACTTGACTCCTTTGAAACCATTACGTAAGTTGACTTATTTGAGCCATGAACTTTGATAGATTCGTAAAAAGTCCAACAATCGTCATTCCGGCCCCTCACCTGATACGGGGCCGGGGTGACGAAAAAAAAGCAATTTATGACTGTTTGCGAGTTCGTCAACTTTGAAAATTTCTAAAAAGCTGTCAAAAAGACGGCCAGGTAAATAACCACAGATGCAGGTCGAGCTTTGCTGAATCCCTCTATTGGGAATGCTTCCGTTGACAGGCTAAGGATAAGCTCACCTTTAGCAATGGGGCCACATATGCTTGTCCCGTAATAACTAAATATGATGAGCAATGCCATTCCCAATATCCCGCCTTTGCGGGGAGAGTGGCTTTTAAGGAAGCCCTAACTTTCAATGAAAGGAACAGGTATCGCCCTGTCTAAATGCAGCTAATTTTGACTATTTTGATATAAATAATTTGTCTGCTATGCTAAATGAGATTTACGATAGTGTCAATACCATTATAGGAAATTTATGAACTCAAAAAAAATCATTTTGGTATAAAAAGAAGAATTTGACAGTATAGCAGGATCAAAAGAGATCGTGTATACCCGGTTCATCATGTCAAAAAATATTGACAATTATTCAGTATGTTCAGGAAGTTAAGTGTTATGCAATTTTCTGCGTTATAATCAAAAAGGAGGGGGCGTATGGCCGTCAGGATTACGATAATTGGAGGGGGACCGGGAGGATATACTGCCGCGATACGGGCTGCCCAGACCGGTTGTGAAGTTACCCTGATTGAAGAAGACAGGGTGGGTGGAACCTGCCTTAACCGGGGATGTATTCCGTCCAAAATTATGAAGAGAGCGGCTGAAATGATTGAAGACATAAAGAGGGCAAGAGAGTTCGGCCTGACTTTAGATGGAAAAGTTACACAGGATATTTCCAGCCTGATGGAAAGAAAACACAGGATTATTCAGAATCAGATAAAATGGATCCTCGGGCTCCTTGAAAAGCATGGCGTACGCTATCTGCAGGGGCATGGTTTCATTAAGGGACATAAGCTGGCAGCGGTAATTCAGGAAGACGGCAAAGAAATAGAAGTACCTTTTGATTCTCTGATTCTTGCTCTGGGTTCCGAGGCTTCAGGTATTCAGGAACTGCCGTTTGACGGCAGGAGAATTATTTCCAGCACCGAGGCCCTTAACATTCAGGAAATTCCAGAATCTATACTTATTGTCGGGGCCGGTGCTATCGGGTGCGAGTTCGCCTTCATTTTTTCATCCTTCGGCTCAAAGGTGACGCTGATTGAGGCCATGCCCAGGATACTCCCTCTTCCATCGGTAGACGAAGAAATTTCAAGGGTCCTGCAAAGAGAAATGAAAAAGCGAAGGATTGATTTCATGCCCAACAATGTTGTTAAAAAGGCGGAAAATATAAACGGCAGTCTAAATGTGACTCTTATGCCTTTCCCTTTTAAAGAAGAAAAGATGGACGAGGATATCAGCAATATTCAAATTAAGGTCGATTGTGTCCTGGTTTGTATTGGCCGAAAACCCGGCAGTTCAGGAGTCGGCCTTGAGAATGCGGGGGTTGGAACGGATGAAAAAGGATGGATAATCGCTGATGATCATATGAGGACATCAGTTCCGGATGTTTATGCTATTGGCGACATACTCGGGCCGTCAAAGTTTATGTTTGCTCATGTGGCTTCTAAAGAGGGACTGGTTGCGGCTGAGAACGCTGCTGGAAATTCCCGGTCAATGAATTACAGTGCGGTCCCCGGAGCAATCTATACAATGCCTGAAGTTGCCTGCGTCGGGTTAACCGGGGTTCAGGCAACTCAGATGGGGTATGACATAAGATCTGACAGCGTTCTTTTCAGGACCCTCGGAAAATCACAGGTTATCGGTGAAATTGCAGGAGAGATGAAGTTAGTCTCTGAAGTCGGCAGCGGAAGAATCCTCGGGGTTCATATTGTGGGGCCTCATGCCACCGAACTGATAGCCGAAGGGGTGCTGGCCGTTAACACGGGCTGTACCGTGAATGATCTGGCGGAGACAATACACGCGCATCCTACGCTTTCCGAGATTTTTCTCGAAGTGTCTCTTAAGGCCCTTGACAGGCCGCTGCAATAAAAATCCTGGGCCGGGAAAGAAAGGTCCAGGAAAAGGACTATTTATTGAGGGAATGAATCCGGCCCTGTTTTTCGGTGACCCTGATTGTCTCAAAGACCTTTAAAACCGGAAAAAGGGGGCATGATTTGAAGTAAAAAGGGGCGGGTTCCGTCTCTGGATCTCCTGAATGGAGGGATGCCTTTTAAATTCTCTATCAAGGAAGCGTCTGACAGCCTTCCTGTCCCAACCGCCCGGATGACGGAAGCCTGTGTAAAGAGATATATCTCCGTCATACATGGTTTTGGTTTCAAATCGACTGGTTTCAGGTCCGTAGACAGGCATGTTAAATATGGCTGTATTCAGAAAGTCAATGTAATTGCAGTGTTTAATAACAAAGTCATGGGTCATGCGTGCCTCAGCCTCGCCCTCGGAAGGAGTTCCGAAAAGCAGATATACATAGGTCGATATCCCTGCTTTTTTGAGATTTCTCAGTACAGATGAAGCTGTCTTTATATTTACTCCCTTCTGCTCCCTTTCGAGAACAGATTGAGATCCTGATTCAAGGCCAAGTTTCAGCATAACGCAACCTGAGCGTTTCAAGGCCAGACAGAAATCCTGATCCGCCAGATGATCCGTAATCCTTGCAAATCCATACCAGGAAACTCCAGGAGGTTTTTCAACAATCTTATTCATAAGGCCAGGGCTGAGGGCATTATCGAGAAAATGTATCAGAACGGGGCTTGTTTTTTCCACAAGAGATCTAAGATCCTCTTCCACATTATCGACAGGTACAGGGATATAAGGGTTTTTTTCAGCTCTTTCCGGACAAAAGGAACACCTGTTCCAGTAACATCCGCTTGATGCGCTGTAGGGCAGGATCGGCCCGGGAGAAATGTAGGCATTCCACGGGAAGAGAGTATAATCCGGCCGCCAGAACCCCTTCAATTGAGTATTATCGACTTTATTCGCAAGCAGGGAAAGGAGAAATGACTCACCCGGGCCGGCCACAATGTGATCGACAAGTTCCCCGAATAAATTAATCCAGTTCGGTCTCCGTATCCATGAGGTGACAAGGCCGCCCCCGAGAATCAATTTTAAATCCGGCCATTCCCTCCTGATCAGGCCGATAATGGCAAAGGAGCACAGGGCCTGGCTCAGAAAATTCAGTGAAATACCTATATATGCAGGCTGTTCCTTTTGAATGATCTCTGTGATTTTTTCCTTGAAATACGGGTAAAAAAGGTTTCTTTCCGGGTTCCTTGAAGCATTTATCAGATCCCGGCTTCTAACCGGAGAAAGATCGGAATCCTGGTAGTTGGAAAGAGTCAGTCTTACGGTCTCAAAGGGAGATGCCTTTTCCAGGAGCCGGTTTATGTCTGCAACCGCTCTTCTGTATCTGTCAGGATTGCTGTAGGTGGAAAAATCCTGAAGCGAGGCAATATGTTTCAGTCTGTTGCGGGATGCCCTGGACGTCCAGCGGTCAGGTGATGTGAAAGGGCCATTTAAGAGGCTCAGGATGCCCCCGATATTGGCATCCCAGACACTGCACTTCACGCCGTTCTGCATGAGAGCGCCGGAAAGCCTTGCTATACCGGGCGGGGGCTCGCAGGGTTTTACTAACGGCGGATTAATAAGGAGTATGGTCATGGCATCACAGTAAATTGATGCACTGTATCCGGGGTATTAACACGGCCTGTTTTTAACAGCGGATCATGCAGTCCAATTCCGGGAGCAACCTCAGCAAACAGCTCAACAAAACGGCCACCGTTTCCAACCATGGTCACGGGCCCAAAACCTGGATCCTGTTTTGATCCGATGAGAAGTTCCAGCCCTCTTTGCGACATGGGCTGGATAAGAAAACCTTCAATATCAAGTACTCCGGCCTGGCTCATATTATGCTGAAGTGTCCTGAGGGCCTTTTCCATGCCCTCGTCATTTTTTACTCCCAGAAAAACGAACCCGACATCGGATTTATGGGCAAAATCAGGTGTAATACCCTTGAGGGCAACAGGGTATCCCTCCCTCCGCGCTGCATCATTAACATCGGCCGGATTCCTGACCATGGTGCCTGCCAGCGGAATGCGGTATTCTTCAAGGAGTTTCCTGCTCTGAATAAAACCCATTTGTCTTCTCGGTGTCATTTTATACCATCTCGATCTGGTGCCGACGGAATAAGAGGTTTACCTGTCCGGTCATTGACCGCAACGATTTTTAAAAACCGGTCTGCGACCTTTCTGGTTATCAGTGCCCGTTCATCGGGCTTTAAATTTTTAAGGCTTATCCTGCCTCCCGCCGCCTTTTCATGGCCTCCGCCTGTCCCTAGCCCTTTGACAATTCGAAGGGCGATATTGCCGGCAATCCATCCGCGGCGGGATGTGCGGACCGACAATATGAGATCATCCTTATATTCCCCAATGCATAGAGTCCAGCGGATGTTTTCCATTCTGAGAAGAAAATCGGCCATCTCGGCTGGTATATCCGGATTGTTCAGGGTGCCCATGTAGGAAATTATCACGTCATCATATTGAACAGATTTTGAAATTGCCTCTGTAAATTTGATGTAATAAGACTTCGGAACGCTTGGCCTTTCAATTCCTGCAAGTGTCCGGGGTGCTATTTTCGGGAAAAGATAGTTCAATGCATTCAGATCTGCCTTTGAGGCTGAACGGCTGAGACCCTGAGTATCGGTTTCCAATCCGTAATAAAGAGCTGTTGCAAGCCTTCTATCCGGTTCAATATCTAATTCGCGCAGATATTCGGTAAGGATAGTCGAGGTGCTTCCATACTGAGGCCGTATATCAAAAAAGGGGCATCTGGCGGTTTTTTTTCTCAGGGGATGGTGATCTATTACGATATGGGGCAGAATTTTCGGCGGCATTGAGTTATTGCCGGTTCCCGGCTGGCTGTCTAAAAGAGCTAAAACTGAAAAATTGTCAATATTCAATTCAGTTATCTGGATCATGTCGATTTTCAGCCGCCGGATAAGATGACGATTTTCAGATCTTCCAACAATGCCCCCATAGGCTATCACTGCTTTACGCTTGAGTGACTGAGCAAGGATAAACCTCAATGCTGCGGCCGATGCAATTGTATCCGGATCCGGATTATTATGGCACATAATCAGGATTTGCCTTTTCCGGCCTATTACAGACAGCATTGTCTTTGCCGGATTTTCAGGGGTGTGACTTGGACCTGCAAATGCCATTTATTTAATCTCCCTGCAAAAGATCAATACGGTAACGAGTGGTTTTCAAGGTTGTGTCCCTGGTTGTTTTAACTTAATTTGTATCTTTTGATTCATTGTCTCCAACAAGATGTAGTAATTTCATGAAGAAAAAAGTTAAAATGATCTCCTGAACAGCAACATCCCGCAAGAAAGTTATTGGCGTAACCTTAGATATTATAGTATATTTTAAGAAAAATGAAATCAATTAGTGCATTCTGTTTTTGGATAAACAAGTTCAAGAAAAAAGGCCTGGTTTCCTTGTCGGAATCTTGATCATTAATTGCCATGAAAACCTATCTTATTCAATTAATCAGCAGTATCAGGCTCTCAGATCTTTTTGATATCACCATAATCTGCCTCTTTTCATACGTTATTCTGGTATGGTTCAGGAAAACAGCATCGAGGTTTGTATTAATCGGTATTGTTATCCTCGGGCTGATATACGCTTTCGCCCGGATTTTTCATCTTTACATCACTGAGTATATCCTTCAGGGATTTTTCGCAATTCTGGCCATTGCCCTGATTATCATATTTCAGGAAGATCTCCGCAGGTTCTTTGAACGTCTTGCCACATGGGGAATTTTAAAAAAAGGCTCGCCTGCCGGCTCCCCTTATATTAATGCGGAAGTTATCAGCCGGGCAGTTTCGAATATAATTGAGCAACGCAACGGTGCATTAATTGTGCTTAAAGGTAATGATCTCCTCGGCAGGCATCTGAAGGGAGGATCAAGTCTTGAAGGTAAATTGAGTGAAGCTATCCTTGAAAGCATATTCGATCCTCATTCCCCGGGGCATGACGGTGCAGTAATTATTGAAGGCGGTGCTATTGCCAGATTCGGCTGTCATCTGCCCCTTTCGGCCAACCCGGGAAAGTTTGGAAATATAGGATTGCGTCATACGGCTGCCCTGGGGCTTTCTGAACGTTGCGACGCTATTTGTATTGTCGTCTCGGAAGAAAGGGGGACAGTCTCTATTGCCAGGGAAGGTGTGCTGACAACGCTTAAAAACCCGAAAGATCTTTCTTCCGTGCTTGAGCAGTATTTCTTTGAGAAAGGCCCGAAAAGCGCGGGAGGGATCTGGATGCGTTTTTTTGGTAAAAACCTTGTTGAAAAGGCTGTTGCCATCATAATCGCATGCGGATTATGGCTTGCCTTCGGGTATCAGACTGAGAGCATAGGCCGCGATTATGTCATACCTATCGTTTATCGTAATCTGCCGGCTGACTGGATAATCAAAGAGCAGGAGCCCAAGAAGACAACTGTAACGTTAATGGGTTCCAAGCAGGCTTTCAGCCTCATCAATGAAGAATCAATAAAAATTACACTCGATATGGCCGATATTAAAGAAGGCCGACAGGAAATGCCCATAGGTAATAAAAACCTGCAACATCCTTCCAATGTAGCGGTGGTAGCCATTAAGCCCAATAAAATTAAAATTCTTGCTCACAGACTTGTCAGCATTGAAGTCCCGATTGAAGTCAGCCTCTCAGGGAAACTTCCGGAAGGATTGATTCTTAAGAAGGTAGTGCCTTCTCCTGCATCTGTCCGCGTGAAGATTCCTGAAAAGATGACAAGGAAAATCAGGATTGAAACCCAGCCTGTTGATCTCAGGGAAATTACAGGTACAACCAGGATCACATCCAAACTGACAGTTCCCCAGGACATACATTCTATTGAAGGGGGACAGCAGACCGTACAGGTGACCATAGAAGTCGAGGAAAAGCAGTAAGAGATTTATCCCTCCTAAAAGAAATACTCTTCGGTTATTGTCAGGCCGGGGCTGCTGTGCATGATAAAAAAGTGGAGGGTAACCCTCTTCCCGGATTACTCTCCACATGGGGACAACAGCCCTGCGTATGAAAGAGGCTGCTACTACAGAATTCGCCTATCTGGCGACCTGTTTCTTAAGGAAAAAGGAGAATCCCATTCCTATCAGTGAAATCACACCTGCCAGAAGAAAGGGCGCGGTGAAAGACTTGGTTACATCAGCAAGATAACCGCCGAGCGCCGGCCCTATTGCCTGGCCTATGCCGAAAAAGAGGGTGACGAATCCTAATCCTGCGGGAGCCAGTCTCGGGCCCACAAAATCACCCGCAGTGGCGGCC
>JAFGMQ010000064.1 GCA_016927455.1 Deltaproteobacteria bacterium
AGGGATTATGGTGTGGGAGCCAGCATAATGAGGGAACTCGGACTCGGAAAGGTAAGACTGATTTCAAACAATCCAGTAAAGAGAGCAGGTCTGGAAGGCTATGGCATCCAAATAGTTGAGACCATTCCTCTTGTGATCCCTGCCAATAAGTATAATGAATTCTACCTTGAGACCAAGGCCAGCAAAATGGGTCATAACCTCACCTGCTATAAACACTTTGCAAAGGATTGATTTTTTTCCTAGATTTGCATTATATAAGGTCTGATACAATCTATGAAAAGTCTGAAAGTGGCGTACATGGGGACGCCCGAATTTGCTGTGGCACCTCTTGGTTCATTGCTGATGAACGGTTATAACGTTGTTTCTGTTGTCACTTCACCAGACAAACCAGCAGGCCGTGGAATGACCGTAAGGAAATCAGCCGTCAAACTGTTTGCCGAATCAAATTACCTTCCCATTCTTCAGCCCGAAGATCTCAGGAGCCCTGTGTTTTTAGAAAGACTGAGGCGCCTTAATGCCGATATCTTCGTCGTTGTGGCCTTCAGAATGCTTCCCCGCGAAGTGTGGACCATACCCCCCTGGGGAACCATCAACCTTCATGCTTCCCTGCTACCGCAATACAGGGGAGCTGCCCCGATAAACCATGCAATAATCAACGGGGAAACAACCACAGGGGTGACAACCTTCCTCATTGATGAGAAGACAGACACCGGCAATATTCTCCTCCGTCAGGAGGTCTCTGTTTTTCCGTTTGAGAATGCTTCCGACCTTCACGACAAGCTAATGAAACATGGGGCACGACTGGTGATCAAAACTCTTGAAGGACTGGTAACCAACTTCATCCGGCCAAAGCCTCAGTCAGATTTCATGATGCCCGGAGAAAAAATGAAGAAAGCCCCAAAAATATCCCCCGGGTTCTGCATTGTCGACTGGGATCAGGAGCCTCACAGGATACACAATTTCATCCGGGGCCTTTCAACCTATCCTTGTGCCAGATCGGCGTTTAAAAATGAATCAAAAACCGTTGCTTTCAAGATCTATGAAAGTCTGCCGGAAACTGCCGAACATCAACTCGATCCGGGCCAGATCGTATCAGACGGAAAAAGTTTTATTAAAATAGCATGCAGGGGCGGATTCATAAATCTTCTAAGCCTGCAGATTGAAGGAAAAAAGAGACTCAGCATCGCGGATTTCCTGAGGGGATTCAAAATAGAAGCCTATTCATTAACAGCCGTTTGAAGCTGTTTATCCAGGGAAATTTACGAACTCCCGGTATCACTCCGCAGTTATTGTCTCCCTTAGCCAGATTTTATCTCCCGCCACGGGTTCCATGCCTTTGCCCATACGATTCATCTCGAGAAGGCTCTTAAGCTTAACAGCATATTTTTGAGAGATCGCATGCATTGTTTCACCGGCAACCACAGTGTGAAAATCCATTCCTTCAGAAGCTTTATCCTTTTTAGGTTCGATATACAGGGTCTGACCCGGCCTGGGAGTAAAAGAATCATCAAGATCGTTGAATCTCGGAAGCTCCCAGCTGATAAGCTGGAATTCCTTTTCAATCTTTTCCCGGGTATCGCCCTCTTTGACGACAATGTAACGGACCCTGTTGTTCTCCATTATTCTTGGAACCCTGGCCATGATATCTCCGAAGGTAATAGCGTCCTGTGCTGTAGTTACAGGTTCGGTTGAAGCAGTTTGAGCCGGCGGAGTAATAGCTTCGGCGGTTGTTTTTCCCTGAACAATTTCCTGTGGTTTTTTCTGCTTAGGGGGAACAGATGCGGTAATTCCCCTGTCAAGGTCAAATAGCCTGTATTCCTCAATCTTCCTTATCAGCATGTTGTCATAGTCGGGATTGGTCGCATACCCTGCCTTTTTGAGTCCGCGTGCCCATGCCTTGTAATCTAGCGGATCAAGTTCAAAAAGGGAACGGTACCTCGATCCTGATTTCAGAAAATCGGAATGATCATAATATGATTCCTGAGCGCTTCTGTATTTTCTGAAACATTCATTTCTGCGGTCATCATGTTTCGTCATTCTCGGACCGGTCCATCCATTATGACATTTAATGCCGAAATGATTGTTGCCTGTTCTTGCAAGGGTACTCCGCCCGTAATCAGATTCCACCATACCCTGGGCAAGTGTGATGCTTGCAGGAACTCCTGTCCTGCGCATTTCGCTGACCGCCAGATCGCGATACTGATTTATATAGACCTCGGCAAGGGCATTGCCGGCGACCGGAGTGATCATCGGCTTTGATACCCTGCATGAGGTCATGCCTGCAAAAGCCAGAACAAACAATAATAATATATTTGCAATCCTTCCCACGTTTCTCACATTTTCGCAAAAATAGGAAAAATGACCGGAGCATACCCGGTCTGCCGTCAGTGTGGCTGTTGATAGAATGCAAAGTTGTTAACAATCTAAAGCTAAAGGGATCCGGAAGAACAATGACTTATTAAATTTGCTATTTTTGTAATTAAAACATAATAAGAGAGTTATGTCAGAAAT
>JAFGMQ010000065.1 GCA_016927455.1 Deltaproteobacteria bacterium
AATTTATTTCCAGAAATTTGTAAATTATCCTCTGACAATTTTTATTACCTTTCAATTTATTACCTGCTTGACACTTGAATAAGTTTTTTATTAAACTCCTTCAAAAAACTTAGGGAGGACCTGAAAATGGCTGAATGTCCGGTTTGTGGAGCTGAAATAAACCTTCCCGAAGGCTCAGAGGAAGGAGAAATTATCACCTGTGATGACTGCGGAATTGAACTTGAAGTTACAGGAAAAGACAGCGTACAGGAAGCCCCTCAGGAAGAGGAAGACTGGGGCGAATAGTATTTTTTAGAGCCGGAAGACCATGTTTTTGCAGTCTGCCTGCTAACGTCTCTATCCGGCTCAAAAATTTTTTTAAACACTTGGAAAAGTTCCCCTCCTGAAAAAATTTCCGATAAGGTTATCCAGGAATTTTTCATCCCATTTAGACTGTCAGGAAATTTGCCTTCCTATATTTATCTGCTTTTGGGACAGATATGTAAAAATATCCTTAAAGAAAGGATAAAACAACTTTTAGAGTAGGGCAAACAGCTTTTGCCTATGCGGGGTAAAGTATGAAAATTGGATTTTTACATTCAATAATAAGAAAAGAAGAAAAATATCTCCTGGATGAATTCAGAAAAAGACCTGGTGTTGAAATGAAGAAGATTGACGACAGGGAACAGGTATTCTTTCTTAACGGTAATAATTACGATTATGACGTGGTCCTAGAGCGCTGCGTTAATCACTCAAGGGCAGTCCATGCACTTAAGATCTTCAACGATAATGGCATCCCTACTGTGAACACGCCGGAGGTTGCCGAGATCTGCGGAAGCAAATTCCTGACAACCCAGGCCCTTATCAAACAGGGCATACCCACGCCAAAATGCTACCTGTCATTCACGCCTGAAGCCGCGTTAGATGCTATGGATAAATTAGGCTATCCTTGCGTGATCAAACCTACTACCGGTTCCTGGGGAAGACTGATATCAAAGGTCAATGACCGCGATTCGGCGGAGGCCATACTTGAACACAAGGCCATTCTGGGAAGCTATCACCACTCCATCTTTTACATCCAGGAATATATCGAAAAACATGGCCGGGACATCAGAAGCTTCGTGGTGGGAGACAATTGCATAGCAGCGATATACCGTCTTTCAGAGCACTGGATAACCAATACCGCCCGGGGAGCAAGAACAATAAACTGCCCTGTTACGGATGAGCTTAACGAGATATCTGTAAGGGCTGCCAAAGCTGTCGGTGGCGGTGTCGTTGCAATTGACCTTTTTGAGACCGGGGACGGGCTGTCTGTGAATGAGGTCAACTACACAATGGAGTTCAGGAACAGCATTGATGTAACAGGAATAAATATCCCTGCAAAAGTCGTTGATTATGTACTGGAGGTGGGTCGAAAATGAAGGCAAGTATTGTGGGAGCATCAGGTTATGGAGGAGGCGAACTGTTGAGGCTGCTTCTGGGCCATCCCAATGTGGAGGTTCACCAATGCACATCTGAGAGGTTTGCCGGCAAACCTGTCACAAGAATGCATCCGAATCTGCGCAGGCAAACATCTCTGAATTTCTGCACCACAAAGGAACTTGAAAGGGTTGATCTTCTTTTTGTGGCCCTGCCGCATACCAGATTTATGTCAAGGTTTGATGAGTTTGCCTCACTGTCAGACAGGATTATCGACCTTTCCGCTGACTTCAGGCTTAAAGATTTCCAGGCATATAAGGACTTGTATGATATAGAACATACACAACCGGCAAGGCTTGCCGAATTTGTATACGGCAATGTTGAGCTTCACAGGGAAGAAATGAAGCAGGCAAGATTTATAAGCGGAGCAGGCTGTAATGCTACAGCAACCATCCTGCCTTTATGGCCTCTTTTCAGGGAGGGCGTTGTGGATACATCTCTGCCGGTTATTGCTGAAGCGAAATGCGGGTCATCTGAAGGAGGAAATACTGTAAGCGAGGCATCTCACCACCCGGAAAGAAGCGGCTGCGTCCGATCCTATAAACCCACGGGACACAGGCACATAGCTGAAATGCGGCAGGAACTGGGCAACGACATACAGTTCTCAGCGACATCCATAGAGATGGTCAGAGGTATCCTGCTTACTGCACATGTTTTTGTTAAACAGGGCATTACAGAAAAAGACATATGGAAGGCCTACAGGAGTATCTACGGTCAGGAGCCCTTTATAAGGATCGTCAAGGAAAGGCAGGGAATATACAGGTACCCTGAACCGAAGATAGTTGCAGGAACAAACTATTGTGACATAGGCTTTGAACTGGAAGGGAAAAGGCTTGTGGTTATGGCTGCAATAGACAATCTTATGAAAGGTGCGGCCGGCCAGGCAGTGCACGCCATGAATGTCATGTGCGGCTTTGAGGAAACAGCAGGACTCGGCTTTGCCGGACTGCATCCAGTATAATATGTGACGAATTCCCAAAAAGCCCGGTTTCCGGGCCAGGCTTTATCTCGCTTCAGCCGTGGAATGCTGTAAGCAAGCCTCATGACAGGAGTCTGGCGCGCCTTTAACCTGGAGCTTTTTACAAATCCGTCCGGAATTTGACTTTTTATGAAGGCATCAAATGTGCAGGCTTTTAGTTGTCAGGGCAGAAAAGAGGTTCCCCGCAAGCCATTATCTCGAAAAGTTCGCCTATATTGCTGAAAACAGCAAGGAATATCAGGGGCACGGCTGGGGTTGCGCCTGCAAAAATGATAGTGGTGAATGGTCGCTTTACAGAAGCATCATGCCTGTTTGGGAAGATGATCTTGCCCGGTTTCCATCAACCACACTCCTTGTCGCCCATGCCCGGAGCGCGTTTGAAGACAGGGATATCGTTGTTGAAAACAACATGCCCTTTTTTGACGGTACCTATGTTTACATATTCAACGGCGAACTGCGGGGAGTAAAAATAAAGGAACAGGGACGGATCGGTGCGGAAAAGATATTCAATTTCATCAAGCGATTTGATTCGGGTGACACTCTGGACGCAATGCGAAAGGGCATCGGGATTATAAAGAACCGAACCAGCCATATAAGAGGAATGAATATCATTATGGTTAAAGACAGTAATATATATGTCTCAACCATGTTCAGTGAAGACAGGGAATATTTCACAATGCGCTACAGGGAAGGAAGAGAACTGATAATCTGTTCCGAGCCGTTTCCTCATGAAGAAGGCTGGCTAAGCATGGAAAATAATACAATGAGGTTTTGGTAGATGATTATTATCAAGATAGGCGGGGGAAGCTCGCTTAACATAAAGGGGATCATAGCGGATCTTTCAGAAATCAGGGACAGATTAATCATCATCCACGGGGCAAATGCACTCCGTGATGAACTTGCTGAAGCCCTTGGCAAGCCCAAGCAGGTACTCACATCTGTCAAGGGTTATGACAGCGTCTATTCAGATGAAAATCTTATTGATGTCATGATGATGGCTTATTCAGGACTGCGAAACAAGCGAATTGTAGAGATGTGCCAGCAACACGGCATCAATGCCGTAGGTCTGTCCGGGATTGACGGGAAGGTCATCAGAGGGAAAAGAAACAGCGGCATCAAGGTAATTCAGGATGGTAAGAAGAAGATTGTAAGAGATTTTTCCGGCAAGCCGGAAGAAATTAACATATCGCTGCTGAAGCTGCTGCTGGACAACGGATATACCCCTGTATTGACAGTCCCGATCATTGATGAAAACAATGTTGCCATAAACACTGAAAATGATGACGTAGTGAGAATAATGCAGGATTCAATCAAGGCTGACACGGTTATAAACCTTATAGAGGCGTCCGGATTTCTCCTTGATAAAGATGATGAATCATCACTCATAAGAAAGATAACACCCCTGGAGCTTGAAGAACGTGAACAGCAGGTTGACGGAAGAATGAAGAGAAAAATGCTTTCTTTCAGGAAACTTTTTGAAAATGGAGCAACAAAGGTTATAATCAGTGACGGACGTACTGAACATCCGATTGCCGACGCCCTTTCCGGGAAAGGTACGGTTATATCATGAACACTAAGGAAATCACGGACACATATGAGCTTGCCGTTTATCCCAAAAGAGACATCGTCCTTGTAAGGGGCAAGGGGTCCAGGCTTTACGATGATAAGGGCCGGGAATATATCGACTGTGCATCAAATATAGGGGTGTCCAATATCGGTCACGGCAATGAGGCGGTGGCAAAGGCAATATATGAGCAGTACCTCAAACTGGGAAACTGTTACAGCATGTTGTACAACCCTGTACGCGCTGAACTCGCCCAGAGGCTTGTTAATACTGCCCCCAAAGGCCTGAACAGGGTCTTTTTCTGCAATTCGGGCACCGAGGCAATTGAAGGAGCTCTGAAATTCGCCCGTGCAACAACAGGGCGAAAAGAATTTATTGCGGCAGTACGCGGCTTTCACGGAAGGACAATGGGCGCCCTGGCCGCCACCTGGGGGCCTGAGTACCAGAAGCCTTTCATGCCCATGCTTGAGGGTCTGAAGCATGTACCGTATAATGACTACGAAAAGCTGAATCAGGCCGTTGATGATAATGTGGCTGCCATTCTCCTTGAGACCGTCCAGGGCGAGGGAGGTATAAGGGTCGGCGACAAGGAATATTTCCAGAAAGTCAGAATGCTTTGCGACTCGAAAGACATGCTTCTTATTATTGACGAGGTACAGACAGGCTTTGGCAGGACAGGGACAATGTTTGCATGTGAACAGTTTGTAACTCCCGACATTCTATGCCTTGCAAAGGCACTGGCCGGTGGAATACCCATGGGAGCAGTGCTGTGTACTGACAGAATTTCTGTTCCGGTCAAGAGCCACGGTTCCACCTTCGGCGGCAACCCCACCGCATGCGCAGCAGCTCTTGCATCGATTGAAGTGATAGAAAAAGAAGGACTTGTGGAAAGGGCAAAAACCCTTGGGGCATATTTTCTGGAACAGCTTAAATCAATTAAGAGCAGAAAAATACGTGAAGTCAGAGGTCTGGGGCTGATGCTTGGTATAGAACTCAAGGAAAAAGCCGGTCAGTACGTACAACAGATAATGGAGAAAGGTGTTATTGTGCTCCTGTCAGGGGTAAACGTTATCAGACTGCTGCCACCCCTTGTCATCAGCAGGGAGGAGATTGACAGTGTAATCATAGTGCTCAGAGAAGTCTTTGAGGACTGACTCACCTGTCAACAATATTCCTGATCGCCTCTGCAGTGATTTTCACATCGCTTAGTGTATTGAAATAACCCATGCTGAAGCGGACCGTGCCGTCAGGGAAGGTCCCGAGGGTCTGGTGGGCCAGAGGGGCGCAATGCAGGCCCACCCTTACAAATATGTCATATTCCCTGTTGAGAATTTCCCCTGCGTTATCCGGAGTGACTCCTTCTTCCATCCAGGCCAGATTAATCGACCCGCAGTTTCCATATCTGTTTTCAGACAAAGCCGGCAAAACACTCTCAAAGGTAACTGACAGCACAGATGTCTGAACTTCCGGCTTCAGGGGCCCGTAAACTGTAAGACCCTGAACGTTTCTCAGCTCGGAGAGCATTCCGGCAGTGAGTTCTTTTTCATGATTTCTTATCTTTTCCACCCCTTCTCCAAGAATGAAGTCCACTCCCGCTCCAAGCCCGGCAATTCCGACAGTATTCCGGGTTCCGCTTTCAAGGGCATCAGGAAGGAAATCCGGCTGTACCATCTTTTCAGATATGCTGCCTGTTCCGCCCCGTTTCAAGGGCCGCACATAAAGGCCTTCCCTGATATAAAGACCCCCTGTACCCTGAGG
>JAFGMQ010000066.1 GCA_016927455.1 Deltaproteobacteria bacterium
ATCTGTGAATACAGCTATTCAGATCGAAGTGCGGCGATTGGGTCCAGTTTAGAGGCGTTATAGGCCGGATATAAGCCGAAGAATATGCCTGCAATCGTAGACATGACAAGCGGGAGAACAAGTGAAAAAAGGGTAATTGCAGTATTCCATTTTGCAATGGTAGAAATAATCCATATCCCCGGGAATCCAATAAAAATGCCAACCACACCACCAGTAAAAGTAAGGATGGTAGATTCTGCCAGAAACTGCATTATGATATCGCTATATGTCGCTCCAAAGGCGCGCCTCATACCTATTTCTCTTGTTCTTTCAGAGACGGTTGCGAGCATGATATTCATTATACCGATTCCTCCCACCATAAGGGAGATAAAAGCTATGCTGCCAAGCACAATATTAAATATTCTCTGTATCTTACGCGACTGGTTCAAAAGCTCCTGTGGTACAACGATCTGGTAATCGTCAACTCCCCCATGTGTTATCTCAAGAATCCTTTTCACCAAAACGGCCGTTTCGAGAACCTGCTGTGAGGTCTTAACTGAGATGATCAATTCAGAAACCTCCAGATATGGATTAATATTGGATATTGAAGATTTTTTGCTTAAATGATCTGACATAGTCAACGGAATAAAAACCATGTCACCATAATTTCTCAGGCTGATTGCTCCGGAATTGTTCTCCTTGTTGTCGAATCGCTGGAGAATACCGATGATTTTAAACAGAGAGTTTTCAATCCTGAGTGAATTCCCTATACCGCCGGAGACTCCCATACTGTTTGCCACAGAGTGCCCGATAACGCACACAGGCTTTTTATCCAGAAGATCATTATCGCAAATAAACCGACCATCGCTGAGCTGTATATCAAGCAGAGATGCGTAATCAGCGGTAACCGAAACGACAAGCGGTTTGAAATCCTTTGTGACATCAAATACTGAAGCCTTCAATTCACGCAGCCCTGCCACATCCTGCACATCACGACATCCATTTTCAATCCTTTGCGCATCATAGAGCGTCAGGCCCTGCGAATGACTTAAACGGGATTCATTTTTCTGTGCATTTGTCAGTGTAATGGATTTTATGTATATATTCCTTGCCCCCAGTCGCTCTATCTGGGCAAGGGACTCGCGTTTTGCTCCTTCACCAACAGAAAGCATCGAGAATACGGCGGCAACACCGCATACAATACCAAGGATGCTGAGTGCTGCCCGCAGTTTGTGAAGCATCAGTGACCTGGAGGCAAGTTTGATAAATTTAAAAAATCTTTTACCCGGCATTGGTTTCACTGTCGAAAAGCTCCCCATCACTCAGGCACACAATCCTGTCTGCAATTGAAGCCACATGATGATCATGAGTAACAAGAATGATTGTAGAACCATTTTCATGCAATTTTTTAAATATATTAAGTATTTCCATCCCGGTATGTGAATCGAGATTTCCCGTCGGTTCATCCGCCAGCAAAAGAAGCGGATCAGCGCATATAGCTCTGGCGATCGCTACCCTCTGCATCTCGCCGCCGGAAAGCTCAGACGGTTTGTGCTTTATCCTCTTCATGAGCCCAACCTGGGCTATGGACCTCATAATCATATCTTTTATTTCTGAGTCATCAAAGGAGCGGTACAGGAAGGGCGTCTCTATATTCTCATAAACATTCAGGCCGCGCGACAGATTAAAATTTTGAAAAATAAAACCTATGTTATTCGCACGGATTTGTGAAAGTTTTTTATCGGAGGCTCCAAAAATATCTACATCATTAAACAGGTAGCTGCCGGAAGTAGGTCTTTCAAGACATCCAAGTGTATACAGAAATGTGCTCTTCCCGGACCCAGAAGGACCCATGACAGCTATAAACTCACCTCTGTCAACATTGAAATCAATACCTTTAAGGATTTTCAGAGTTGAAGATCCTACATGAAACTCCTTGCATATGTTTGATGTCCTGATAAGATAGTCCATTATTTAATTTCATCATCTGTCGGCCTGACAAGACTTACCATTTCACCTTTTGTCAGTCCGGTTACTATTTCGACGAAATCCTCGTTCTGCCTGCCGATTTCCACCTTAAACTTGTTAAAATCCTTTCCGTCCGCGACATAGCAATATCTGTCAGTGTGCTCGCTGAATACCGCCTGTACGGGTACTGTAAGGATATTTTTGGCCTTGTCGACTTCTATTATGACCCTGGCCGTCATGCCGGGCCGAAGTTCCATGTTCTGTCCATCAATAGATACAATGACCTGAAAATTTTTTTCCACATTTCCTTCTCCGCTGTTATCGCTTGCCATTACTCCGATTGAATCAACTTTACCTGATAAAACCATTTTTGGATATGCGTCAACCTGTATGGACGCCCTTTGCCCTTTTGTGATCTTGTGCAGATCAACCTCACGGACAAGGGTTTTGACAATCATGGAAGTAATATCGGGCAGATAAAGAATCGGCTGGTTCTGCCACACAGTATCTCCAATTCTCGGTTTTCTTTTCTGATTTTCCCTTTGAGCTTCATGATGGACTACAATTCCTGAAAAGGGGGCCTTTACAACTGCTTTTTTTAACTCCTCTCTTATTTTATCCAGAGAGGTCTTTGTCGTCTCAATATTGTTTTTTACCTGTTCAAGCTCGGCTGCGGCTGCTGCGATTTTATAAACGATTTCCTTTTTTATCTGCTCAAAGGACGTTTCAAATCTCTGTTTTTTGGCAAATAATTGTTCAACCTTTTTTTTTGCCTGATAGATTTCGTTAGGATATTTAAAACCCTTTTTTCCCAACTCCTCCAGATCATTGATATAGGAGAGATATCGATTATATTCCTGCTTTGCATCATCAAGATCGAACTCTGCGGTTTTTATTGAGCCTTCGGCCTGGCTTTTCTCCCATTCGAGTATCTGTTTCCTTGCCTCAAAAGAGGATTCAAGACCCCGCAATTCACCGGTAAGGCGCAGTATTTCTTCTTCGAAATAAGCTGAATCAAACTCAACCAGGGTATCTCCTTTTTTAATAAGTGCACCCTCATCAATAAGAAAAATGATCTTCGCCAGTTCGCCCTTTATAGTAGATGAGACAATATAAGACTGCTCCGCGTCAAGGGTTCCGATGGTGCTGACTGCGATATCAAAGCTGGCAATCTTTGCCTCAGCAATTTGATTAATATTATCCGAATATTCCGGCATTACAAGGCGCACGCTAGCCCATGCCATAAAAACAGATGCAACTGCGATTATTGTCCATTTGACTGTTTTGGTTTTAATAATCATTCAATTTCTCGGCACCAGTGCGCCTGACACAGCTTTAAGATTATAACTGCCGACGATATAGTCAAACCTTGCGGTAAAAAGATTGCTTCGTGCGTTCTGCAGCTCCTTTTCCGCCTCGATAATATCAAAGTTATCCGCCATACCATGTACAAATTTAACTTCTGCAAGAGCCAGCTTTTCTTCTCCTTGCTTGATCTGTTTATTCCTGATCTCTATCCTTTTGACAGACTCCTGTAAAGACAACCACTGGCTGCGCACCTGCGAACGTATATCCTCTTTCCTGTTTTCAGCATCTATACGAAGCTTTTTTATATTGATAAGGCTCTGCTGGTACGCTGCTTTTTCGGCAGTTCTGGAAATATCGGAACTGATATTCAGGCCGATACTGTATCTATAACTATCAAGGCCCGTTGTTTCCTCAATTGTATCATCAGTATCATACCTGCCATAGTTAAGAATAAGATTAAGATCTGGAAGAATATCCTGCTTTTTGACCAGGGCCTTTCGTTCAGCCTCTAAAATATCCTGATTAATCTGCTCTATCTCTATCCTGTTTTCCATTGCAGTTTCAATGGCTTCATCAAGCGTAGGTATTTGTATTCCGGATGATTCAGTGACTTCGATATCGAGCTCAGTATCCTGAGGAAGAGCAAGTATGAGCTTCAGTTTATCCTTTGTATTTTGTAAAAGTTCTAAGGCCGTTACCATGGCGTCTTCTGTGTCATTAAGGAGTATTTCAACACGGTAGGTATCCATGGGCGTTGAGAGGCCAACCTTCTCCTTTGCGCGCGCTATCTCCGAATGACCTTTCAGCCGTGAATACATTTTATCATAAAGATCCAACATCTCCTTCTGCAGGGCTGCGTCATAGAATGTGGATATAGTTAACAAAACAGCATTAACCCTGGTCTGATAAAGATTCCTCAAAGAGGTTTTATGTGCTGCATCGGCAGTTTGCAGAGCATCGGTTGTAAATGCCTTCCCCATACCCCTCAAAAGAGGCTGTGTTATTGTTATCCCCATATCAGTGGTATATTGATGAATGGATTGCCGGGATGATCTTGTAATCCTGGGGCCGACGGATACGCTTGTCCCGTATACAAACTTTTTTTGTAATTTTAATCCGGTAGAGGCATAATTATAGTCCGAATAGTCGCCCGCGTTCAGAGTTACATCTCCGACAGGGATGAGTTTCAGATCAAATATAGAACTGGCTGAATCAATGTTGAAACGTTGACTTTCTGCACTGTATTCTGAATTGGTGATGTCCCGGTTTTCCTTCAAGGCCATATCAATTGCCTTCTCAAGTGTCAGGATAACCTTATCTTCCTTCTTCTTTTCTCTATGCATGCTAAGTGCAGGTTCGCCGGCAAAGGCAAACCCGGCGACAATATATAATACCGAAACAATTGTTGCGGCAGCAATAAAAGGCGGAGGTGAAAGCCTCCACCTTTTATTTGATTGATATTGTTTCGTAACCGCCACTTTTTTAATCTGTGTCCATGAACTGAGCAACAGAGCAATTAATTGCAGTTGCAATCACACAGATCGTATGGCCCGCCTGCTGTTACATTATCATCTCCAATGTCTGTCGTGCCCGCAGGGCAGCCGCAGCTCTTTGGGATTGGAACCGCAATGACCATAGCGCCTCCGCTTGTCGTGCAACAGGTGTTCTCCAAATTATCATAGTACACCTGGCATTCATCGCTGGCGCCATCATCAGACAGGCTGTCACCGGCCGAAGAAAGCCCCAGGGCTAATCCTGCGGCGGCAGCTCCACCGGCTCCAATCCATAATGCTTTTTTCCCTAAGCCCGAGGATTTTCCCGGCTCGGGTATTTCTCCAGGCTCAGCGGGAGGGTTATAGGCTTCTTTTAAATCAAAAGCCTTTAATGCTTCGTCATTAAGAGAGGTTTTGGGCCATCTGAACGGGGTCAGTTTGCCCAATTCCGCAGCAAAAGCCATAGCCGATAAATCAGCCGCGATTCCGTACATTGTATATACTGAATAAGCAGTGGCAAGAGCAGGGATAACCGGTGCAGCTGTAGCCAGTGCTGTTTCCGGGAGTAAACCGCTGGCGCCAAGCGCCTCCGATCCCACGGTCGAGAGAAAACGACCTGCAAGCTTTCCTCCTTCTCCTCCATATACTTCACCACAATACTCAATCAGGCTCGAGGAAGACGGAAGTCCTGCTATTCCAGCAAAACCATCCAACTCGACTATCTGGGCGATAACAGGAAGCAGGGCCGGATTTGATGCGCGTTCCGCTGTGGTTGCAGAAGCAAGGCTGATTGTCTGCTGGGCCTTTATTGCCTGTACAGTCCATAATGGCATTGAAACCGGAGGTTCTGGTTTGGGCTGATCACTCAGATCAATGATTTCCCTCATATCAAGAAGAGGATAAGCGGGCTTTCCGTCGGACGCGGCATAGAATGCGGTCTCCTGAATCTGCAGTATCTCTTGATCTTTTTTGACTATAAAATCCGAAGCCATCTGGTACATGATATGGTCTTCCGGTGAGTAGACCAGAGCAGTTTTATATCCGCCCAAAAAATTACCATATTTTGATGCATTGGCTGGCGGTAAAATTTCTATCTTAAAAACATCTGTGTAGGCCCTGATGAGCAAGGCCTTTACGCCAGGGTTAAGTTCAAGTTCCTGGACATTTAAATGAAAGGTCAATTTTCTGGGTAAAAATGATTCGAGAAGGTCCAGTGATACCTTCTGATCCCATGTGCCTTTTGTACGAGGATTTTTCTCTACCTGCGCCAATACCTGGTTGACAACTTCCTCAGCAAGATCAAAACCTTTGGTTTTGAATGCGACTTCTTCAGTTTTCGGATTACGTGTAAATTG
>JAFGMQ010000067.1 GCA_016927455.1 Deltaproteobacteria bacterium
ATTTTATGAAAAGTCCTCTTAGGACAATTTTAATTTTTCTTCGCCTTAAGGCGAGGGGTTTTCACCATCCCCGAAAGGGACACTAAACCATAAGAATTTGCATTTTTCGATCTCATTTGATCTTAGAAAGGGTATATCTCCATGAAAATACTCAACCGAAAAATACTGTTAGGTCTTTTACTTATAACACTTTCAGGTCTTTTTTATCTCATCCATTATGTAATATTTAAAGATGCACATCATATCTTCATTTACATGATAGGAGACATAGCATTCGTCTTCGTTGAAGTCTTAATGGTTACTCTGATTATTCATGAAATGATGAATGAGAGAGAAAAACGGAACCGTATGGAAAAGCTGAATATGGTGATAGGAGCCTTTTTCAGTGAATGCGGCACAAGACTGTTGACCTATTTTTCAAATTTTGACCCAAAACTGGACAAAATCAGAGACAATCTTGTTGTAACCGATAACTGGTCAAAAGATGATTTCCGGAAGGTTAACAGAAGTCTGAAGAATTATGGACATGAAGTTGATATTCATAAGATTGACCTTGAAAATCTGCACAATTTTCTTTCAGGAGAGAAGCACTTCTTTCTCAGACTTCTTGAAAATCCGAGCCTTTTAGAACACGAATCTTTCACAGAACTTCTCAGGGCAGTCTTTCATCTTGCAGAGGAATTAGCGCTTGCATACAGGAAAGATCTTTTAAATCTGCCGGCTGTCAACTATTCACATCTGGCAGGTGACATAAAAAGGGCATACAGCCAGCTTATCTATCAATGGTTGGATTATATGCAATATTTGAAAAACAATTATCCCTATCTGTTTTCTCTGGCCATGCGGACAAACCCTTTTGATCAAAATGGAACAGGGCTCGATAATCATTTATCAGAAGAGGAATGACAGAATCTTCCTTTTCATCAGCTGCCTGCAAGTTCTTCCAGTTCACTTCGATTAATGAGCCTGATTTTCGGACCGTTTACTTCAATCAGTTTCCGGGCCGCCAATTTTGAAAAAACCCGTGAAAGTGTTTCAGGAATAGTTCCCAGAATACTTGAAAGCTGCCCCTTTGAAATATCTAATTCAACTGAATTTTCACTGCCCTGTTCTGCGGACAGATATAAGAGGTAGGCGGCCAGACGGCCATGTACTTCTTTTAGTGAAAGGTTTTCAATCAAAACAGTAAATTGCTGCAGTCTCATAGATAATGACGCCAGCATGTTTAATGATAGTGAAACATTTCTCGATATGAGGTCAATAAATGCATCTCTTGGAAAAAACAGCAAACGGACACTTGTAATGGCCTCTGCGTTAGCAGGAAAGGGTTTTCCAGTAAATACGGCAACCTGCCCGAAAGGTTCTCCCGGCCCAAGCAAATGAAGCGTCTGCTCTTTCCCTTGAACTGAGATTTTGAAAACCTTTACAGTGCCTTCAACTACAAGGAAAAAACCGTTGCTGTCTTCTCCATCTGAAAAAATGATTTGCCCTTTTTCATAGTGCATCTCAGCAGAAATGTTTTTAATTCCCAGGAGCTGACTTTCAGAAAGGCCACTAAATAAATGAGACTCTGAAATTCTGATTAGTATCTTTTCCATACTTTTTCTTTTTTTCTAAAATAACACTCGCTTTTGACTTAAGTCAAGGTGGTTGGATCTGAAATCATTTAATTACTATAACCAAGATATAATCAGTTTAAAGGCATACTAATTTTATTACCATTATTTTTTATCAAATACAGGAGGTATCATCATGTTCTGCTTTCAATGCCAGGAAACGGCCAGAAATTCAGGATGCACCGTTAAAGGAGTATGCGGCAAACCCGAGGAGACAGCTAGTCTGCAGGATCTGCTTATTTATGTGTGTAAGGGGATTTCGGTTTACGGGAAAAAATTAAAGGAAAAAGGCAAGGTGGACAAAGAGGCCGGCCGCTTCATATGTAAAGCCCTTTTCACCACCATTACCAATGTGGCCTGGGATGATGATGTGATTATCGACCGGATCAAGGACGCTCTAAAGGTTCGCGATGCGGTAAAAGAAAAGCTCGGGACAGATATATCCGGCTCACTACCGAATTGCGCCACCTGGGCCTCGGATGACAAGAAAGAAATCGTGGCCAAAGCCATGTCCGACGAGGTCCGCATCACAGCCGTTCAAAACGAGGATGTGCGTTCCCTGCGAGAGTTGCTGATCATCGGCAGCAAGGGAATTGCAGCATATGCCGATCATGCCGCGATCCTCGGCCATGAAAAAGACGACATCCATGGTTTTCTTATGGAAGCCCTGGCTTCCACCACCGAAGAACTCTCGACTGATGATATGATCGCCATAGTTATGAAAGCCGGAGAAATGGCCGTCAACACCATGGCCCTTTTGGATGAGGCAAATACCAAAGCCTATGGCAATCCCGAAATAACCGAGGTGAATATCGGGGTTGGTAAAAATCCGGGCATCCTGATCTCCGGACACGATCTGAAAGACATGGAAGAACTGCTCAGGCAGACCGAAGGAACGGGCGTTGATGTTTATACCCACGGGGAAATGCTGCCGGCAAACTACTATCCTGCATTTAAGAAATATAAGCATTTCGTGGGCAACTACGGCGGGTCGTGGTGGCACCAGAACAGGGAATTCGAATCCTTCAACGGCCCCGTAATTCTGACTACCAACTGTCTAATTCCCATCAAAAAGGAAAACACCTATCTGGACAGGCTGTTTACTACAGGCGTGGTCAACTATCCTGGAGCCAGACACATCCCGGACAGAAACGCGGGCAGCGAAAAGGATTTCTCTCCTGTTATTTCCCTTGCGAAAACATGCAAATCACCGGAAGAGATCGAAACCGGCAAAATAGTGGGGGGATTCGCCCATAATCAGGTGCTGGCCCTGGCCGACAAGGTGATTGATGCCGTCAAGTCTGGTGCCATCAGGCGCTTTATCGTCATGGCCGGCTGCGATGGACGGCAAAAGTCCCGCAGTTACTTTACAGAAGTCGCTGAAAACCTTCCCAAGGACACGGTGATACTTACCGCTGGATGTGCCAAATACCGCTACAACAAGCTGGCCCTGGGCGACATTGCAGGAATTCCCCGCGTGCTGGATGCCGGCCAGTGCAATGATTCATATTCACTGGCGGTAATCGCCCTTAAATTAAAGGAGGCATTCGGGCTGAATGATATAAATGACCTGCCCGTTTCTTACGACATCGCCTGGTACGAGCAAAAGGCAGTGGCCGTTTTGCTTGCATTGCTCTTTCTCGGCGTTAAGGGTATACGTCTCGGACCGACTCTGCCTGCCTTCCTCTCGCCCAACGTGGCCACTGTACTGGTTGAGAAGTTCGATATCAAGCCCATCGGCACAGTTGATGAGGATATTGCGGCAATGATGGCTGGAAAATAGTATGTAAAAACAAGCTTGAAACCGGAAGAATTGAAAAACTCCGGTTTCAAGCGTTATAAACAATGTGTTTCCTTTTCAGGTGGAAAGGAATAAAAGCCTTTTTGCTTCTGTTTGTATCTTTTTTCTCTATGGCTCCAGTTTTCTTTCTATTTCTTCAACCGTTTCCTGACTGCTCAAGGAAATGAAATTTTCAAGCAGACCTGATCTTTCATAAAAGCCAATCAGCGGAGCTGTCTTTTGATTATATATTTCCAGCCTGTTTATAATCGCTTCTTCAGTCTCATCATCACGCTGAACAACCGGACTGCCGCATTTTGTGCATTTGCCACCGGCAGCAGGAGGATTACTCTTTATATTGAAAATTTCCTGGCATTCCGGATTAGAACAGGTCCTCCTTGTTGTAAGCCTGTCAAGTATGACGTCTCTGGGCACTTCGAGATTTGCTACAAAATCAAGTTTAATATCCATTTTATCGAGAAGATTTGCCAGCTCTTCAGCCTGCGGAATTGTTCTTGGAAATCCGTCAAGAATGAACCCGTTCCGGCAATCATCCTCCTTCAAACGAACCTCCATTATCTCCATAATAAGTGAATCCGGAACCAGGTCACCCTGATCCATGTATTTTTTTGCCTTTTTACCAAGATCCGAGCCCTGATTCACCGCAGAACGAAGTATATCGCCGGTTGAAATCTGGACAGATCCGTCAACAGCTGAAAGCAATTTAGCCACAGTCCCCTTACCTGCTCCCGGGGCGCCTAAAAGTATTATTCTCACATCAAACCTCCTGAATAGATGATTTCGTGTACATCAAAACAGCCTACAAAATAGGAGAAACATTTAAAGCGGTCAAGAATAATCTCCTGAAAAA
>JAFGMQ010000068.1 GCA_016927455.1 Deltaproteobacteria bacterium
AAAGGTGTTCATTTTGTTGATCTTAAAAATGCCGGGGACCCTGTAGAAAATGCGGCTCTATATGAAAATGAAGGCGCAGATGAATTGGCCATGCTCGATATTGCAGCCACTCTGGAAAACAGAAAGACCAGGCTGGAATGGATTAAAAATGTCTCGTCAGTAATTTCCATACCCCTTACAGTGGGAGGTGGGATTTCCACGCTTCAGGATATTGAACTGGTTCTTGGTGCCGGGGCAGATAAGGTTTCAATGAACAGTGCCGCGGTCAAGAATCCCGACCTGGTCAGGGATGCAGCAGAAAGGTTCGGACGGGACAGGATTACAGTTGCTGTTGATGCAAGAAGAAATAATGAGGTGCTGTCGGGGTTTGAGCTTGTGGTTTCAGGAGGAACAATACCCACAGGACAGGATGCCATTAAGTGGGCAAGACAATGCCAGGATCTCGGTGCAGGGGTGATTCTTCCAACAAGCATGGATGGAGATGGAACCCGGTCGGGATATGACCTTGAGTTTACCAGGGCCGTTTCTGATGCAGTTGAGGTTCCCGTTGTTGCCTCGGGTGGAGCAGGCACCTTGGAGCACTTCTATGAAGGAGCGGCAATTGGAGGAGCCAACGTGTTACTGGCGGCTTCCGTTTTCCATTTTCGCCTTTTAACTGTAAGACAAGTGAAGGAATATCTTAAGGAAAAAGGATTTAACGTCAGCCTTTAAGGTATAAATCCGGATTGTGCTGCTGCAACCTTCTGCACAATCCGGATTCAATAACAGCTGTTCGACAGATATTATTCCCTAAGCAGCAGCAAAAAGCTTCTCAGTTACCCTGGATACCATCTGCAAGCCCCTGACCTCTTCCTCAAACAAGGGGACTTCTCCGAGCAGGTTATCGAAATAACTGTCAACTTCTTCCCTGTAATGGTCCTGCATTTTAACGCGGTTAAGAATAAATTCAGCAGAATCTTCCCCTATCTCCGACTTGTCAATGGCCTGGTTTACAATTACTCCTCCTATCGGTATTCCGAAGTCCTCAAACCAGCCGATAAATCTACGTATAACCGCTATGGGAAGCGATTCAAGCAGTGTGACAAAGAAGAATGCGCTTTTTTCCTTATCCGTTAAAAGTGTCCTCATTCGTTCAATTCGCTCACGGAAGATGGTAAGATAATTTAGGAGAGGGTCATCCTCCTCCTGAACTTTTTTCTTTCTGAAAGACAGGCTCAAGCGCATGGACTTGGCTTCGTCCCGGCTCTTCATCATTTTGTCAACCCAAAGGGTATAAACCTTGGACATGCCCAGAAGTCTTCTGGCATTTGCAGTAGGCGCTGTGTCAAAAACATAGAATTCAAAGGCATCGTCAAAAATGATATTAATCATATTCTCGAACATCGCCGATTCTTCAAAGGCTGGATTCATTGTTGCCGACTCAATAAAATCATCCGCCTTTGTGGGAATGTCTGCAAACTTGAGGAACCAGCTTATCTTTTCTCTTATATCTGTTTTTGATTTCTCTATCGTATCTTTTGTATCTATCTCCTGAACATACAGGTTCTCTGTTCCAGGTATAAGTACCGCCTTTCCAAAAACATCATATTTGAAAAGGTTTGAAAGGCTGTGGACAGGGTTTGTAGATACAAGCAGAGTCTTTTTCCCCTGCTGTGCTATCCAGAGTGCTACTGCTGCTGCAATTACAGTCTTGCCCACTCCCCCCTTTCCTCCGAAGTAGATATAACGCATTTCAGGGTGTTCCTTAAAAAAAACCGCCATTGAACTTTTCATGGTAATTTCTCCTCAAACATCACTTCTGCAAGGTCTCTAATTATTTTAAGTCCTTTTATCTCAGAATCGAATTCAGGCACCTGGGAAAGCACTGAAGATCCGAACTTTTCATCAATCAATTTCAGTGACTTCGCCTGCATTTCAATCCTGTTTTTGAGGTATGTGGGAATGTTTTCTTCCAGCAAAGATCTGTCAATAACCCTGTTAACCAGATATCCCGCAAGGGGTACATTATACCTGGAAAAAAGTTGAGCCGCCTTTTCGGTATCAACTATGGTCATTTCCTCCGGATTAACAACAAAGAAAAAGGCCGTCTTCTCGGTGTCCGTCATTATCTTCGACGAATTTCCAATCCTTTCTTTAATATACATCAGTTCATTGTAGATTTCATCCTGCCCGATCTGATCTTCATGCTGCATAGTTGCAATAGCCTTGTCATATTCGCGCATCTGTTCTCTGAGATGGGTGATATTCTCCAGCCATGCATCATATATGGATGCCATGCTCAAATAGTAAAGGGCATGCCCAAGAGGCACAAGATCATAAATATAGTAATCAAAATCTCCTTTAACAACGATATCAACAACTGCGTCAAAGATGGCACTCTCTTCCATGGCAGGTTCTGCTGAAGATGCCTTGATATAGCTCTCTATTTCCTCAGGGATCTGTTTCATACCATACATTGACAGTATTTTCTGGCGTATATCCTCCTGGTAGTCCTTGATCCTTTGATCCGCATCTACCTCGCAGGCAAAAAGATTTGGCATTATTTCAATATTCCCCTTGCCGAACAGATCCCTCTCAAAAATATCGCTGAGCGACGCCTGAGGGTCAACAGAAAAAACAAGTACCCTTTTTCCTTTCTTGGCAAGGTAATATGCAGTTGCTGCTGAAAATGTTGTTTTTCCAAGCCCTCCTTTTCCACCATACATGATATATCGTCTATTAGGATACTTTTGAAAGATTTCAGCAAGAGACATAAATCCTCCTTATTGCATAAACAAGACAAGCCTGCTTTTAAAGAGGCTCTGTTAATAATCTGCAGCCCCGCCTACCTGATAATAATAACGGGCTAATACATGCTGTCCATAAAATCCTTTTCTCTCAGCATTCTCCTCTTCCATGTGGTTATCTGAGGCACAACGTGCGGAAGCAGGCGGAGCGAATAATAGGGCGGAAGTATTGGAATGCCGAGCATATCGCCCATGGTAATGAGGATAAAAAGGTGTTCCATGCTTGAGCGCTGCTTGAGAGCATGTCTCGCCATCCCGTGAGTCGCCATCCCATAGGTGAAATCCCTGAAAAACCCTATAATTCCGCCGGCTTTTTTCTTTTTTCTATCTTTTTCCTTCTCTTCCATAAATTAAAACCTCGTAGCGCTGTTGTTCATGCTGTTTAAAAGATTTCTTATATCAATCCCTTATGTGATCAAAAAAATCCTTCTCCCTCAATAGCCTTCTCTTCCATAGTCTAAGCCGTAATATATAATAAGGTGCAAACCTGAAAGAATAAAAGTTGAACAGGAGGGGAAAACCTATTGTCCTTCCAAAGATGGTTAAAATAAAGATATCTTCCAGACAACGCTTTTCCGCGGTCATCCCCTCCACTAAACCGTAAAGGAAAAAACCCCTCAAATAGTCGCTTATTTTATTCAACCATCTGATTTCCAAATCGAAGATCAACAGATAAGGGGATATATTTCGAGATCCGCTTTGCAGGGTATTCCGGAAATAATTATCCCCCTTTGCCCGCCTGTCTCCTTTCAGTAAAAATATTATGCTGCTGCCTTTTCCGGCTCAGCCGCTATCTTTGCCTCTCCTGATCTGTATTTTACAAAAGCTTTCCAGCCGTCATATGCAAGAATTATCGCAAGTATTATAAGCAGTATGGCTATTGCTGAAGCAAAATAGTTGCCAAACACCTTTTTGCCTTCCAGTGCCGCGGGAATCAACTTGAAAAAGGCAGTGTAGAACAGGGCAAAGACAGTCGTAATATACATGAAAAACATGGGATAGATGGCAATCTTGTAGTTTTTAGCTTTCTGTACCAGATACAGCGTTATGAGCAATAGGGCAAACGATGCCATCAACTGGTTGGCTCCGCCGAAAAGTACCCATACATAGAGCCATGTCCCTGTTTTTACCAGGAGAAAAGTAATAACGAGAGCAACAATCGTTGCTATATGGGAATTTTTTGCAATCCCTACAGCATCACCCAGAAGCTCTGCTGTCGCAACCTTCATGAAACGGAATACAAGATTAACGATTGTAAGGGCGAGTATAATAATCATCATTCCTGCCAGAGCATTGGTGTATGATAACGGAAGCCCGAGGGATGTGATAGCACCTCCCAGGCCGCCTACAAATATTCCTACGGGGTTGCCCACTTTCTGAATATAGGCTGCCTTGTCTGCAAATGCTGTAGCGCATACAATAACAGCTATGATCGAAATGGTGAACTCAGCAAACATCGCACCCGCGGTAACCGGCCTGACATCCAGTTCGTTTTCAAGCTGGCGTGATGTGGCAGTGCTGGATACCAGGCTGTGCCATCCGGATATGGCACCGCAGGCAATGGTCACAAAAAGGAGCGGCCAGAGCGGACCCATTCCAATACTCCAGCTCGTAAATGCAGGGAGTGTCATCGGCTTATGGCCTATTATTATACCTATTACCCCTGCAATTATACCGAAATAGACTACATAAACAGATGAATAATTAAAAGGCTGTATAAAACGCCATACTGGCAGAATCGAACTGAAATAGCCAAATATCAGCACGCATACAAGAACAGTTGTATATGAAAGCTTAATTGTCCAAACCGTGCCCAGCCAGATGGAGACAAAAATGAGTACAATGGCTATAACAGTAGTAGATAGAATATTCACCTTTGATCTGTAGATCATGTGGCCGACAAGAAACGCCACACCTATAGTCACCAGCAAAGGAAAAGGAAGAGAAGAGTTTCCACTTACTCCGCTTGTAATTACATGGCCAAAGGCCGTCGCAATCAGAAGCAGGTAAAAGTAAATGAAGGTGAGAAGAATTTTTCTTGCCCTGGGCGATATTAATTTGTAGCCCAGCGCTCCGAATGTATCACCATCATTTCTGATCGAAATCATGGCACTTGAAAAGTCATGCATCCATCCTATAAAGAAAACACCAAAGGCCAGCCACAGGACTGCTGGCAGCCAACCCCACTGCAGAGCAACTATAGGACCTATTATCGGTGCCGCACCTGCTATGGAATTGAGTTGAAAGCCGAACAAAACGTTTTTATTGGCCGGCATGAAATCAACACCGTCCATATACATCTTTGCAGGAGTAGCCCTTCCCGGATCAACATCAAAGACATTTTTTGCAGCCCATTTGGCATATACCCAGTACCCAAAGACAACAACGATTAACCAAAGCAATAATATCCATAATGAATTCATACCTTCCCTCCTAAGGATCAAGCCGAGAAACTAATTAATTTTGCTTTATGGCTCTCGGATTCAAACTTGCTCAAACAAATCCCGACACGGGTAAAACCCGGAAATTCGAATCGAAGGTTATTATTTTAAGTTCAAACAACTTAGCCGGTGAAAAAATGAATCTCAAAAAGGATAGAATCTAAGGATTTTTTGTCTGCTAATCACCCCCCTCAGCAATCAACAAATGTTTTAAAACGGAAAGGATGGAAATACGAGTTGCTTAATAAATTGAGTTTGTCACCTCCTTTTTAAATATGTTAGTCTTAAAAATTGAGAAGCTCTTTTTACTGAATATAACATTTAATAATCCAAGAAAACTTGAATCAATTCAGTAACAGATAATAATAACTAATGTCAACATCAAATATGGCAAAAGGGTAATAAATAACAGAAAGCTTAGACTTCCTTTCAATTCAAAATACTTCATCCGAATATTCCCCGAGTTGAACAGGAATCATTAAAATAAATTCCTTGTGATTAGATCTCAATAAGGGAACCTTCATAAGAAAAACTTTGATTTCATCATTTATATTTTATAGGGTTAATTGGTATTTAAAATATGCCATTTAAGCAATAAAAAGTATAATGGTCATTTACAGGTGAAAGGGGCAATGTATGAAAATCGGATGGATCGGCACAGGGATTATGGGACTTTCAATGTCCGGACATATTCAGGCAAACGGCCACGAATTATTTGTCTTCAACCGGACCAAAAACAGTGCTGAGCCCCTCCTCGCAAAAGGGGCATGCTGGTGTGACTCCCCGGCTGATGTTGCAGCCAGGTCCGAGGTCCTGTTCACCATCGTTGGTCTTCCGGAAGATGTTGAAGACATATATTTTGGAGAGAACGGCATATTTTCAGTTGAAGGGGACTGCAGAATAGTTGTTGATATGACCACCAGCCGGCCGAGTCTGGCAAAGATGATTTCAAGGAAGGCTGAGGATAAGGGAATAGACAGCCTTGACGCTCCGGTTTCAGGCGGCGATGTCGGAGCAAAAGCAGGGACTCTTGCAATTATGGTCGGAGGACGCAGAAACATCTTTCATAAAGTGCTTCCTCTTTTCCAGCTCATGGGGCAGGATATATCATTTATGGGCGGCCCGGGGGCCGGGCAGAATACCAAAATGTGTAATCAGATCCTCGTTGCCGGAACAATGATCGGTGTTTGCGAATCACTCCTTTATGCATCAAAACTCGGCCTGGATCAAGATGCTGTGATCAGAATTATTGGAAAAGGTGCTGCCGGTTCTTGGAGCATCAATAACCTGGGGCCGAGAATCGTCAAGGGTGATTATGAACCTGGTTTTATAGTAAACCATTTTATAAAGGATATGCGCATAGCCCTTGAAGAAGCCACAGAAGTTGGACTTTCTTTGCCGGGACTGGGCCTGGTCTGTCAGCTGTATCTGGCGGTAAAGGCTCAGGGCCATGGCTGTTCCGGCACTCAAGCCCTCTTTATCGCCTTAGAATCCCTTAATGGCGGAAGATTATAAATTTTTGAAGAAAGCCGTTATTATTTGAGGCACGCTGGTTCGAAAATTTTCTGGTTTTCAGGTGGGGGACTAACAAGCAGAGCATGAATCTTAAGAATAAATCCACAATAATCCGTATAATCTGCAGCAGGCGTATGCTTGTATCCCTGATCATGGGATTTTCATCAGGGCTTCCCCTTCTTCTCACGATCAGCCTGCTTCAGGCATGGATGAAGGAAGAAGGGGTAGATCTTGCTGTAATCGGGATAATGGCACTCGTGGGGCTTCCTTATACCATGAAATTCCTCTGGTCGCCTTTCCTTGATCGTTTTACCCTTCCCTTTCTCGGTCGAAGAAGAGGATGGCTGTTAATAGCACAGATTGCCCTGGTTCTTTCCATTTCAGCCCTTGGGGCAACTGATCCGGGCAAAAACCCTTGGCTGGTTGCATTTGCAGCCTTCCTTGTAACATTCTTCAGCGCATCTCAGGACATTGTAATTGACGCATACAGGAGAGAAGACCTTTCCGATGAGGAGCTGGGGCTTGGATCTTCCTTATATATCAACGGCTATCGAATAGGTATGCTGTTGGCGTCAGGCGGCGGTCTTATACTGGCGGACTACATGCCTTTTTCCTGTGTCTATCTATTCATGGCCGCATGCATGTTACCAGGAATAATTACTACCATCCTTACCCCCGAACCTGATACCCCCGTAGGAACGCCTAAGACAATAAAAGAAGCTGCAATTGATCCATTGGTTGAATATTTTACAAGGCCTTCTGCACTCTGGATTCTTGCTTTCATACTTCTGTATAAAATCGGAGACACAATGGCCAGCTCCATGACAACACCATTTTATCTTGATATCGGATTTTCAAAGACTGAAATCGGTGCGGTTGTGAAGCTGTTCGGCTTCTGGGCAACAATAGCAGGAGCTCTTGCAGGAGGAATCATCATGATCCGTCTCGGAATCAACCGTTCTCTCTGGGTCTTCGGATTTTTGCAGGCGGTATCCACAGCCTGCTTTGCAGTACTGGCAAAAATCGGCTATAATATAACAGCCCTTGGCGGTGTCATTGCCTTTGAAAATCTGAGCAGTGGGATGGGCACTGCCGCCTACGCTGCATTCATGGCAAGCATTACAAATAGAAGATTTACTGCCACACAATATGCGCTCCTTACAAGCCTTATGGGCATTCCCAGGGTAATAGCTTCGGCCCCCACCGGGTTTATAGCAAAGTATCTTGGATGGGAAGAATTCTTCATAATATGTACACTTATAGCCATACCCGGCATGTTGTTACTGCTGAAATTTGCACCATGGAAT
>JAFGMQ010000069.1 GCA_016927455.1 Deltaproteobacteria bacterium
GGATATAACAAATGGGTCGTTCAGATGGCAAAGCCACTGAACTCTGACCTTGCCCAAAGGGCAAGGGTTTCTATGTTGGACTAAAATCCTGGTTGAATTTCAAACACTCAGCTGTCTTGGCCGTTCTTGTTTTTTATCCTGGATTTTATCATAATCAGTGCTATTACAGAGACAGTCAGCAGAAGAATTGAGACAAGCTGAGTAATACTCATACCCGCGCTCTGAAGCATGCCTCTGTCATCTCCCCTGAAGCGTTCAATAAAAAGCCTTGATGTACTGTGGAGGATTATATACCAAAGGAAAATCTGGCCATGAAAAATCCGCCTCGGGCGCATCAGTATCAGGACTGCAAAAATAGCAAATCCGCTTATGGATGCATAGATCTGAGTCGGATGAATGGGAATATTTAGGGGCGCAAGGGAATCAGGATGCGTGAATATTATTCCCACCAGTGAATCTGTCACTCTGCCGTGACAGCACCCTGCCATCAGACACCCTATTCTGCCTATGCCCTGTCCTATAGCCGCAGCAGGAGCCCATAGATCGGCTGTCTTCCAGAATGGTAACCGATGCCTTCTTATATACCATGACATCATTAACACAACACCGATTATTCCCCCTGAAAAGACAAGTCCACCCTGCCATACCTTCATGATATCCAGCGGATTACTGATATAATAGCGGGCATTCATCAGGACATACATGAGTCTTGATCCGATTATGGCGGAGAGGACAATGATAAAGCCCATGTCCATTATCTGCTGGGATGTGAAACCTTCCGTCTTTCCGATTCTGACTGTTATCAAAAGGCCGGCAAGAAAGCCTGCGGCGACAAACAGGCCATAGGTGTGAAGAGAATAATTTCCTATTGAAAAAAGATCGGGATACATAAATTTCAAGTCTCTTTAAACTGATCAGCCGGTCACCGTTCCGGATGACGTTTAAATAAAAGGCATGCTGCTATTAACAATGTGCCTGTAGTTATGGCTGAATCAGCTATATTGAAGGCCGGCCAGTGATACCTGCCATAATAGATATCAATAAAATCGATCACTTCCCTGAACAATATCCTGTCAATAAGGTTTCCCGCCGCCCCTCCAAGGACAAGGGAAAGCCCGAAGGTTATAAGTTTTTCATCCTCCTTCAGCCTGAAAAACCAGATCAGCAACACCACAATTGCCGCAATGCTTGCAACCACGAGGAAGATAAAACCCGGCCCTATGTCAGGTCTATTCATCAGGCCGAATGCCATGCCTCGGTTCCTCGTATGAACCAGATTAAAAAATCCTGTCACCACCGGCACCGTCTCATAAAGCATCAGACTCCCTGCAACAGCAAACTTGGATATCTGATCAAAAAGCAAAACGGCCAGGGCAGGCCATACCATCAGATGGTAATTTCTTTTAATACGTTCAGGCATCGCTTGCAGACAGTCGGGTGATCATTGTCATGTCCCACAGTAGGGTCATGGATCCAGCATCGTTCGCATTTTTGGTCGGCTGACGGGGCTATGTGTATCTTCAGGCCTGATATGTTTTCATTCAAAACCCCTTCATCCATGTGATCAATTGGTACTGTCTTTACTGAAGAGACAATAAAAACCGTCCTTTGCTGATCCCCCGGCGGGAGGCTGATTTCCTTGATAAGTCCCCTGGACACACCGAGCGTTACGGCAGCATCCAGAGAATGACCTATTCTTTTCTCCTTTCTTGCAACTTCAAGAGCCTTCATCACTTCTTTTCGTATTGAAATGATGCCTTCCCAGCGCCTGGCGAGTTCGGGATTCTTATATGATTCCCTTACAGGGACAAAGAGATCGGCATGTACGCTTGAAGTCCTGTTCTCGCCTCTCATGTAACCCCATATCTCGTCTGCCGTATAAGAGAGAATAGGAGCCATGAGCCTTACCAGGACTTCAAGAATCTCGCTCATTGCAGTCTGGGCCGAACGCACGGCGACCGAGTCCGGCGGTGATGTATAAAGCCTGTCTTTTATGATATCGAGGTAAAAGGATGAAAGATCAAGAACGCAGAAATTGTGAAGATTATGATATATCAGGTGAAAATCAAAACTTTCATATGCCCTGAGAACCCTCTCATTCAATTCCTGAAGCTGGTGCAGCGCCCATCGGTCAAGCTCCTCCATCTGCGAATAGTCAACCCTGTCTTTCTCAGGCACAAAATCACCAAGATTTCCAAGTAGATAGCGGCAAGTATTCCTTATCCTCCTGTATGCCTCTGTAAGGCGCTGAAGGATCTCTTTTGAAAGACGGATATTGTCTCGGTAGTCTTCGCCAGCCACCCAGAGTCTTATAATTTCCGCACCGTAATTCCTGATCAGTTCCTCGGGAGCAATGACGTTCCCGGCTGATTTGTGCATTGCCTTGCCTGAGCCGTCAACAACAAATCCATGGGTAAGGACGCTCTTGTAAGGGGCCTCATCGCGCGTCCCCACCGAACAGAGAAGTGAACTGTGGAACCAGCCCCTGTGCTGATCACTTCCCTCAAGGTAGAGGTCCGAAGGGCTGTCGAGATATTCCCTCTTCTCCATTACAGCGGCATAGCTGACTCCTGAATCAAACCAGACATCAAGTATGTCGGTTTCCTTTGTGAATTTATCTGAACCGCATTTCGGGCATTTACAACCTTCGGGCATCAGACTGGTCTCAGTTTCCGTAAACCATATGTCCGCACCTGCCTTTTCAACCATCCCGCATATGTGATCAATAATTTCCTGAGATATTATGATCTCACCGCATTCACTGCAAAAGAATACGGTTATGGGTACGCCCCATGACCTCTGGCGTGAGATGCACCAGTCCGGCCGGTTTTCAATCATTGAATATATGCGGTCCCTGCCCCATGATGGTATCCACGACACCATGTTGATAGCATCAAGCGCCTTCTGCCTGAGATCATTCTTTTCCATGGAGATAAACCACTGTTCAGTGGATCTGAAGATAACAGGCTTCTTGCACCGCCAGCAGTGCGGATATTCATGGGTTATATCCTGTTCCTTCAGCAGGGCTCCGATCTCTTTCAGTTTGTCGTTAACAGCCCTGTTGGCTTCAAATACGTTCATGCCGGCAAAAAAGCCCACTTCATCAGTAAAACAGCCTGCATCGTCCACGGGCGAATAGGTTTCAATTTTATATTTAGTCCCTGTCTCATAGTCTTCCCTGCCATGTCCCGGGGCAGTATGCACGCATCCCGTTCCTGCATCCAGGGTAACATAAGGGGCAAGCACAATAACAGACGGCCTGTCATACAGGGGATGCCGTGCCTCGAAATTTTCAAGGTCTGCGGCCCTGAACCCAGCGATCGTTTCGTATGACGTGATGCCGAATATGTCCATGCATGAATCGAGAAGCCCTTCGGCAAGGATCAGGACTTCATTGTTTCCGGTTTCAACAGCGACATACTCCAAATCAGGATGCAGGGCAATTGCAAGATTTGCAGGTATTGTCCATGGTGTTGTGGTCCATATCACTATTGATACCTTTTTGCCCTTAAGTACCGGAAATGCCTGACTCAGGTCGGAAATCAGCGGAAACTTTACAAATATGGAAGGAGAGGTATGATTTTCGTATTCAACCTCGGCTTCGGCAAGCGCTGTCCTGCATGATATGCACCAGTAGATAGGCTTTTTGCTTCTAACCACACCGCCGTTCAGTGCGAATTTTCCGAATTCCCTTACAATGGTGGCTTCGTAGGGATAATTCATGGTAAGATAGGGCCTGTCCCATTCGCCCAGAACACCGAGGCGCTTGAATTCATTCCGCTGGATATCGATATACTTTTCAGCATACTTCCGGCAGAATTTTCTTATCTCCGCCTGTGTCATATTCAGTTTTCTGGAGCCGAGTTCCTGATCAACCTTATGTTCGATAGGAAGGCCGTGGCAGTCCCACCCGGGTACATAGGGCACGTCAAATCCTGCCATCTGTTTGGACTTGATGATTATATCTTTAAGTATTTTATTAAAGGCTGTCCCCATGTGGATATTGCCGTTTGCATAGGGGGGGCCGTCATGAAGCATGTAGCGTTTCCTGCCTTTTGATGATTCCCGGATCAACCGATACAGATCCATTTTTTCCCACTTTTCAAGAATCTCCGGTTCCTTTTTTACCAGGTTTGCCTTCATGGGGAACTCGGTGCTGGGAAGATTAAGCGTTTGTTTATAGTCCATTAAATGTGCCTCCCGCTGAAATAGTAAAAATACTGCATTTTGCTTTTCCGGGCATACTCTCCGGAATCAGAATATGTGATTTATATCAGTAATCGCCGGAACCTTTTCTCCGAATCACAGATACAGGCCTTCTTTCAAAAATTAATAACTTTTTAAGGTATCATTTTGACATCTTCAAGTCAAATTCATTATTGGCATGTTTCGGCGGTTCTTTCGGTTTCTGTTTACATACAGGTCTGAAAGAGTGAAAATGACGAATTGCAGAAATCTGTGATCATGCCCAGTAGTCCCTGGCCATTCCGGCGCCTGTATCCGTCCCCGATTCCCGGCGCTCGAAATTTCATCCTTCCACAGGCTGAAACACTTGACAGGACCAAAAAGTATTTACGAAAAAATCTGCCCGCCGTATCTCCCCATTCAAAGCCCTCCCAGAACAAGGAAATACGCAAAAAACGGATGAACCAATTCTTTCAACAAATGGGAATCCTTTGAGATGTATTGCCTTTCTGCAGCCTGCTTCAAGGTGGGGGCCTGCGGGTTAATATGATGATTCAATATACATCGGATATGTTATTTCAAATTGTCCTAAATCTTTTTTCCTATATAGAATACATACCCGTAATATTCCTTGTATTTATTATACAATTCAGCTTCACGACGTTGGTTTCTTACAAAATCTTCGGCTGTTTGATTGCCAGCATATTTCTTCAGAAATTTGTCCTGTGCAGAAGCTTGCGGGGCATAAAAATGTTCAGTCCAGCAGTTTTCTGGCAAGACAAAAGTAGCAATCGGTATGTATCCGGCTTTTTGCATTTGACCGACTTTGTTTGAGATGATGTCAATTTCCGGATAGGCATCCTTCCAGAATCTATCAATTTCCACAGGCCGCTTTTCGGTAAACCAAGATGCTTCCGAAACAGCAATAAAGCCTCCTGTCTTCAGAAACTTACGCCATTCATTTATGCCTCGCTCAAACCCGATATTATAGATAGCACCTTCTGACCAGATCATATCCAACTCTTCTTTTTGAAAAACAAGATTATCCATTGAGCCAACAACGCCTTCCACTCTATCCTGGAGATCCCTCTTTCGGAAATTGTCCCTGAAGATATCAATAAAGTCGTCAAACAAATCAATGCCGGTAATATGCCCTGACGTAAGATTGGCCAGCACCATCGTCTGACCGCCCGTTCCACAGCCTATATCAGCAATTCTTAGTTCTTTTTTCAGTGTGTCAATGAAGCTCAAAGCTTTTGCAGTTACTTCGGGGCTCCCGGGCCCCTGCCGTTCTATGCTCGAAAAATATTCACAGATTAGTTTAAAATCAAATTCATGAATTGATTTACCTTCCTCGCTCATTATTTCTCCTCTATCTTCTTTATCATTTTCTTGGTTTGCCATGCCCTTATGCAAAGGTCAAACGTAATCCGCTGTTTTTGACATTACAGGCGCTGGATTAGATATATGTACACAGGCAGTTTGCCTGAACTTTTTATTTCTTTTACCAGAGGAAGTAATTCACGTTTTTTGGGACTGTCTTTTAA
>JAFGMQ010000070.1 GCA_016927455.1 Deltaproteobacteria bacterium
GATTTCGAGCTGTGGATAATGCAGACAGACGGACAGATAATCTATGATCAGGACAGCACGGAGATTGGCAGGATGCTGTTCAGCGATTCGCTCTATGCGGAGTATGAAACCCTGCTGAAACTGGGCAAGATAATCGCTGCAGAAAAATCAGGAGTCGGGCAGTATATCTTTGAAGCGCCGGGCAGCACAGAGAAAGTGATTAAAGTCGCCACCTGGGATACGGTGAAACTGCACGAACGGGAATGGAGGGTTATTCTTTGCTTCCGTCCCTATGAAAAACAGGATCAGGGTTTCTGAATGCACCTGCCGGTATCAGGAAAGCATATTTTTGAGCCATTCCCGCAATAATAAGGGCTGATTTTCCTGATACATATTGTCGTGTAATATATGATATTCTCACTGGCAGCAGTCCTTTCGCGGCAGCATAAAAAGTGCCCTGCTGGACTGGAAGATTAACATGCTGTATTTTCTGACATTCGGGACGGTGCTGGGCTTATCCGCAGGGCTTGCTCCGGGGCCGCTTCTGACACTTGTAATTTCAGAGACACTCCGGCATGATGTTAAATCCGGCGTCAAAATTGCCCTTGCTCCAATAATAACGGATTTTCCGATTATCATTTTGACGTTTTATATTTTGTCAAAATTTACCAGTTTTCATCCCATATTAGGAGTAATCTCTCTTGGAGGCGGGATCTTTATTTTAACACTGGGCTACGAAAGCATTCGTACAAAAGGCATTGATCCCGGTATTCAAGAAAGAGAATCCAGATCATTGACAAAAGGTATTCTGGCAAATGTTCTGAATCCTCATCCCTACCTGTTCTGGTTCAGTGTGGGTGCTCCGGCCATGACAAAAGCAATTGGCATTAATATCAGTGCTCTCCTGGCTTTTATTACGAGTTTTTATGTTTGTCTTGTGGGGTCAAAAATTATATTGGCTTTTTTAGTCGGCAAATCGAAGTCATTTTTAAGCGGCAGGATATACATATACATCATGCGCTTCCTTGGCATGTTGCTATGTGTCCTGGCATTTGTTCTTTTTTATGACGGGCTTAAACTGCTTGGAATTATCGGGGGCTGACATTGGTGACAGACAACCCTTTCATATTAATACATCCGGGGAATTCGCCTGTTGAAATTTTAGACTGCATGGCATAATTATATAAAGATATTGCGGGAGTATTTCCACAGGGAAAAGAACCTATAATAAATAAATGATTCCAGGGAAAATTCAGGGAAAAAGACATGGAGTATCAAGAAGAGAATGTTATCCGTATAAATTCCGATGTTGAAAATCAGGTAAGGGAGTTCCTTGAAAGAACAAGAAGATCAATAAAAGTATTAAAGGAAGCCCTTGCAAAAGAAGATTATGAAAACATCTGGATCATCGGGAAAAGAATGAAGGAAGAAGCACAGCAATACGGTTTCAGTGAAATTATGGATAGAGGGGTCGCACTTGAAAATGCGGCCAGTGAAAAAAACGACAGAGAGATCAGGGCAAAGACAGCAGGACTTGCAGAATGGCTTCGGAATATCCGGATTGTTTATGAATAAAATGTATCTCTTATATATTCTACTGCATTTCTGAAGATCTTAATCCCGTCGCCTTCTTCATTTGTTATATGCTTCCCCTGTCTGAAAATCCTCTCCTTTTCAAATGTCCAGTCAGGATGATTGGTATAGTGGTTGAATGCCTCAGGGTGAGGCATTAATCCGAATATCCGGCCGGTCGGATCACATATTCCGGCAATGTCGCATAAAGACCCGTTAGGATTCAAAGGCCATTTCCCCCGTGCCTCTTTTCCCTGATTATCCGCATACTGCATTACCACCTGGTTGTTTTTAATCAGGGTATCGATATCCTCTTCCTGTGCATAAAATTTACCCTCGCCATGCCTGACAGGGAGTTCTATGCTTGAAATGCCCCTGGTAAAAACACACGGCGACCCGGGATTTACCTTTAGATTTACCCAGGCGTCTATAAAATTGCCCGAGTCATTATGGGTAAGCGCAACTCGCCGTTCATTGTATTTATATCCGAATCCCGGCAGGAGGCCGAGGTTGACAAGGGCCTGAAAACCGTTGCATATCCCGATTACCAGCTTGCCTTCTCCGATAAATGAATCTATCTGTGCTCCCAGGTTGTGTTTCAGCTTTGAAGCCATAACCACACCTGCCCCATGGTCGTCCGCCCAGCTGAATCCTCCTCCTAAGACCAGGATATGGAAGTCCTCCAGCCTGACTTCTGATCCGGCACCCTGCTTCATTATCAATTCGTTTATGTGGATAAGGCTGGACTGTGCGCCTGCGGATCTGAAAGAATAATCGGTTTCATAATCACAATTCAGGCCATACCCTGTAAGAATCAGTGCCTTTACCTGATGCATCATCATATTAACTCCCCAAACGGGCTTTTCCAGCAATTCTTAAGCCGAATAATGTCTTCCCTGATTAATGGCCTTCCGTTTTTGTCCTTGACTGAAAATTCTGTTGATTCGGTTACAATCCCTGCCTGCCCGGTCTTCATATTGCGGAAGATTTCCTCAAAACGTTCTTTTTTTTCAGGTGCTATTGTAAGGACAAATCTTCCGCACGACTCTGAATAAAGCATCTGGGTTGCAGTCAGACCTGATGAGGCGGGGATATTCTGAAGATCTATATCCATTCCAAGCTCCCCACCCATCGAAACCATTGCCAGATGCACAGCAAGCCCTCCCCTTGAAACGGCATGGCAGGAGGAGATCAGCCCCTCCTGGATTGCCTCATGAAGAGCAAGATATTGGGGCCAGACCTCTCCGGCATTGAGAACAGGAATATTGAGCCCGACTGACCCCATTGTCTGGTAATATTCACTGCCGCCAAGTTCGTTTCTGGTCTCTCCCACTACATAGACAAGGTCTCCAGGAAATTTTGCCTCCATGGTCAAACACTTTGATATGTCAGTAACCATGCTGGACACAGTAAAAAGAAAAGCAGGCAGTCCGGAAACCTTTCTCCTCTCACCAAAACGGCCTTCGAGGTTCCCGTCAATATACATGCTGTCCTTTCCGGAAAGCAGCGGTATGCCGTAGCTCAGGCATATGTCTCTTAATGCCCAGTTTGCCCTTACCAGCTGGGCAGCCTTGTACCTGCCGTCCGGGTTTTTTGCAGGATGATACTCGACTGTGGGCCAGCAGAAGTTGTCAACTCCTCCCAGATGATCAGGATCGCCTCCCACGGACAGCACTTTTCTCACCGCTTCATCCATGGTAGCCGCTGCCATGTGGTATGTGTCTATTTCAGAATAGAACGGATTAAGTGCCTGGGAAACGGCAATCCCCTTTTTTGAGTCGAGCAACGGCCTTACTACAGCTGCATCCGCAGGTATATCCCTTTTCTTCCCTACCAGTGGTTTTATAACACTGCCTCCCTGGACCTCATGATCATACTGCCTCGCAATCCAGTTGCGCGAACAGATATTAGGTCGTGCGAGGATTTCGGCAAGTAAACTTCCCTGGTTTGAAGGCTCATCAATAACAGGTTCCGTCAATCCTCTGGTTTCAGGAGGAATCCATTCGGCATCGAATTCCCACTGGGGGAAATCGGATTCGAGGAGATCCATTCGGATATATGCGCAGGTTTTTCCTTTGTATCTGAGATGCAGATAACCTGAATCTCTGTATTCTCCTATGACAGTGCTTTCCACGGCATGCTTTTCCGACAGTTCCATGAAGGATTCAAGATGCCCTGGCTTAACTGCTATTGTCATCCTTTCCTGTGATTCGGACACCCATATTTCCCATTGATCCAATCCCTCATATTTCAGAGGGACCTTGTCCAGATCCACAATACAGCCGTTGCTGAATCTGGCGGATTCGCCTATCGAGGACGAAAGCCCTCCGCCTCCGTTATCCGTTATATATGATATCAGGCCCTTATCCCTTGCTTCAATCAGAAAGTCATGCATTTTCTTTTGAGTATAGGGGTCGCCGATCTGCACATGTCCGGCAGGGGTATGTTCGCTGAAGGTCTCTGAAGCGGCTGTAACTCCATGAATGCCGTCTTTGCCGACTTTTCCTCCGGACATGATAATCAGGTCTCCGGGGCTGGTTGCCTTGACGTGAGAAGATTCATTTCCGATCATTGAAGGCATGATACCCAGTGCAGTTACAAAGACGAGGCATTTTCCCAGATAGCTTTCATCAAACAGCAGCAGGCCGAAAGGGGTAGGGATTCCGCTCTTGTTTCCTCCGTCCCTGACCCCTTCAATGACTCCGTCAAGAAGACGTCGCGGGTGAAGATGGGGTTTCAGATCTCCTGAATAATCCCTGTGGCCAACGCAGTACCCGTACATTCCGAGAATAAGTTTTGAGCCTTTCCCTGTTCCCATGGGGTCACGGTAAATTCCGACGATTCCCGTAATAGCCCCGCCATATGCCTCCATATTGGAAGGGCTGTTATGCGTTTCACCTGTGATGACATAGTAATGATCGTTATCAAACCGTCCTACCCCGGCATTGTCCCACAAAACGGAAACGACCCAGTCCTTTTGTTCGGCTATCTTCAGGGTAGGAGCCTCAATGCAGGATTTAAACAGATTATCAACTGGCTCCATATACCCTGTGAGTATATCAACGTATCTGAACAACCCCCTGAATGTATTATGGTTGCAATGGTCGCTGCGTGCCTGGGAAATGTATTCAAGCTCCACGTCAGTCGGGAGGTCCAGTCCGACTTTCTTCCTGTCCTTCAGGACATCTTTTTTCATGAAGTATTCACGTATTACAGGGATATCCCTTTCCTGAAGCGCCAGATTACGTTCAAAGGATATGTTCTTTAACTCTTCGTCGCTTCTTATGGAGATAGTGCTGACCTTAGGCTCATGGTCAAGGACCACCTTCGGGACCAGGAATCCGACTCCCGTGTCGGCCTGCCAGTTATCTGCGGAATAAATTTTCCATTGCTGGATTATATTATTTGCAAGGAGTTCTCCTGCAATCTTATTGACCTGATCCTCATCCAGGGTTCCGTTAATTTCAAAAAGTTTTGAAGTATAAACTGCCTGACCATGCCCGAATTTTATCCCCAGAAGGTCCTCAACCGCCTCGGCCGCAGTGCTGCCGGCCGTGTCTCTTACTCCGGGCCGGAAGCCGACCCATATAAGCCAGTCAAATTTGCCGGCAACAGGAGAGTAGGACGATTCCTCTATGACAGGATTTGTGAATATCTCAGTTCGTATTTGTTCAAGTTGATCCCGGTTAAGATCAGCATCAATAGTCAACATCCTTATTACCCGGATATCATTTACCTCGAAACCGAAATATTCTCTCGATTTTCTTCGGATGCCTGCGCCTTCAGCATCATTTAATTCTTTTTTAAGCCTTATTTCCAGCCTTGACACCATTTTATTTACCCGCTTTAAAATATGTAACTCTTACCCGGATTTTAAGTATTCCCTGCAATAAGCAGCAGCATTTAAATATGATACACGAAAAACGTCAAATACGGCCCCCACATTAATCAAATTGTATGTCTGAGTCAAACAGATAAACTGCCCGGACAAGAATATGGGTTGAAATACGTATATCTAATGGATATATTAATATCCAGGTATTGAAAATAAGCAATCGGATGCTGTAATGCACGGATATAAGGAGCATTTATAATGGAATATGAAGATAAACCTGAAGACAAAACAAATGAAAATGCCAAACTCCCTGATCAGAAAGAACTTGAAAGAGAGTTAAGCCAGTATCTTTCCAAAAAATACGGTGATCGGGTTAAAATAATTTCTCCTTTTGTTTTTCCAAGGAACGAAGAAGACGAATCTGATAATTCACGTTCTCAGTCAGGAAAGGACAATTTGTCTGCCTTTGATATGCTGCCGGAGGAATTGGAGTTTTATCTGGACAGTTTTGTAGTGAAGCAGAAACAGGCCAAGGAAGTTCTATCAACCAAAATCTGTACCCATTTCAACAGGATATTTTTTAACAGGGACAGACCGGAAATGCCCGGACGTTCGTTGCGCTCTTCCCGGAAAAGGAAAAAGGCACGGGTGGGCATGATAAAAAACAATGTGTTGATGATAGGCCCCACAGGGGTAGGCAAGACATATATTATAAGGCTGATTGCCCAGAAGCTCGGAGTTCCTTTTGTAAAAGGCGATGCAACCAAATTCAGCGAGACCGGCTATGTGGGCGGAGACGTTGAGGATCTGGTCAGAGATCTCGTATATGAAGCAAATGACAACATAGAACTGGCTGAAAACGGGATTATCTATGTGGATGAAATTGACAAAATAGCTTCGTATAAAAACATCATTGGCCATGACGTCTCAAGAACGGGCGTTCAGAGGGCGCTTCTAAAACCAATGGAAGAAACCGATGTTGACCTGAAAGTACCCCATGATCCAATTTCACAGATCCAGGCTATCGAGCATTACAGGAGGACAGGGAAAAGGGAGAAAAGGGTTGTAAATACCAAAAATATCCTTTTTATAATGAGCGGGGCCTTCGGTGAGCTGGGTGCAATTGTTAAAAAAAGACTTCAAAGACAGGGTATCGGCTTTGAAGCCGATGTCAGGTCCGCTGAAATACCATGGGAAATCCTCAAGGAAGTTACCGCACAGGATCTTATTGAATTCGGCTTTGAGTCTGAATTTATAGGCCGGCTCCCCGTAATTGTCGTTTTTGATGAGCTGACTAAAGATGATCTTGCCACTATTCTAAAAAATCCGAATAATCCCATTATTATAAGCAAGCGCATGGATTTCAAGGCATACGGCATCGACATCAAGTTCGAAGAAGAAGCGCTGACGAAAGTGGCGGAACTGGCGGCGGTTCAAAAAACAGGGGCGCGGGGATTGGTGAGTGTATTCGAGAAGGTCCTCATTCCTTTTGAAAAGAAACTTCCCTCCACTGAGATCAAGACTTTTCTGGTAACCCCCGAGGTGGTTGATGATCCTGAGTCTGAACTTGAAAAACTGCTGGAGAACCCCTGGTCTTCTCAACTGGCTGACAGGTTTGAGAAGGCCGCAAAAAAGGAATTTGAAAATATAAAGAACTATATTTTTGAAAGGGCTGAGGAATTCCATCGAAAGTCGGGGCTCAATATCTATGAAAGAAGGGCTGAACTTGTTGCATTATTGTATTTGAACAACTTCTCCGATATCAATACCGCATTTGATGATTTCAGAGAAATGCATGACCAGATCAAGATTGAGGAATCATCTCTGGTTGAAAAACTGGAGGTGAATGTGCTGTTCGACGAAGGGGCGGTGGATGAGCTTATAAATCAGGCTATTCAGACTGGTCAAGATGCAGGCTTTCTGGCTCTTCAACTGGCGGAGAGGCTTGAATACGGTCTAAAACTTGTCAGGGAAAAATCCGGCATCGAGAGTTTTGTAATCGATAACGAGGCCGTTACCAATATGGACAATTTCGTAAGCAACCTTGTCAAAAGATTCTACCGACAGGACTGATTTTAAACTGTCTTAATGACATATTATCCATATTTTTCCGATATCAACAGTCGAAACAGAATCCTTTCTGCTGCCCTGGTACTTCACTGCGCCCGGGCAGGGGAGAGGGATTGGAAGAAATTGAATGATTGGCATATCAAAACTTTTCTGCGGGACAATAGAACCTTCAGATGTCCTGAGATATGGCAGGCTCTCCGGCGATCTGCCTTCTCATCTGCTTCAGTTTTCAAAAGACAAAAAGCCTGTCGTTGTATGGAATGTAACACGCGCATGCAATCTTAACTGCATTCACTGCTATGCCAGGGCTGTCAGGAATAGAAACGATACGGAACTGACATTTGAGCAGGGCCTTGACCTGATTGATGATCTGGCTGCCTTCGGCGTTCCGGTAATTCTCTTTTCAGGGGGAGAACCCCTGATGCATCCTGACCTCGTAAAACTCGCCAGTCATGCCGTAAAAAGCGGTCTCAGAGCTGTCATATCTACAAACGGAACCTTGATTACAGAGCAGAAGGCTGCAGAACTGAAAGAAATCGGACTGTCATATGTGGGCATCAGCCTGGACGGGATGGAACAGGTCAATGACTACTTCCGCGGCAGAACAGGTGCATTTCAGGATGCCCTCAGGGGTATAAAAAACTGTCAGGCCGCAGGATTGAAAGTTGGCCTCAGGTTTACCATAAACAAAATCAATGCGGCTGAAATCCCGGATATATTTGACCTGCTCGAAGAATATAACATACCCAGGGTCTGCTTTTATCATCTGGTTTACTCCGGACGGGGTTCTGACCTCGTGGATCAGGATCTGGATCACACTGAGACCCGAAGGGCGGTAGATCTGATTATTGACAGGACAAAAGACCTGCATGATCGTGGCAGGCCGGTGGAGGTGCTGACAGTGGATAACCATGCTGACGGCCCCTATCTATATCTCAGGATGTCGGGGGAGAATAATCCGAGGGCTGAGGAGGTCCTTGAACTGCTTAAAATGAATGAAGGCAACAATTCCGGCAAGGGCTTCGGATGCATAAACTGGGACGGATCGGTTTATGCAGACCAGTTCTGGCGCCATTACAGCTTTGGAAACATACTCGACCGGCCATTCAGTGCAATCTGGGCCGATATATCCAACCCTTTAATGGCGAAACTTAAGGAAAAAAAGAAGCATGTCAAAGGACGCTGCAGTAAATGCCGGTGGCTGGATGTCTGCGGAGGCAATTTCAGGGTCAGGGCTGAAGCAGTAACAAACGACATATGGGCGCCTGATCCTGCCTGTTATCTGACAGATGAAGAGATTACGGCTTGACAATGCTCTGCATGCCGGCGCATCTGAAGAGATTCTTATATTACTCCGGCGATTAAAAGCATCAATCGTCATGCCGGACTTGATAAGCCTGCCCCGGACCATGATCCGGGGGCATCCATTCGAAATCATTGTGTATTTTGGCCCCGAACAGGAATTCGGGACAGGCTGGAGTTTATCCCGAACTTGATTCGGGGCCGGAATGACAACATTGACATATATTATTGCCGGAGTAATAAACAGGGAATTTCTGTTAATTCATGGAAAAGGATTCAATCAGATATCGTTCGGCTGTCCCGGCAGGCGGGTATGGTAACTGTAAAAGTACTCCCCTTGCCCTGTTCGCTGGTAACGGATATATCACCATGATGGGCAACGGCAATCGCACGGGCAAGGCTTAGGCCAAGCCCTGTTCCGGCCTGTGATCTGCTTGGATCACACCTGTAGAACCTCTCAAAAATATGCGGGAGGTCCTTTTCTGAAATACCTATTCCGGTATCATTTACAGAAATTACAACCCTGCTTTCCCTGTCAGTATGTATGGACAGGTTAACTCTCCCACCGAAAGAACTGTATCTTATTGCATTGTCCAGGAGATTGGCTGTCATCCTCTGCATCATCCTCATGTCAGCATAAACCGGATTCCCATCCTGTATGCTGCAGTTGACTGTTACCCCGCTGTCTTCTGCCATGGGCTGGAACAGTTCGCAGGCATCCTGCAAAACTTTTGACATATCAACCTTTTCCGGCTGGATTTGTCCCACACCGGCCTCGGTTTTTGATATAAACAGCATGGTATTTATAATGTCCAGAATGCGATCACACTCTTCTATCGTGCTGGACGCCATTCTTGCATATCCCTCTAAGGAATGATCCTCTGTCAGTGTTACCTCGGCTATCCCGCGGATTCTGGTTATAGGGCTTTTCAGATCATGAGCAATATTGTCGCTCATTTCTTTAATGCCGCTGACAAGTGCCTGAATACGGTCCAGCATTTGATTGAATGTTGTTGCAAGCTGATCGATTTCATCTCCTGTCTGATTTACGGGAACCCGCTTTTCGAGATCTCCGTCGGATATCTTACGGGCTGTCCCCGTTACCTCTTCCAGGCCTGAAAGGGCGCGTCTGGACATGAACCATCCAACCAGTGCAGCAAGCATAATCAGAAAGGTCATGGTTATTATAAAAATCCTCTCAAAAGCCTCCATGAACCTTTTATGGCTTTCCATTGACTGGCCTAACTGTATGATCATGCCGGGTCCCAGAACGCTGTAAAGGATTCTGACCTCAAACTTTCGTTCATTAATAACCATTGTATCGAATATATTTCGGCTGCCCTGAATCAGGGCCTTGACTGCCTCTGTGGAAACACCGATATCCTCCCAGTAGGAGATATTTGAAGAGAAGAAGGTCTGGCCGTTCTGTGAAAGGATACGGAAGAATATCTTTTTTTCTCCTGCAGCCTGAGATTCAACAATCGCAACACGCTTTACTGCATCTATGCCATTTGTTTTCAGAAGTTTTGAGAACTTGCCCGCCTGGTCAAGAAGGTCCTGGTCTGTGCGTTCCATGATAACGGAATTAATCAGCATGTAGAAAAAAAGGAAGGCGACACAGGAAGAAATGGTGAAAATAACCGCATACCACAGGGTAAGTCTGAAGGTAAGAGTATGCCTGAGCCTAATCAGTCTCCTTAAGTACATAGCCCACTCCCCGGACGGTCTTTATCAGCGTTTCAGGGAACCCTTTATCAATTTTGTCACGGAGCCTGCAAATCCTTGCTTCAACGACATTTGTCTGAGGGTCAAAACTGTAATTCCACACATGCTCCATAATCATGGTCTTGGAAACCACTCTTCCGGCATTGCGCGTCAGGTATTCAAGCAATGCAAATTCCAGCGGCTGCAGATCTATCTTCTGCCCCCCGCGGATGACTTCACGCGTCAGAAGGTCTACTGAGAGATCGCCCACCGCAAGGCGAGTTGGCTCTGATGCCCCGCTTGCTCTCCGAATCAATGCATATATTCTTGCAAGAAGCTCGGAAAAGGAGAAAGGCTTGGTCAGATAGTCGTCTCCGCCGGTTTGAAGTCCTTTTACTCTGTCCTCTATTGATCCTTTTGCGCTGAGGATTATGACAGGCGTACTGACTTTTTGCTTCCGGAGCCTTTCAACAATCGAAAGGCCATCAAGCTTCGGCAGCATAATATCAATAATGGCAGTATCATATGGTTCTGTTAATGCCATGTCGAGACCTTCCTGGCCATCAGGCGTATGATCCACGGCAAAACCGGCGGATTTAAGGCCTTTCTCAACAAATGAGGCGATTTTCAGATCATCTTCAACAAGGAGTATTCTCATTTAAACCTACCCCTGAAGGAAACGCTATTCCCGTGCCACCGCCCGGAAACCAATGTCTGTGCGGAAATAAACATTTTCCCAGTCAATTCTTCTGACCAGTTCATAAGCCCTTCTCTGTGCCTTGCCTACTGAATCCCCCATTGCCGTAGCGCATAGAACCCGGCCGCCGTCAGTCACAATACGGCCGTCTTTAACGCTTGTGCCTGCGTGGAAGACCTTGACTCCTTCTTCCTCCTCATAAGGCAGACCGGAGATAGCATTACCCTTGCGGTAATCACCCGGGTAGCCGCCGGCCGCCATCACTACCCCAAGGGCAGCCCTGTCGTCCCATTCCGCCTTTGCTGAGTCTAAACGCTGATCCATAGCCGCCATACAGAGATCTATAATGTCCGATTTGAGTCTCAACAGGATCGGCTGTGCCTCAGGATCACCGAAACGGCAATTGTACTCCAGCACTTTAGGTTCTCCATCATTCGATATCATCAGTCCGGCATAAAGGAATCCTCTGTAAGGATGACCTTCGGCCGCCATGCCTCTTACCGTTGGCTCAACGATCTCTTTCATCACCCGGCTATGGATTTCCTGTGTTACTACGGGAGCCGGAGAGTAAGCCCCCATGCCTCCGGTATTGGGCCCGAGGTCTCCATTGTCCCGAGGCTTGTGGTCCTGTGAGGTTGCAAGAGGCAGGATATTATTTCCGTCAACCATAACAATGAAACTTGCCTCTTCTCCCTGAAGGAATTCTTCTATAACAACAGTACGTCCGGCTTCCCCGAATGCCTTTCCTGAGAGCATCCCCTTAACACATGAGGATGCCTCTTCAATGTTTCTGGCAATTATTACACCCTTGCCGGCGGCAAGCCCATCCGCCTTGATAACAACTGGAAATTCCCTGTCCTGCAGATATGCCATAGCCGGTTCGACCTCATTAAAGGTCTTATAAAAACCGGTGGGGATGTTATGGCGCGATAAAAAATCCTTGGTGAATGCCTTGGAACCCTCCAGTTGAGCCGCATACCCTGTCGGACCAAAACACCGAAGTCCTTCATTATTAAATGAATCGGCAATCCCCTCAACAAGCGGGGCTTCAGGCCCGACAATCGTAAGCCCAATACCTTCCTTCCTTGCGAAGACAAGCAGTGATTCGATATCTGCAGGTGGTATACCAACATTTTCAACATTATTTTCCATGGCTGTACCTGCGTTACCCGGAGCTACAAATACCCTGTCAACATGGCTTGACTGTGCGGCCTTCCAGGCAAGGGCATGTTCCCGTCCTCCGCCGCCAACAATAAGTACCTTCATATTTAACAATCCCTTTCAAAAATGATGAATTCCCTGAACAGACTAAAGAACCGTCATACCGGTTCCGCGTCAAGGGCTGAATCACGTCGCAGGAGTGACCGGACTCCGTTTTTCACCTGAGTGACGGCTTTTCCCGATTCCATTAGTTTTAATTTGACACATAAATGACTTATACGATACCTTGAAGATGTTCAACCAGTGCATCAGCCGTCCTGACTTTTCGGGGCTGTGTTGCGCTTCAATCAGATGCACCGGCCTTAAACATATTTTTCAAGGAGGTTTTGTATGCCTGATGAAAAGCGCCGGTTTACCCGCATTCCTTTTCAATTAGAGGCAGAACTAAAGGTTAATAATGCCTTATACACGGCAAAAGAAATCAACAATTTGAGCATAGGAGGATGTCTTTTGCCTTTAGATGCAGAACCTGTTCCCGGAACCCCCTGCCACCTGAAGATTCTGCTGAGCGGTACAAACAGCCGTTTGAGTATTCAGGTCGAAGGTGAAATCATTCGTGCCGCGGCGCATGAAATTGCTGTAAAATTCACAAGAATTGGTCCAGACAGCCTTTACCATCTTCAAAACATTATTCTACATAATTCATCTGATCCGGATGAAGTAGAACGGGAGATTGAAGAGCATCCCGGCATTGTATGATTCCTGGCTGAAATAAAAGGCAGCACTTGTCTTTGCCGGCCCTGACTATATTTCCCAGCCAAACTCAGCCGAATCCCCAAGCTCTTCTTCTATTCTCAAAAGCTGATTGTACTTGCAGATCCTTTCCGAACGACACAGAGAGCCGGTCTTTATCTGTCCGGTCCCTTCTGCAACGGCAAGATCGGCTATGAATGTATCCTCCGTTTCCCCGGAACGATGCGAAATCACTGCCTTCCATCCTGCACTATGGGCCATCCGGATGGCATCGAGTGTCTCGGTCAGTGTACCTATCTGATTAAGTTTGATCAATACGGCATTAGCTGAACCTTCTTTAATTCCCCTTGCTATGCGTTCGGTATTGGTGACAAAGATATCATCCCCTACTATCTGAATCCGGTTTCCCAGTTTCTGGGTCATTTTGCTCCAGTGTGTCCAGTCATTTTCATCAAGTCCGTCCTCTATGGAAAAGATTGGATACCGGTCAACCCAGCCTGAATAAAAATCAATCATTTGACTTCCATCCCGTTCCGATCCGTCAGATTTGGAAAAAACATACAAATTTCCCTTATAAAAAGATGACGAAGCCGGGTCCAGGGCAAGAACCACATCCCTCCCCGGCTGGTAGCCTGCCTTTTCTATGGCAGATAAAATCATCTCAACTGCCTGGTCATTTGATTTCAGGTCCGGAGCAAATCCTCCCTCATCTCCTACGCTTGTTGAAAAGCCGTTATTTTTGAGAACAGCAGACAGCGAATGAAAGACTTCCGCACCAATGCGAAGGGCGTCCTTAAATGTCTTTCCTCCAACAGGCATGATCATGAATTCCTGGATATCTACATTATTGGCTGCATGAAGACCCCCATTCAGGATATTCATCATTGGCATTGGAAGCCGGCATGCATTTGTCCCCCC
>JAFGMQ010000071.1 GCA_016927455.1 Deltaproteobacteria bacterium
AATAATTCAATTAACATGGCTCCCTAAATTGATTATTTCCATTGAATGCCAGGGACAGCCAGACTAGATGCTCCCGGAGTATTACATCATGTAATGATCCGCCGAATAGAAGGTAAAAATATATTCCGGAACAATAAAGACCGTGATGACTTTACTGAAGGCCTGGAAACACTGTGCCCTGAGATGCCGATAACCTGCTATGCCCGGGCATTTATGTCTGATCATGCCCACTTCCCTTTCCGAACCGGACAAAAACCACTATCCACATTAATGAGAAGACTTCTTACCGGATATGTTATTTCATTTAAATTCTTTAGAAAAAAAATGGACATTTGAGGGGAAAATGGAAAAAGAAATTATAATTGAAAAAAAGGGAAAGACTGCTATCATTACCCTGAATCGGCCTGAGAAAAAAAACGCCATTAATCTGCAAATCAGACAGACCCTGTGCGAGGCATGGGAAACCCTGGACAAAGACAAAGACATATGGAGCGTCATTGTTACCGGAGGCGAAAAGGTCTTCTCCACTGGCCAGGATCTGGACGAATTGTCTGAATTCAGAAAAAAGGAGCCGATTGCTGATCTTCCCCTGAACTACCCAGAAACCTTTGGCTCTGAATTCAAAAAGCCAGTTATTGCAGCCATAAGCGGCCCTTGTCTTGGCGCAGGCTTCATCCTGACGCTGATAGGCTGTGACATTCGCATAGCCTCTAATAACGCCATTTTCGGAATACCGGAGGTCAGGGTGGGAATACCCCTTTCCCTGGGTATTCCCCCTGTCGTGGCCATGCATTTTACGCCGGCAGTCGCTATGGAACTCCTGCTCCTTGGCAATAACATAACAGCCGAAGATGCATATCGAAGCGGATATGTTAACAGGGTCGTCCCGCCGGAACAACTTCTCTACGAGGCCCTGAAGTTTGCTGATCAGATAAATGCCCTCAGCCCTCTTATGGTCAGGAATGTGAAAGAGGTTCTGCGCTGTGTGACGGAACCGGACCCAAAGGCCCTGGCCATGTCCGATGCTGTTTGCATACTTGGCCGCCACAGCGAAGACTATAGAGAGGGGCCAAGAGCCTTTCGGGAGAAAAGGCCGCCAGAATGGAAAGGAAGATAGGTATATCATTCTCAAGACAATAATAACTGAATTACTGGGAATCTGCCACGCCATCATCCAGGGAGGAATGGCCTGAATCACTGTATGGGATATAGACGCAGCCGTTTGCGAGGCTGGTGAGCTTTGAACAAATAAGGAGGGCACCCATTCAAGGAATAGTCAAAAGAAAAAACACCTCGAGGTAAAATGCAATGAAGAAAGATAAAACAACTCACGGCATTGCATCCAGAACACACAAATGGATTGTGAGAATTATCCTTATAATCATGGCGGTTGAGTGGATTCTTCTGATTATCGAAAAGCACTGGCTGTCATATCTTCTCGTCTTTATGATCATCACGCTCGTCATTTCTCCGGAGATTCTGAGGAAGAGGTTTGATGTGACAATTCCTACAGAATTTCAGATCCTCGCTATCATCTTCGTGTTTGCTGCTCTCTTCCTTGGGGAAGTTAGAAGCTATTATGAGCGTTTCTGGTGGTGGGATATAGCTCTCCATACAAGTTCAGGGCTTCTGCTTGGCATTGTCGGTTTCCTTCTGGTCTATGTCCTGAATGAACACAAGCGTATCGATTTCTACATGCATCCTCGATTCGTGGCGCTTTTTGCGTTTGTTTTTGCTGTGGCGGTCGGTGCTCTTTGGGAGATTTTTGAGTTTGCCATGGACCGGATATTCGGCACCAACATGCAGAAACCCATGCTGGGAGATTATTCAGGCCTTGCAGACACAATGTGGGATTTGATCGTCGATATCCTGGGCGCTTTTGCCATCAGTATATTCGGGTGGTGGTATATGAAGCAGGGGCAGCGTTCTTTTATTGAGAACTGGATTCAAAAATTTATTGATAAGAACCCGAGGTTTTTTCTCCGGGCCGATAAGACCTGAGCCAGGAAACAGCATAGACACAGGTTATGGAACAGGAGTCATATTGCATGAGTCAAGTACGGCCTGTGTTTCTGCAGGAGTGGGTGTATGGGGCGGACAGCTGTACCGCCGATGATTGAAGGGGCATCCGTACAGACACTTCAATCGCATCCAGGGTGCAGTAACAACAGTGGTCGGGCAAATCGCTTTTACCTCAGTGGCTCCATATTGCACTGCCTTCTCACAGTATTTATAAAGATCAGATGTCTTCATGATTCTCCCGGATTCATCTGGCTGTCTATTTATGTCACAGTAAAGAGCGGAGCATTTCAGGAAATTATTCATTCTGACTAATCCACAGAAAATTTTTGGAAACACCGGTTTCCTTTTCCTGCTTATGCCGCATCTTGACATTATACATGGCCCTGTCAGCATGCTTAATCAGGGTTTCAAAATCAGATGCGTCATCGGGAAAGATGCTTACCCCTATACTGCACCCGATAAAATCAATGCCTGCCCTCACCTTCTCAAAGGGACATGATGTCATGGTGCTTATTTCTTCAAAAACTGTGCCGACCTTACCTTCAGGTATTTCATCCTTGGTAATTGTAATTCTGAATGTGTTATTCTCATATCTTGAAATATAATCCGTGTTTCGCAGGCAGGCGTTTAATTTTTCAGAGAAGGTGTTTTTCAATGCTTCATTAATATCGTGTCCATGTAAATCAATCCGGATTTCGTTCCTCATGATATCATAGGGCTTTGATATCTCCTTTTCCATTGAAAGAACTGCTTCTGACAGCGCATCCATTGACATGTTTTTAGTAGTAAGCATTATCACGAATTCATCTCCTCCATACCTGCAGACAGTACTGATCTCAGGCAAGATCCTGTTAATGAACTCATTTCCTCCATATCTTGAAATGGTGCTTGCATCAGGCAGAAGGTCATTCAGTCTGGAAGATACTTCCTTAAGTATCTGATCGCCTGTTTCGTGACCATACTTGTCATTAACCTGCTTGAACCCGTCGAGGTCAAGAAGTCCTACAATAATCTTATAATTATTATCCCTGGCTTTCTCCAATTCCTCCTCGAGCCTCTCAAGGAAGAATTTTCTGTTATACAGCCCTGTGAGCGGGTCATGGCTTGCCAGATATTTAAGCTGCTCCTCCTGCTTTTTCCTGATTGTGATATCCTCCAGAACACCGTCAATCCACTCAATCCTGTTATCTCCCCGCAAATGAGCCATTGCCGTGCATGAACACCATATGTTTGACCCATCCTTTTTACGGAGCCGCATTTCATAATCTTTAACAAATCCCCTGCTTACAAGTTCTTTTACAAAGGCCCTGCTGTCCTCCGGGTCCTGGTAAAGTTCAGAGGCATTTACCTTCATGAAATCCTCAACGGTGTCATAACCAAAAATACCTGCCATGGCGGAATTTACATGAACAAACCTTCCGTTAAGCAGTACAAGATTCCTGTAAACACCCACATTCAGATTCTCAACAAGCGACCGGTACTTGGCTTCACTTTCCTTCAATGCATCCTCTGCCTTTTTCTGAGCAGTTATGTCTTCACAAACAAAGAGCTGCTTTCCGTTCTCCAGTCTGACCAGCCTGAAATGCACTGATTTGTCATGGCCGTCTTTGCATCTGACCCTGAAAATCTGAGGATTAATTTCCCGGGCACTGCTGCTCTCGGCAAAATCCCTTTTCCATACAGATATGACATTAGTCCTGTATTCCTTGTCAGGATAGGCCTTTTCAAGCCATGCCCTTCCATCGGGGATATCCTCAAGTGAATATCCAAAAAGCTCTATGAATTTTGGATTGAGATACTCATATTTCTTGTCAGCATCCATGATAGCTATGCCGAAGGGTACGGATTCAATAAGGATTTGGAATTCTTCTTTGCTGAAGCTCATCATTAAGCCTTCCTCGGTTGGAAATCTGGCAGGGAATGCAAATAGCACAGTATATTCAGGATTTTTCTCCCTTTCATGATTTCGGGTTTATAAAAAAACCAAACATACTGCCTTGAAACAACATAAATCTATTTCAATGTTATCAACTGGTCAAGTGAAAAAATTATAATTATATTCAGTGATTTTAATACAATAGTTGAAATATCTTTTTGATATGATAAATATATCCGGTGAGTAAGCACCCGGGGAAACCATTGCTGACGATCTCCCTGCCCCTGTCTGTAAAAGGAATGACCGTTTCTATTTTAGATCTGAAACGACGGGGAAGGTTGAAGCTGTTTTTGTATCCTTATCCACAGGATATTAGATGCTGGTTTTTCAGAATCTTTTCTGATACTAATAAAGAACCTGATGAAAACACGGAGGTCACATGATGTCTCAAAAGCCTGTTTCACTATCTTTGAAGGGTGAAGGAATACGCAGGATCTTTATTATTGCTTTTGGAGCCGTTTCAATAATCCCTCCCCTGGCTCTTTTCTATGTAGTCTATAGCTATGGAATTGCCAACAAACTGGATGTGTTAATGCTTTTTACCATGGTTGTTCTGCTTTCTTTTGCAGGCATGCTTTTGGTCTGGCAGACTCTGAGAAAAATCCGGTCCTTGAGGGATGCAATAATTGATCAGACAAGTGATGGAAAAAAGAAGCAAATCTCTCAGGAATATGAAATCCAGAGTTTAAAATTATCTGAAGTAAAAGAAATAGGCCAGATACTGGTCGAATTTCATAATCTTTTATCAAAGTTAAACGATAATACTCAAAAATTAGAACGCATTGTCTACCAGATTACCACATTAAGTGAATTGGCTGAGTTAAGTTCCAGTATCTCTGATATGGACGAACTGTTGCGAGCGGTATTAAGCAGAACAATGAAGGGTATCAGTGCGGACTCAGGGTCAATAATGCTTTTTGATCAAGGAAAAGAGGGACTGGCCATTGCTTCTGCTGAAGGTCTTGATCCTGAAATCATTCGCAATTCAGTGGTGAAGATTGGAGAAGGTATTGCCGGCAAGGTCTTTGAAAAAGGCGAACCGATTATGGTTGGAGACCTGTCTAAAAACGAATATTTCAAACAATTATCTAAAACAGGTCAGGGCAGTTTTATCTGTCTTCCCATGAAGGTAAAAAACAGGCCTCTTGGCGTGCTCAATTTAGCAAAAAAATCCCTTGATTATGCCTTCACTGAAAACGATTTAAAGTTCCTGACCACACTTATAAATCATATCGCCTTTGCGCTTGAAAATGCAAGACTATTGTCTGAAGCAAAAGAAAACGCAAGGGACCTGGGGGAAATCCTCCGCGAAAAAGGACAGGAACTGGATTATGCAAGGCAGCAGGCAGCTAAAATGGAGGCAATTTCCACCCTTGCCGGAGGTATTGCACATGATTTCAATAATCTGCTCATGGGCATCCTTGGCAATGTATCCCTGATGCAGACGGAGGTAAATCCCGACAACCCCCTTTACAGAAGGCTGACGAATATCGAAAAACAGGTACAGAGCGGATCACATCTCACAAAACAGCTCCTGGGTTTTGCAAGAGGAGGAAAATACGATATTAAACCGACCGATATTAATGATCTTGTTAAGAAGACATCTGAGATGTTCAGCAGGGCCAGAAAGGAAATAACAATCCATGAAGAATATCATGACGATTTATGGATATCAGATGTGGATCAGGTGCAGATGGAGCAGGTACTCCTGAATCTCTTTGTAAACGCCTGGCAGGCAATGCCCGGCGGCGGCCAGTTATCCATCAGGACTGAAAATGTAATTCTTGATAAAAAATTCGTGAGCCCCTATCAGCTGGAAGAAGGAAGATATATTAAGATAACTGTTGCTGATACAGGTACAGGGATGGATGGGGCTACAATGAGCAGAATATTTGAGCCTTTCTTTACTACAAAAGAACTCAGCAGAGGCACAGGCTTAGGACTGGCATCCGCATACGGGATTATCAGGAATCACAAAGGCATAATTGATGTCTCCAGCGAAAAGGGAAAAGGAACTACGTTTGATCTCTACCTTCCTGCATCTTTAAATAGGCCCTTAAAGGAAAGTACCCCTGCAATTGAGCCTCTGATGGGAACGGAAACCATCCTGCTTGTGGATGATGAGGAAATGATAATTGAAGTCGGGGAAGAAATCTTAAAAATTCTTGGCTACAAGGTATTAACTGCAAGAAGTGGAAAAGAGGCCATAGAAATCTACAAAAACAACATGAATAAAATTGACATGATTATCCTCGATATAATTATGCCTGATATGAACGGAAAACAAACACATGCAGAAATAAAAAGTATTAACCCTGTGGCCAAAATTTTAATCTCCAGCGGATACAGCCTTAATGGACAGACAACCGAAATCCTGGAACTCGGATATGATGGTTTCATCCAGAAGCCTTATAATATAGGCCATTGTTCAGTAAAAATAAGGGAGATACTGGACAGGAAATAGCTGATCTTTTTATCACTGCTATTGTATAGCATCCCTGCAGCAAAGTCCGAATTCTCCTGCAATGAAAAAATCAAATTCGGGTACATACCACAAAATTACGTATCAGATATCCTGACTGCTAACAATATTGATTCTCTTTACTATAAGCGTCATTCCCTCGACATCACTTACTTCTATTTTATCACCTTCTTTTACAGGGAACCTGGAATCCCTGATTTCAGCCTTCCACAACTCGCCTCTTACTTTCACATAACCAGCCGGATCAAGATCATCAATTGCAACCCCGTTCATCCCTATAAATTGCTCCATGGGACTCGGATTGTCTGAATCGTAGGCTTTCCACACTTTGGGGAAAAGAGCTATGTCTTTGGCTATCCATATGACCAAAATACTGATAAGCAGCCAGGCTGGTATATTTGTAAATCTATGGAATAAAACCAGAGCAATAAGCAATACAATCAACCCTGGTATC
>JAFGMQ010000072.1 GCA_016927455.1 Deltaproteobacteria bacterium
CACCTTTGCACATTCATCAAGAAGTGTTTCCAGAAAATCAAGTGTGTTCTGATTAAATACTATATTGCTGGGACCAGCAGAAACATCCGTAAAAAGGTAAACCGGATTATAAGGCTGCATGTCTTCTGCAAATATCCTGATCGTATTGACTCCGTGATCGCTCAGGTACTTAAGATAATCCCTGCCATCCTGCATCCCTTCTTGATCGTACCAGTTTATATTTTGCCAGAGACTATCACTCCACATAGGCCCGTTATAAAAGCACCTTATACCGGGCCAGCCAATACCCTGGTTATCCCCGATTACAACCATAGGATCGCCTTTTTCCCAGGCAAAGTACCGCTGGCCGGGATCAACTGCCAGAAAGCCCTTATCATCAGGCCCGCCTGCAGCAGTAGTAGTAAAACTGGCAGTGGCTATTTCAGAGGCATTGCCCTGTTCATCAACGGCCCTTACTCCAATATAATATTTTGTATTGGGAGAAAGGCCTATAATCTTGAAGGACTCCTTTTTTCCTGCCTTTTGAGGCCTGAAGTTATTCCTGTATTCCGTTGTGCTGCTCCAGCTGGCGGAGGTAATAGCTGACTGGGAATAGCGGATATCATACGCCTTCGCATATCCACTTGATCCGTTATCACCTGTGGCTGTAAAAGATATCCCCGTTGAGAAAGCGTTCGTATTGCTAATTGTTAAACTGGATACAGCCGCCGGAGGAGTTCTGTCATTTTTTGAAGAAAGAACAAATTCCGCCCAGTTTTCCGGATGCCCTTCCTCCCCCATAAAACGCGTTATCTCATCATATACCCGCTTCCATTCATTGTAATACCCTGCATCTAAGGGTCCTCCCGTGTCATCCTCAATATTTGTGAAATTCATCCCCAGAGAATAACCGTCTCCAGGTGCCACACTTGCTGATGATCCGAATATGTCCTTCCAGCTTATCGCGATCTCTACCACAAACCCCTTATCCTTCTGACTTTCAGATACGAGAGTTTTAAATGTGTAATCATTGAGTATGCCATCGGCAATTGCGGCGCTGACGATTGAATAGACCGGCGAGACGCCCAGGGTTCCTCCGGCGCCGTCGCCTTTGTCAAATCGGGTGGCAGATCCATTGGCATTGATGGCAAACACCCTGTCATTAGACTGCATGTACTCATCCCTGCTGAAATCAGGGTCTATCTCCCACTTGAAGGCATCATCATCCCAGGTGCTTTCCCAGGGCTTAACGGGGTCATAACTGTCCACCCACAACTCAAAATCTTCAATCTTTGCGTTAAGATAGAGATAAGTGGAATCCCACATCATATATATTTCAATTTTAGAGTCTTCACCGAAGAATTTATAGAGTGTGGTCTTCCCTGATTCCTTCCATTCTCCTGAGGAAATTACCCCGTCAATAGTTGGTGTTCCTTCGGGGATAAAACCTCCGAAAAAATCGTATCTGGCATCAGATAATCTGCAGAATGCCAGCAACAGAAACAGACTGATGAAACAGATAATTCCTTTTCTCATTTTTTAATATCCTCCTTATTAGTTCTTCGGTTTGGTTGCTGTTAATAATTCACGATATTGGGCTGAAACTGAAATCCTCAAGGTCCCTGGTTAAATTCGGGTTATAGTAAGGATCTCTTTCAATAACATGCTTCCATTTTTTTCTAAATAGTTCTGCTTCAGGCTCAATAATCATTTCATCGAGGGACGGTACAGAGATATAGTGACGGAATTTCGCGTATGGAGTATAGGTCACCAAATAACCATCCTGCCTCAATCTCAGGCAATAATCGACATCCCAGTACGCCTTTTCAAATTCTTCATTAAAACCGCAAGAGTTAATAAAAACCATCCTGCGGGTCATCATTCCCAAACCCAGCACCGCGCTGTAATTGCAGATCATGTTTTTCAGACCCACATATCCGGGAGTATCAGGCGTCATCCTGTGAGCATACCCAAGTATACCGAATGGTCCCAGTATAACACCAGCATGCTCTATAAATCCATTAGGATAAAAAATCTTGCCCCCGACTGCGCCCACATCTTCTCTTTGAGCCTGCGCTGACAGCTCATAATAACTCTGAGATGACAAAATTTCCATACTCTCATCCATAAGCCAGATTACATCGCCCAGCGCATGTTCTATGCCTGAATTAAATGCCCTGGGTACGGTATCTTTACCGCCAAATCGAATAAACCTGACACAGTCCCCGTATGGACCTGAAAATTCATCAGTCTCCATGCCTGAAGATGAGTGGATACAAACAAGGATCTCGTGGATAGAGGAAATGATCCCAGTCGATTTAATGCTGTCCAGAAGACGCAACAATCCTGCGTTATCACCCGATGAAGCAATAACAACCGAACATGTCAGGGGCAGATTAAGTTTTCTCCTTACCCTGAAGACCCCTTTCCATGCATCAGGGGCGTGTTCTGCAGTCCCTTCAATTCCCCGGCGATTCAACGCATCCTGCAGGGCGGCAAGGCCTCTCTCAAAAATTTCCGGTTTCGCTTCCGGTCCTGAGGCTATTGAATCGGTACTCTTGCGCCAGTGATAAAGAACCCTGGGGATATGATATATTTTATCGGTTCGCTCGGCAACCCTGAGTAATATATCATAGTCTTGTGAGCCTTCGTATGCTGAGCGCACTCCCCCCAGTCTCTCAAAAAGCCTGCGCCTGTAAACCGCAAAATGCATTACATAGTTGAAAGACAAAGACATGTCCGGATTCCAGTCTGACTTGAACCATGGTTCGCAGTAATTTCCATTTTCATCAATCTTGTCTTCGTCACAGTAAATGCAGTCAGCGTCCGGTTTTTCATTTATTTTTCCTGCATACTCCCAAAGGGTCATGGGATCAAGCTCATCATCATGGTCCAGTACCCCAAGATACTCACCTGATGCCATACCAACCCCTTTGTTTATTGCCTTTGCAATACCATGATTTCTTCCTGAAGTCTGAACCTTGATTCTTGATTCTCTCTTGGCATAGCCCTTGAGGATGTCCGGGATATCCGTCATAGTAGAGCCATCATCACAAATACAAAGCTCCCACCTTTTGTATATCTGCCCTAATACAGAGTCTATACTCTTCCTTAACACCCCGGCCTCTGTATTATACACCGGCATTACTATGGACATAAGGGGCCGCATTTTTAAAGCCCGGACTCGTTTCAGCAGAGCCCTCGGGTCTTCTCTCAGCATAGACCTGAGCGGTTCGGAATTCACTGAAAAATCCCTTCTGAACAGAAAATACGCCATAAAATAATACAGTTTTCTGCGAATTTTCAGAGCGGGAAGCAAAACAAACCGGCACAGCCTTTTAATTCTGTTTTTCAACTTTTGCACAAATTCTGATCCGGACAAACCGGACCTGTACCTGAACCTCAAAACTCTTTCCTGCCTTTACTGCTATATGTTATTAATCGGGCAATAATATATGTCAATGCTGTCATTCCGGCGAAAGCCGGAATCCACAATGATTTCGACTGGATGCCGGATCAAGTCCGGCATGACGATTGATGTTTTTAATCGCC
>JAFGMQ010000073.1 GCA_016927455.1 Deltaproteobacteria bacterium
CCCGGTCGACCAGTTGAAAATCGACTCCCTGGGCAGTGCCGAGTTCGACAACGGCCGGGGGAGGAAAGACAAAGACCAGGGCGTTTCGTATACGGGAGAATGCCACCATGGCCCTTCCGGCGGTTGCTTTGGCCTTGAGATCAGGCCTGTCACGAAGCTTCCAGTCTTTGAGTTTGGCAAATACCATTCCATTATTCTGCGAACGCCCTGAAAACCCCATGCCAGAAATTGTCATGCAGGATTCAACTGCCTCTTTTTCGTTTTCCATAAAGTGGCGCTGCACTTCATCGGCAACCGCTTGTGTCTGTTCAATAGTAGCTCCTGTGGGCATGAGGATCTGGGCAAGCAGTATCCCCTGGTCTTCATCCGGGAGATAACTCGTGGGCATCCTCAAAAAAAGAAAGGCGAGCCCGGCTGTTATAACGATAAACAGCACAAAATAACGCAGTTTTCGAAAAAGTGCATGGCTGACCAGTTTTATACAGATATCTCTGAACCGGAAAAAGATCCGGTCAAACCAGAGGAAAAAGGGGCGCAGAAAAAAGACTGCGCTTTCTGAAGGTTCATGGCCTTTCGGCACAGGTTTGAGGAATGATACGCAAAGGACCGGCGTAAGTATCAGGGCCACGAGCACTGAAAGTATCATGGCTGTGCAGATGGTTATGGAGAACTGCCGGTATATGACTCCAGTTGACCCGGGAAAGAATGCGATAGGCCCGAATAAAGCTGTCAGAACCAGACCTATGCCGATAAGGGCACTGGTAATCTGGTCCATTGATTTGGCAGTAGCCTCCCTGGGGGAAATACCCTCTTCCGTCATTATACGTTCAACGTTTTCAACAACAACGATGGCGTCATCCACCAGCAGGCCTATTGCCAGAACCATGGCGAACATGGTCAGCATGTTTATCGAAAAACCGAATAGACCCAGAACGCCGAAAGTTCCCAGCAGTACTACGGGGACTGCGATGGTCGGTATCATGGTGGCACGTATGTTTCCCATGAACAGCCACATTACCAGGAAAACCAGGAGAATCGCCTCAAGCAGGGTCTTGACCACTTCTCCTATTGCCACCCTGATGAAAGGAGTGGTGTCATAGGGATAGACAACCTTCATCCCGGGGGGAAAGTATCGGCTCATTTCAGCCAGCTTCTCTTTTACTGCATCCGCTGTAGCAAGGGCGTTTGCGCCAGGCGCCTGCCTGATAGCCAGGCCTGCCGAAGGTTTGCCATTATGAAAAGCCTGAATATCATAGGTTTCCGTACCCAGTTCCGTACGTCCCACATCCCTGATACGCACGACAGACCCGTTCTGATTGGTTCGGAGCGGGATACTGGCAAATTCTTCAGGTGTTTTGAGGAGATTCTGGACTATGATGGACGCATTGAGGCGCTGCCCTTCTACCGCCGGTGCACCGCCGAACTGACCGGCTGAAACCTCAACGTTATAGGCACGCAATGCCTTTACTACATCTTCAATGGTCAGGCGGTAATCTGTAAGTTTATCAGGATTGAGCCAGACCCTCATGGCATACTGGGTGCCGAAGTTATTAACCTCCCCAACGCCGGGCACACGCGCCAGAACCTTTTCCAGATTGGATTGTGCATAGTCCCTGAGGTCATTCCCGTCCATGCTGCCGTCTTCGGATATCAGGCCGACTATTATAAGGTAATTCCTTGTGGATTTGCTGACCTTGACACCGGAGCGCTGGATAACTTCCGGGAGGTTTGCCATTGCCAGCTGGAGTTTGTTTTGAACCTTGGCCCAGGCCAGATCTGGATCTGTACCGGGTTTAAATGTAAATTCAATGCGGGAAGATCCTGCCGAGTCGCTTGTGCCCGAAAGGTAAAGCAGGTCATCAAAGCCGGTCATCTTCTGCTCTATGATCTGGGTTACGCTGTTTTCCACCGTTTCAGCTGAAGCCCCGGGGTAAAAGCACTCGATGGCGATGGAAGGAGGAGCGATGGGGGGATACTGGGAGATAGGCAGGTTAAAAATTGCCAGCCCTCCTGCCGCCATTATGACAATGGCGATGACCCATGCGAAAACGGGACGGTCCAGAAAGAATCTTGACAGCATCACATACCTCCCTTATTTTGCCTCAGCAGCAGGTTCAGCCGGTTTTTCCGGGGCTGCGGCTGTTTTCCCGTTTTCCTTAAAAGGAGCTATCCTTACAGGCATTCCGGGCCTTATCTTCTGAATTCCTTCAACTATTAATCGATCACCCTTGTCAAGGCCAGATGACACAAGCCAGTTTTCGCCAATGATTCTGTCAAGAGTTAAAGTCCGTTGAGCGACTTTTCCACTGTTGTCCACAATAAGGGCATAGGGATCACCCTTGCGGTCACGGATAACTCCCTGTTGCGGGACAAGAACGGCCTGTTCCTTAATTCCCTCTTTAATAACAGCCCTTACGAACATGCTCGGCAGGAGTATAGTTTCAGGATTTGGAAATACCGCCCTGATCGTTACAGATCCGGTATTGGGGTCAACTGTAATATCACGAAATTTGAGCGTTCCTTCAAGGGGATAAGCTGTTCCGTCTTCCAGAAGGAGTTTTACCCTGCTCTGATTTTCACCCTCCTGACTAAGCTTGCCTTCCTCAACCCTGCGTTTTAACCGCAGAAGCTCGCTGGTGGACTGGGAAACATCAACATAAACAGGGTCAAGCTGCTGAATGGTGGCAAGGGGTACTGGCTGATAGGCTGTAACGATAGCCCCCTCTGTTACATTTGATTTACCGATCCGGCCGGAGATGGGTGCGGTTATTTTTGTATATGCCAGATTAATACGAGCTGATTCTACTGCTGCCTCTGCCTGCTGAATGGTTGCTTCGGCTACGGCAACTGCCGCGTGATCACTTTCAAGTTGAGCGTCAACAGCCCTGAGGGTGGCTTCGGCCACATTTGCATTGGTAACGGCCTGGTCCCTCTGGCTTGCTGATACTGCGCTGTCTTTAAATGCATCCTCGAATCTCCGGCGATTCGTCCGGGCAAGCTCCAGGGTGGCACGCTGCTGAGCGACCTGAGCAATTCCCGCTGTCAGCGCAGCCTTCGCACGGTCGGCTGATTTCCTTGTTACAGCAAGGTTCGCCAGTGCGTTGTCCATTGCAGCATGAAAAGGAGCGGGATCAATTTGATAGAGAACCTGGCCGGTCTTTACCTCGGAGCCTTCCGTGAAAAGGCGTTTTTGAATGAGGCCGTTAACCTGGGGTCTGATTTCCGCAATGCGGTAGGCATATATGCGGCCCGGCAATTCTATTGTCAGGAGGATATCCTGTGGTTCGACCGTCAATATGGCTACTTCAGGGACAATTTGAGGTGGGGCTGATTGTTTTGATCCGTCGCATCCTCCAGCCAGGAGAAGGGCTGGGACAAGTGCAAGAACCAGAAGGCAGTTGATGGATTTATAAGCTGTTGAATTCAGTTGCATCAGATATCCTCCACGTATTGATAATAATGATCATATGAAAAAACCGAGTTCAATGATTGGCTGTCAAATAATGAGATCATTTTTTGACTCCGGACATTGATTCTGTCGTTCCATAATCGAAACATTTGAATGATTTTCACTTCATTACATGTTCAGTCAACATGAAATGCGCTGTTTATAGAGTTTAAATCTTTTTATATAAGGTCATCTTTTTTTATTGCATCCCAGCATGCTTCGACTATACCTGAAACTGCGTCATCAGTATATTCTATAAGGCCGTTCAGGATATCTCTCACGGCAAATACAATTGGACCGAAAGTCAATGCAGTTATCACAGGCTGAGGAAAGTCCTTGATGATATGTTCATTCGCCGCCCGTTTGAAGATTGTAAGCAAGGGGTTTTCATGCCTCCCTGTTCCGCTGTGGCCGAGCATCATGCCCAGCCTGTGCTGTACACCAAAGGGCGAATTGAAATACTGTTCTGTGAAAGCAAACACCTTGGGATTTTTCACCAGATAATGAAATGTATTGGCTGCAATCCTGATATACTGTTCCCTGATAGATGACCCAGGATCGTAACCTCTAAGCATTTCAATATTTATTTTTTCAGCCAGATCGTTGAATATCTCGTGAATAAGCTCTTGCTTGTCTTTAAAGTATCTGTATATGGAGCCGACTCCAACTCCGGCCTTTTCAGCAATCCTCGAAGTAGGAGCCCCCTGGAAGCCGTTTTCGGCAATAAGATCCAGGGCGGCTTTTATGATACTGTCCTTTTTGTCGAGTTTATTCCTGTTTTTCATGGATCCTTTTAATCTCTACGGGTATAATTCCCCGAAGCTTGCTGCGGGGTAGTTCATTGATCGGAGTGAATGTTCACTCCGAAATACACCCGGGCTGACTGAATTGTCAATATAAATTTGATCAAATTATATCTCAGAGACAAGATTCGGGGACGGAAGCCGGTATTTTCGTTAATCTCCCTGTTGACAGGACTGGATACTGACCGGGATTGAATTTACCCCAGATTCAGGACTGGTATGATATCCAGCGAACCTGTAAAAACTTTATAACATGAATTAGGGAGGTAAATGAAGAATATTTTCAGGTTAACTCTGCTGTTTTTTGTTATCATGCTCTGCTGTGGACTGCATAAACCAACCTGAGCACTGAAGCGCCCGATAAATTTCTTTTGATAAATTGATCAATTCTGGTATAAGTCGGGCATCAGGCACCATCATCTTTATCACAAGGCCTGGACAACTCTTCCATGATAAGGAATATAGAAAAAAATGAAAGCTTGCGATGTAATAGATCTGATAGGAAACACCCCCTTGATTCAGCTCAGAAACGAGAACATTGTGGCCAAGGCTGAATTTCTCAATCCTGGAGGCAGCATAAAAGACAGGGTGGCCCTTGCAATGATAGAAGCGGCAGAACGGGACGGGATTCTCAGGCCGGGCATGAAGATCGTTGAGCCAACATCGGGCAATACCGGGATAGGAATAACTCTTGTCGGGGTTGCAAAGGGATATGATGTCTATATTGTAATGCCCGAAGGGATGAGTGAAGAAAGGAAAAATATAATCAAGGTCCTTGGCGGAAAACTTATCCTCACTCCTGACCGGGATAGTATAGCAGGTGCAGTAAGAAAGGCAGAAGAACTGGCTGAGAAATATAATGCCTACATGCCCCAGCAGTTTAAAAATAAAAATAATGCACTGGCACACTATGAATATACCGCGCCTGAGCTCTGGAGGCAGTCGGGAAACAGAATTGATGCCTTTGTTTCAGGTATTGGAAGCGGAGGGACAATTCAGGGGGTTGGTTCCTTTCTCAAGAAAAACAATCCCGACGTTATGATAGTGGCAGTTGAACCCAAAAATGTGTCTGCCCTTCTTGGTCATGAACCAGGTCTGCACCAGATTCAGGGTATCGGAGACGGATTCATACCTGATATCCTTGATGTATCCCTGATAGACAGGGTAATCGAGGTAACTGATGATGATGCAATTACAACAACTCGGGGGCTTGCATCGACAAATTCGCTTCTGTGCGGAACTTCATCCGGGGCAAATATCTGGGCAGCAAGACAGATTGCCGGAGAACAGCCGGAATGGGTTATAGCCACTGTGCTTCCGGACAGGGCAGAGAGGTACTTCAGCACAGGGCTGCTGTGACCGGAATATATGTTTCTCAACAACAGACCCATCCGCCTCGCATGGCTGATAAAAGATAATAACAGACATGCGCAGGACTGAGTACTCACCTGTTTTTAATGAAAAATCAAATTCCAGTTCGCAGTATTATCCACATTACAAAAATAAAGTTTGATCTTTTTTTATAAATAAATAAGGCTAATTTTTGTTATAATTGACAAATATAGGCGTTTTGAGGTATTAAAATAAATATGGATTAGGGCATTCAAATACACCATCTAATCAGGCAAGGACAACCTAATGAACAGGTCCTCCGGGCAGATTCATTATAAATCAAGCATCAAAAAGGAGATATTCCGGAGCAGTGCTCTTTATTCACTGGTTGTTGTTGCCTTTTTCGGCATATTCCTCTCATTCACTCTCTATCATTCCGAAATTTCCAAGGCTCTGGCTGTAATAAAAAAAACAAATCACGCTGTGTTTTTTTTTGTTGAAGGGTTTTTTAAAGAGATCAGCAATACCGTTGAAGTGCTGCATGACAACAGAGAAATACGGGCAGCGGCTTTGAAGGCTGGGAAAGATCATCAGCGCATTCTGGATTTGTACAGGTCAGTTTCCAGGGCAAATAATAATATAACATATATCTATTCCGGTTATGAAAAGGGTCTGCTGCTTATAAACGACTATACGCCTCCTGATGGCTATGACCCGACAATACGCCCATGGTATCAGGCCGCCATGGATTCCAGGCCGTTAACATCAATCGGGCTGCCATACCAGGAGATTAAGACCGGAGAATGGCTGATTTCAACAAGCAGGGCATTCATGGGGCCTGAAGGCATATATGAGGGCGTTGTGACTGTCGATTGTTCAATCAGCCGGATTGCGGTGCTCTTATCACAGCATGATGAATACGAAACAGCCCACAGTTTTGTTGTTAACAGAAAAGGGGAAATAATCCTGCATCGTGACGAGACTCTTTTAAACATGTCTTTTCCGGAAATAAAGGAAGCCGTATGGAAGGGAAGGGAAGGAAAATTTAAATACACATGGAATAAAGCTGAATTTCTCGCTCATTTCAAGAGATCGCCCTTGACAGGCTGGTCAATTGTGACAGTTGTGGAAGAGAGAGAAGTTCTCAAACCGATTATAGCGAAGGTGATCGCAGTTGTTGGCCTGACTGCCCTCTTTGCCCTTCTGTTGGGAATTGTGCAGAGTACTCTGCTGGGCAGGAGCTTCAGCAGGCCTCTGTTTGAGTTGAGTAAAAAAATGAGGAAAATCATTGCCGGTGAAGAAGACAGTGACAGCGGTGATTATAGCTATCCGGACAATGAAATCGGAATGATGGCAAAGGAAATAGGCCAGTTAACGGAACATGAACTGTACAAAAAGAACTCTGAACTTCAGGAAAGTGAGGCCAGATACCGCTCTCTTTTTGAAAATGCAGTGGAAGGTTTTTTCCAGACCACCCCGGACGGCAGGATTCTCTCTGCCAACCCTTATATTGCAAAGCTTTTCGGATTTGAAAGCCCGCTGGAATTCATGGAGTATTTCACTGATATCGGGAAACAGCACTATGCCGACCCAAAAGACAGGGAAAACTTCAAAAAGATCATTGAAACGGAAGGTACGGTGAACGGTTTCGAGACAAGACTTCTTAAAAAAGACGGCACACCCATATGGGCTTCGCTTAACGCCCGTGCTGTAAGGGATGAAGATGGCCGTACACTGTATTATGAAGGGACCCTGGATGATGTTACCGAGAGCAAGAAGGCCGAGGAAGAGCTGCTTGAATCAAATGAACGCTTGCGGATGGTAATGAACAGCATTGATGCATTTATATACATAGCGGATATGCAGACCTATGAATTGCTGTTTGTCAATAAGTACGGCCTTGATGCATGGGGTGCTGATATCATCGGACAGAAATGCTGGAGAGCGCTTCAGTCTTTAGACGGCCCCTGTCCATTCTGCACGAACGACAAACTCCTGTCTCAGGATGGCAGAACTGCCGGAGTATATCAATGGGAGTCTCAGAACAGGCTCAATGGGAGATGGTATGATTGTCGTGACAGTTCAATTCGATGGATAGACGGACGCATGGTGAGGATGGAAATAGCTGCCGATATCACTGAGCGTAAAAAGACGGAGGAGGCGCTTCGTGAGAGTGAAAATCGGATACAGAGCGTCTTCCGGAGCGCGCCCATAGGTATTGGGGTTGTCATCGACCGTGTGATACAGCAGTGCAACCGTCAAATGGTCAAGATGCTGGGATATTCTGAGGAGGAACTTGCAGGACAGAATGCCAGGATGCTCTATCCAGGTGATGAGGAGTATGAATTTGTGGGGCGCGAGAAATATGCCCAGATCAGCAGATACGGCACAGGAACAGTGGAGACCCGCTGGAGGCGCAAGGATGGAACGGTCATTGATGTGCTGCTCAGTTCAACCCCCATTGATCTGAATGACCTGTCTAAAGGAGTTACCTTTACGGCGCTGGATATCACCGAAAGAAAGAGGGCAGAGGAGGAAAGGGAAAAGCTCCAGGCCCAGTTTAACCAGGCCCAGAAGATGGAGTCGATAGGTCGGCTGGCAGGGGGTATCGCTCATGACTTCAACAATATGCTGGGTGTGATTCTTGGCAACACGGAACTTGCTCTGAAAAACGTGGACTCCTCCAGCCCCGCACAGGGCAGGCTGCAGGAAATCCGCAAGGCCGCAGAGCGCTCCACCGTTCTCACAAGGCAACTGCTTGCCTTTGCACGCAAACAGACTTACGCGCCTAAAGTGATAGATTTGAATGAGACCGTTAAAGGAATGCTGAAGATGCTGAGGCAGTTGATAGGCGAGGACATTGACCTGGCCTGGATTCCGGTGAGAAATCCGTGGCCTGTCAAGGCGGACCCATCTCAGATCGACCAGATTCTTGCCAATCTGTGCGTCAATGCCAGGGATGCCATAGACAATGTTCCGGGAAGGATTACTATTGAAACCGGCACGATTGAATTCGATGAGGATTATTGCGCCACGCACACGGGATTTATTCCCGGCGATTATGTCATGCTTGCTGTGAGCGATAACGGTTGCGGCATGAACAGGGAAACCCTGGATAAACTGTTTGAGCCCTTTTTTACCACCAAGGAGGTCGGCAAGGGTACCGGCCTGGGCCTTGCCACGATTTACGGAATTGTAAAGCAGAACAACGGGTTCATAAATGTTTACAGTGAACCGGGACAGGGAACGGTATTTAAAATTTACATGCCAAGGCATACGGCCGGGTCAGATAAGATACCAGTGAAAGACTTTGAGAAGCCGGCGGCAACTTCCGGCAATGAAACCATCCTGCTGGTTGAAGACGAGGACATGATTCTGGATGTGGCCATGACAATGCTCGAGGAACTCGGCTACACAGTTCTGCCTGCACATACCCCTGGAGAGGCTATAGGGCTTGCCAGGGAACATGCGGGCGACATTAACCTGCTGATGACCGATGTTATAATGCCTGAAATGAATGGCCGGGAACTGGCAAAAAATCTCCTGGCCCTGTATCCTGAACTAAACTGCCTGTATATGTCGGGCTATACAGCCAATGTTATCGCCCACCACGGGGTCCTGGACGAAGGGACCTGTTTTATCCAGAAGCCCTTTTCCATGAAGGACCTGGCTGAGAGTGTAAGGGAAGCGCTGAGTTCGGAAAGGGCCCCTTCCCAGGAGAATTGACTAAAAGAAATACACACCTCAGTAAGGCCTATTCCCTTATCTCAGACCTGATACCGGCAGAATAATAAAAGGAAATTTCTGTGAAAAAGCAGTGTTACTGATTTTTTTCCGGCAGTTCCCCGGATTTTTCATCCCAGCTGGCTATCAGATACCCTTTGTGTTTCTCGAATTTCATGGCCTGTTCTTCAACCAGTTCTTCCGCTTCAAGAGAAGTCATATTCCAGCTTTGTTTTACGAAAGAGGCAACGCGGGCGTAATAAAGCGGAGTCATAAGGTCAATCAGTTTATAGCGGTTGATTTTCCATGAATGGAAGGTTGCGGCGAGTTCATAAAGGATCTGTACCCATGCATCGGTAGAAAAATGAAAATCCGAGACGTCAAGTTTTGAGGCCTTATTGATTTGTTCAAAGCTGTCTTCACAGAATATTTCCTGCCACAGGACAGAAAACTGGCGGAATCCTGTCTTGAAGTTTTCAATCATCCCCTCAAGATTAACGCTCACTGCTTCAGGTTCCATGTGACCTGCGTAGCCGAAGGTTTCAACGGGTTCGCTTCCATTGATGTTTTTCCAGGCGCTTTCGTAGTTTTCCATGAGAAAAAAGATGGTCCATATTACCTGGCGGAACATTGGCCCAAGGTGCTGTGCAGGGTCTTTGGCGTCATGGACTTTAACGCCGAGGTTTGACTGACAGATTCTGAAATTATGAGTGATTGCAGTTGTGGTCAGCCATATATCGATGCCGAAACGGGCCACATCGGTTTCCCAGACTTCCTGATCAATGTAAAATTTAATAAGGTCACCGGAAAAGGCGAAGTCTCCTCCTATGGGCTGTCGTATACGCTTCCCGTAAAGAGACCTTGTGAGATTGTAAACCACATTGTTGGTAATGGTTCCATCGTATTTGTGCCTCACATAAACAGGCGCCACGAATTCATAGCCCTTCTCAAAAACAGGATCAAGCAGATATTTGACCCAGTCAGGTGTGATGCTGCGAAGATCTGAGTCCACGACAGCGCATGCCCTGACTTTAAGTTTATCAGCGGATTCGAGTATGGATCTCAGGGCTGTTCCTTTACCTGCAGGTCCGCGGTATATTGTAATAACTTTTTCCTGCCAGGGTTTCAGCTGAAAATCCCTGGCAACCTCACGGGTATCATCCGTTGAGCCCCCGTCAGCAATAAAAATAACACATCTCCGGTCATTGAAATATCTGGCAAGTCCATGTGAGACCATCTGTATTACATGTTCGATGGTTTTTTCATTATTATAGCAGGGGATACCAATCAGGATATCTGCGGTTTCAATTTCTTCAATCCGCTTTGCCCCGTAATTTCTTAAAGCTGTATTGTACGGCATAATGATGTTAGCTCCACAAATCAGGTTTATTTTAATTAAAGGATAACATATTTTGATTAGTCTGGAAAGGTAATCTTTTGAAGGCTGGTAAAAGGCGGACGAGTCCCCGCCCCGTGGGGCGTTCAATGCTTTTCAAGATACCCCGCTGCCCTGCGGCGGGGTAGTTCATTTGCTTATTATGCGGGTCCAGGAGGTTTTGTGAATTTAATTAATAATGCCGATATAAAGAAAAAAAATCCCAGATAGAAAAAAACTGCCTTGAAATTCCCATTTGTTGCATCGAGCAGATGTCCGCTTAAACCTGGTCCGAGGGTGCCGGCCAGAAAACCGTAGGCCGTGAATACCAGACCGAATACAGCTCCGAAATGCTTCATTCCAAAACAGTCGGCTGTAAGAGGAGCAGATACCGCAAAGAGGGTCCCGAAGGCAAATCCGACAACCGCAGCAGGTACCGCAAGCAATATGAGACCTTCTAAATGAGGCATAAGCAGATATGCACACCCTGCAGCAAGAAATGAGAGTGTCATGGTCACGTTACGGCCAAAGATGTCTGAAAGATGACCGCTGATCAGCCTGCTAAGCCCGTTTGTAAGATTGAATGCGGTCAGTATCAGGACTGCTTCCTGCATGGTAAAACCCCTTGAAATGCCGAAGGGAGCTGAAAGGCTTACCATAGCAATGCCTGCCGCGCCAGCCAGTGCCCATGTAAGCCATAGAAGCCAGAAAGATCTGGTTCGGAGGCTTTCAGATACAGATAAAGAAAGTCCGGGAACAGGAATTTGCCCTGCAGGCTTTTTGCCTGTTGTTGACTGTGATTCAGGAGATTGAACAAACCTGGCCGAGGCCAGACCGGAGATCAATGCAATAATGCCCAGGACAAGGGTCATGGATCTGTAGTCCATAGATCCCAGCATTTTATTGAAAACAGGAGACATAACTGCGGCTGAAAGGCCGAAAACCATGCTTACCAGGCCCGAAACCAGTCCGCGTCTGCCCGGATACCATTGCTGAACTACAGTAATTGCCGGTATATAGATAAAAGAAGAGGAAGCTCCGACGAGAAATGCCCATAAGTATACATGAGCGATGCTTGAGGCATAACCTACTGCTATGGTGCTTATCCCGCAAAGCATCCCTCCAGTTGCCGTTAACCATGCCGGGCCGATTTTTTCCTGCCATCGCCCGGTCAGGAACATAAATATACCCACTGCGGCAAGGACAAAAAAAAGTATCTGGCCTATAGCTCCCCTGCCCACCGAAAAGGCAGTTTGCCAGTACTGTCCCACGATGCCTGGAAAGCTGAAGATAAAGGCTCCAGGCCAGAATATGGCTGCGCAGGCGGCAATTAAGACTGCCGGAGCCGTAAAATGTTTGTTCATGTTTGCCTCGATTTTCTTCCTTGAAATACAGGCGTCTTTAAAATATGGACATTTGCATTGCCTCAAATCCAGTGTCGCCTCAATCAGGAAATGCCGTTTCGACCCCCGATTTTCATCGGGATAAACTCCGGGACAAATTTAAAATATCTCAGTCGTGAATACTCCTTCGAAATGACAAAGTATCGTTGATATGACACTATCTTTATACCACACTTCATATTTGATATTTAAAGCTTCGTAATATGTCAAGATGTGAATTTTTAAAAGGTGGCTGATATGCACTGTTACAATTTTAACATAGTTGCATGACTGCAACTCAATATGTATTCTGAAATTGACTTTTTTGCCATAATTAATTGTTATTTCGATATCATGCAATTCCACAGGATTAAATGCGCCTGTTGGCATGTTTTATGCTGAATAGAAAGGCAGTCGGGGGGACCTCTTTATGAAATTAGCTCTTGCAGAGTGGCAAGGTCGAGTATCACCTGTGTTCGATGTGTCACGCCATATCCTGGTAGTAGTTGTCAGGGAAGGTGTTGTTGTAGGGCGCAGGGAGGAATATCTTGAGGATGCCCCGATTTTAAAGGCAAAAAGACTGGCGTCAATGGAGATTGACCATCTCATATGCGGTGCCATTTCCCGGCCTCTGGCCGGGCTTATAGGCTCTTACGGTATCAAGATGATTCCGTTTGTGGCCGGAGAAGTTGAGGAAGTTATAGAAGCCTTTCTGTCAGGCATGCTTCCCGCTCCCGACATGGCAATGCCGGGTTGCTGCGGTCGAAATATCAGTTTCTGTTCCGGCCAGGGGGTTAAATCAAAAAATATTCAATCAAACCATAAGGTTAAACAAGGAAGACGACACCACAATCGGACGAAACGCGGAAATGCATGACTTTGATTGGAACAGGATAACTTTTACTGCAGGCACTCAACAGTTATTAGTTAAGTTAAACAGTAGAGGGTTCCGGGATTCATCAGGAGCTTTCATTAATTACGGTAACATTGATTTCGTAGAGAAAGGATCAATAATGAAAATTGTTATTACTACAAGCGGCGATACACTGGATGCACAACTGGACCCGCGTTTTGGAAGGGCTCAGAAGTTTATTGTCTATGATACCGATTCAGATAAATTTGAGTCTGTTGATAATACTCAAAATCTTAATGCGGCACAAGGCGCCGGTATTCAGGCAGCCCAGAACGTTTCAAGACTTGGAGCTGAAGTTGTTATTACCGGGAACTGCGGGCCAAAGGCATTTAAAACTCTTATGGCTGCGGGCATTAAAGTGGTTATAGGGGCAGAAGGGACAGTCGCCCGGGTTATTGAAAACTTCAGGAAAGGTGAGCTTAAAACTGCTGAGTCTCCTAATGTTGAAGGGCACTGGTAGGAGAAGTCCTCACATATAGTTTTTTTTTGACATATCTTAAAAGATGAATACATTAATAAGGAATTAACAGGAGGCTGTTTATTTTAATAAGCCTATAAAGGTAATTGTGTTTAGAGGAAAAATGCTGAGAATAAATATTAAAAGGAGATAGTATATGAGAATAGCAATACCAGTTGCAAACGGACAGCTTGCCATGCATTTCGGACATTGCGAGGCCTTTGCCTTGATAGATGTTGATCCGGAAAGTCAGTCCATAATTAAAAATGAACAGGTGACTGCGCCTGCTCATCAGCCTGGTTTACTGCCACGCTGGCTTGCAGAGCGCGGGGCAAATGTGATTATTGCCGGGGGTATGGGATCGAGGGCGCAGGACCTCTTTGCTGAGAACGGTATAAGGGTTCTTGTGGGTGCTCCGGGAGGAACACCTGAAAGTCTCGTAACAGCCTTTCTTGGTGATACCCTTGAAGTGTGTGGGAATATCTGCGATCACTGAAAGGAAACAGGAATGGAGGTCTGTAAATGAATGTTCACCTCAAGTTCAACGGCATGCCGATCCTCTACAAGACGCTGAAAAAAAAGAAAGAATTTGCCATGGAATTTCCCGGCAAGACGCTGGGGGATCTTATCAGAGAACTGGTTAAGAAATTCGGTACTGCAATGAAAAATGCATTGCTGAACGATAAAGGCGATATTGATATGGAAATCAGGGTAGTACTTAATGGAAAGGAGTATCTTATTGAAGATCGAATGGAAAAGCTCCTGAATAATGGTGATACACTGACATTTATGGGGGCTTCCTGAGGATAGGAAAAGGCAGTCAGTTTGACTGCATGAATTGCCCTGAAGCGCAGTTTATTGCCATAGGCGCTGAACAATATTTAGAGAGATACAAATTTATTAATGATGGTTTCAAAGTTGTTAAGTTTAGAGGGTGATTGCCCTCAATAAGGAGGAATAAAATGAAAATAGCAGTCAGTTCAACAGGTCCGACACTCGATGATTCAGTAGATCCACGTTTTGGACGCTGTGCTTATTTTCTGGTTATAGATCCTGATACACTTGAATTTGAGGCATTTTCAAACCCCAATATCGCATCAGGAGGAGGGGCGGGCATCCAGTCTGCTCAGTTTATAGCCAGCAAGGGTGTTTCTAATGTTTTGACCGGAAACTGCGGCCCTAATGCATTTCAGGTTTTCAGCACCGCAGGAATTCAGGTGATTACCGGAGTAAGTGGCCAGGTAAGAGATGCTGTGAATCAGTTTAAATCCGGGAATGTGTCCCATTCTTCCGGGCCAAATGTTCAGGATCACTTTGGCACGGGTGGAGGTATGGGTGGCGGACGCGGTATGGGTCGCGGTATGGGCGGAGGCAGAGGCATGGGTGGCGGAGGCAGAGGTGGTGGCGGAGGTTTTGGCCGTCAATAATAGATTGAGCAGAAAAATTTACGTTACAGGGTTATTATTGTAAATGCCTGCTATCTGAACATGTGTATTCTTCAAAAGAAATTAAGAAAAATAAATGAAATAGTATGCTTTTAGAAAAATCCAACACTTTTAATAGAAAGTAATTTAGTGTGATAAGGGGAGGTTGCTTATAAATGGCAGATGAAAATCAAAACTGTGGCCTTAGCGGTCAACAGGATGCGCATCAAATACAGGACAGGGAAATCAAGGAAGTATTGGGCCAGATCAGACACAAGATACTGGTTATGAGTGGCAAGGGTGGCGTTGGAAAAAGCAGTGTGGCTGCCTATTTGTCTGTATCACTTGCAAAGAGGGGTTACAGAGTTGGTCTTATGGATGTAGATCTCCATGGTCCAAGTATCCCGCGCATGCTTGGCCTAAAAGGCGGCATTGGGCCTGGAATCAGGGATGGAAAAGCTCATCCGGTCAGGTATATGCCAAATATGTATGTGATTTCTATCGAATCTCTGATGGGAGAAGACAAGGACTCTGCAACAATATGGAGAGGGCCGCTTAAGATAGGTGTTATAAGGCAGTTTATTTCCGATATTGAATGGTCTGATCTTGATTATCTGGTAATTGATTCTCCTCCAGGTACAGGAGACGAGCCTTTAACCGTTGCTCAGACTATACCGGATGCAAAGGCACTTATTGTTACAACACCTCAGGAAATTTCTCTTGCGGATGTAAGAAAATCAATTAATTTCTGCCGCAAGGTGAATATGGAGATGCTTGGCCTTGTAGAGAATATGAGCGGTTTAAAATGCCCGCATTGCGGAAAAATGATTGAGGTTTTTAAAACGCAGGGAGGCATTACGACTGCACAAAAAGAAGGGTTGAACCTTTTAGGTTCTCTGCCCATGGAACCTGAGGTCGTATCAAAAGGCGACACTGGAAATATGGATTTTCTGGATGATAACAGCAAGTTGTATTCTCAGGAATTCAGCAGGATAGTGGACAAGGTTATATCATTAACAGAAAAGGCAGGTAGCTCTGCTTTACAATAATGTAAATAAAATGCCTTTCAGAGTCAGTTTGAATTGATAGCTCAGCAGCGTGTTGATTTTTGCTGTTCCATGACAGGTATCAGCAGGGAAGCCATCATCTCCGGAACAGGTTGGAAGGCGTTTGAATATTAATTTCAGATTATCAAGTACAATGAAGTTGAGAGGGCGGTCTGATGAGCAACAATCTCGATGAATTCGTTGAAGGGCTGCAGAAGCAAATATACGATGAAACCAGAGCTGAATATGGTGATGTTGGCTTTGAGAGATGGATGAATCCAAAATATATGGGAGTCATTGAAAACCCCAGTGGTTATGGTCGTATTACCGGACCATGCGGTGACACCATGACCATATATTTAAGCCTGGAAAATGACAGGGTTAAAGAAGCAAAATTTCAAACAGATGGCTGCGGGGCCAGCATGATGTGTGGTTCATTTGCATCTGAACTGTCTCTTGGGAAAAAGCCGGATGAAGTTTTTGATATTACTGATGAGACTATTCTTGAAATACTGGGTGATTTGCCTGAGGAACACAAGCACTGTGCACTCCTTGCTGCAAATACGCTTAAGGCGGCGATAGAGGATTACAGGACCAGACGCAAAGAGTAAGGCCGGAATGACGGTTGATACCCCGTAGCTTGCTGCGGGGTAGTTCATTAATCTGACACACTGATAAAATCGGAGGTATAAACAATGCCAAGAGGAGATGGAACAGGCCCATCAGGAAAAGGGCCGGGAACTGGCAGAGGACGCGGAGGCGGTGCCGGTATGGGAAGAGGCGGCCAGGGGCGAGGCCGGGGAGGTGGTTCTGCGGCTGGTCCCGGTGGCAACTGCGTTTGCCCTAACTGTGGTGAAAAATCTGTTCATCAGCTTGGACAGCAATGTTATGAGCAGAAGTGCCCCAAGTGCGGAACCCCCATGACACGTGAGTAAAGCAGTAACCTGTATTACAACACCCCCCGGGTATTAAATAATGAAGAACTATCTTGATTGTTTTCCATGCTTTTTAAAGCAGGCACTTCGAATAGGCAGGATAGCAACAGAAGACGAAGGGAAGATAAAAAAACTTCTCGATGAAGTTGGTATGATGTTCAAAGACATTCCGGCTGAAAACACCCCTCCGGAATCAGGCATGATTATACACCAGAAGGTACGTGAGATTATAGGGAACCATGACCCTTACAGAGAAATCAAAGATGAGACGACTCAAAGGGCATTATCCATGTATCACTCTCTGAAAAAGCAGGTTGAGAATTCTGATGACAGGCTTTTGACCGCAATAAGAGTGTCTGTGGCCGGAAACGTTATGGATTTCGGCGTAACAAGGGATTTTGATCTTGAAAAGGATGTAGCCCAGATACTTGCGATGGATTTTGCCTTATTTGATTACAGTGAGTTTGTCAATTGCCTTGATCAGGCCGATCATGTCTTATTTATTGGAGACAATGCAGGGGAATGTGTATTTGACAGGATACTGATTGAAGAGATGAATAAACCTGCTGTGTATGTGGTAAGAGATATCCCTGTCATTAATGACGCTACATATGATGATGCTGTCCAGGCGGGGATTGACAGGGTTGCTACCATAATGTCTTCCGGAACAAAGGCACCTGGTACTGTTCTTAAGACATGCAGTGGGGAATTCAGAACATTATTTAGCAATTCAGGCTTTATAATAAGTAAGGGGCAGGGCAATTACGAGGGCCTTTCCGATGAAAAAAAGCCCATCTTCTTCCTCCTTAAGGCAAAATGTCATGTGATAGCAGATGATATAGGCGTTGAAGAGGGTGATATTATTTTAAAGGGAATAAACGTCAAGAGGAATCCAGATGAAAATCCTTGATGATTTAGTATCTGTTCTGGACGTTGAAGCTTCTGTAAAGGACATTCGTCAGGGGATTTTTCATACCGGCGTGATGACACGTTATTGCGGTCTCGCAGCAACCCTGCCTAAAGATGCATTACGCCAGGAACCGCCATACGTCAAAGAGCCGGGGTTTCTGATAGATAAAAGCGCATCTGAACTTGTACGTTTCGCCTGGTCCGAAAGCATACTGGAAGCAGCGATAGGAATGGCTGCAATAAATTCGCTACTCGAAGTTGATCAAACGATCTGCATTGAACTTAATGCGGCTGAAATCATAATGGAAAAAGGAAAAGGCAAGAAGGTTGCCATTGTGGGTCATTTTCCTTTTGTTCCGAAAGTCCGTGAAGCTGCTGACACGCTCTGGGTTATAGAAAAAAATCCGGGATATGGTGATTTCAGCGAAAATGATGCAGACTCATTGATTCCACAGGCAGATATTGTTGCTATAACGGGAACTTCTCTTACAAATCATTCATTTGATCATCTGATTAACCTGTGTAATCCCAAGGCCTTCATTATCCTGCTGGGAGATACCGCCCCGCTTTCACCGATTTTTTTCGATTATGGTGTAGATGCCGTTTCCGGTACAAGGGTTGTCGATCCGGTTCTGGCTCTCCGCTGCATCAGCGAAGGAGCCAACTTCAGGCAGATCAGGGGAACCAGGCGTCTTACAATACTGAAAAAATAAACAAACCTGCTGTTACCTGCAGAAAGAATGGAGGAAAAATGAACCCTTTTCCACTCCCGCTGGAGGAAGTTGATCGTGTCGAGATCGTAACGTTAATGGATAATTATTCGGATGTTCTGCTCAAGGATAAGGATGTCGTTTCACGCCCCCATACAGCAAAAGAAGGGGAAATCATGAAAAATACCTTTCTTGCTGAACATGGACTGTCACTTCTTGTAACAGTATGGAAGGGGGAAGACAGACATACTATCCTTTTTGATGCCGGTTATACAGACATAGGCGTCCCCCATAACCTGAGACAGCTCGGCATTGATGTAGAGGAAGCCGGCCTTGAATGCATTGTGATCAGTCATGGCCATATGGACCATTCCGGAGCCCTCTATCCTATTCTTGATATGCTTGATGAGAAGATACCACTTCTGGCCCACCCATCTGCGTTTTTTTCTCCAAGGTACGTGGTTAGAGACGATGGGACAAGGGACAGGTTCCCTGTTACACTTATTAAGAGTGAACTTGAAAAACACGGTGCTGAAGTAATGGAATCAAAAGGCCCCAGCCTTATAGCTGATAACGCCATACTCGTAACCGGTGAGATTGAGCGTTCAACCGATTTTGAGCTTGGGTTTCCGAATGCTTTCATGGAAAAGGAAGGAGAGCTTGTAAAGGATCCAATTTCCGATGATCAATCCATAGTTATTAATCTGAAGGGTAAGGGTATGGTTTTAATATCAGGCTGTGCTCATGCCGGGATAATCAATACCCTGCGTTATGCAGGTAAAATGACCGGCATTGATAATGTGCAAATGATTCTGGGCGGTTTCCATCTCTCAGGGCCAGCTTTTGAGCCGATTATTGAGAAAACGATCGAAAAATTAAAAGAGGCGGATCCTAAAATCATAGTGCCAATGCATTGTACAGGCTGGAAGGCAATTAAACGGATTTCCGAGGCATTTCCTGCTGCGTTTATCCTGAACAGCGTCGGTTCACGGTTTACTCTGGAGTAGCTTTTATATCAGGTGCCGGAGCTTTTTAAAACAGTAAAAGAGGAGTTTTTAATCCATATGGATAATATTCAAAATGATCTTAAGAAAAATATAAGATTAGAGTGTTCATCCGAATACAATGGAGAAAAGAGTATTACAAAAGGGGTGTTGAAGAATGAAGGCGATACCACTTTTGTTATTCAGGAGTTGAAGTGCCTCTATAAGAACTTTGATGGCTTTGTAATAGAGGTTGATACAATGACCTGTGATTTTATCCTGTATGCCGGGGGTACATTACCCTTCCAATTCCCCGAAAGAAACAGGCCGGTCAATTGTTATACCTCCGAGGTCGTGGTGTCTAAATTCCGCCCGGAATAATTTTCCCCCAGGAATATCAGTTGTTTTACAAACCATAAACAGAAATATTTATATCCTGGCTATAATATTGCAGTATTATGAATCAGGGGGAATACCGTGGATATTCCTTCAAATATAAATCCTGCAGTGAGGATAAAACCGGAAGAGGAGTATGTCGCATGGCCTTTTATCAATTCGGGGATAGAGTGCCTGAAGCAGGCCGCGGATGTTATGTGAGCGATTCCGCGCGTGTAATTGGTGATGTGGTTATCGGAGATGACTGCTATATAGGACACGGGGCAATCCTGAGAGGCGATTATGGGAGCATCCGCCTTGGCCCGGGAACTGCGGTGGAAGAAAATGCAGTTATCCATATTCGCCCGGACGGTTTAAGCGTTCTGGGCGAACGGGTAACCATCGGGCACGGTGCTATAATTCACGGGGACCATATCGATGACTTTGCAGTTATTGGAATGGGCGCAATAATCAGCATGAATGTTATTATAGGCAGGTGGTCGATTGTTGCTGAAGGATGTGTACTAACCCAGGGGACTGAGATTGGCCCGGAGAAATTTGTCACCGGTGTTCCCGGGAAGATAGCGGGGGATATTAAAGACAGGCACAAGGATTACTGGACATGGGGAAAGCAGCTTTATGTTGATCTCGCCCGTTCGTACTGCAAAAAGTTGAAGCGCATTGATTAGACTTCTGCGTTCTATATGCTATAATATTGCATTTTCAGGGGCTCAAATGCGCCGGGAAAAGATACCATTTTGTGCCTAAAGCCTGTTTGCAGGGGCATAATCACAATTGATCGGGATGATGAGATGACACATAAACATGACATTGCCAATTTTCACGCCCTCAGCCCCGAGGAAGTTCTTGAAAAACTGGAGAGCAGTCAGGATGGTCTTGATTCAAAGGCGGCTGCCATAGGGCTTGAAGATGCCGGGCCGAACCGGCTGCCTGCTTCTCAGAAGGAAGGACTCCTCAAACGCTTTTTTAAACATTTCAATGACCTGCTGATTTATATCCTTCTTGGTGCAACGGTCATTACGGCCATTCTGGGTCACTTGGTGGATACAGGCGTAATCCTGGCAGTGGTTGTCATCAACGCCATCATCGGCTTCATTCAGGAGGGAAAGGCTGAAGATGCCCTGAAGGGAATACGCAGGATGCTGTCTCTTAAGGCACATGTTCTGCGGGACGGCGAATGGGCAGAGATTAATGCCGAAGAACTCGTTCCCGGCGATATTGTGCGTCTACGCTCAGGTGACAGGGTGCCTGCTGATATGAGGCTCCTGGAATCAACAAATCTGCAAATAGAAGAATCCGCCCTGACCGGAGAGTCGGTGCCATCACAAAAGAGTACTGAGCCCGCAGATGCTTCTGCGGGTATCGGTGACCGTAACTGTATGTCCTATTCGGGTACTCTGGTAGTCGCAGGGAGGGGTTTGGGGGTAGTCAGCGCTACCGGTATCTCAACCGAATTGGGCCGTATCAACAGGATGATCGTTGATGTTGAGACTCTGGAGACACCCCTCACCAGACAGATGAAGAGCTTTGGCAAGGGACTTTCGGTGGTTATTCTGGGTATGGCTGTCCTTATGGGTCTTGCTGGATGGTTTTTCCATGGGTTCGGTTTAGCGGATTTGTTCCTTGCCGCTATTGGTTTCAGTGTTGCCGCCATACCCGAAGGGCTGCCGGCTATACTTACCATCACACTGGCGCTTGGTGTCCAGCGCATGGCAAGACGCAACGCCATTACCCGTAAACTTAATGCGGTCGAAACTCTCGGATCGGTTACGGTCATTTGTTCCGACAAGACCGGAACCCTCACTCGCAACGAGATGACTGTACGCCATGTTGTAACGAGGGCGGGTCACTACGATGTGTCCGGCACCGGTTATGCGCCGGAGGGTGGAATAACCCTTGAAGGGAAGGAGGCATCTATTGATAACCGCATGGATTTTCGGACTTTCATTGAAGTCATGAGCGTATGTAATGATTCTGAGATACGCAAAGAGGACGGACACTGGAAACTGGTCGGAGAACCGACCGAAGGTTCACTGTTGACTCTGGCCCGCAAATCCGGGTTCAATGCCACAGACTTTAAACGGATAGATGTGATCCCCTTCGAATCGGAAAACAAGTTTATGGCTACCCTCAACCGGCATCCCGAAGGCGGTGCCCGAATCATGCTTAAAGGTGCGCCGGATTATCTGCTGGATCGCTGCCAGTTTCAGGTTCGGGAGGACGGATCCACAGAGCCCCTGGACCGGATTTTCTGGCAGGAGGAGATAAATAAACTGGGAAAAATGGGACAGAGGGTTCTCGCTGCTGCTGTCCGTGATGCCGGACCAGAAAAAAATACGCTTTCCATGAGTGATGTGGAAAAGGACATGGTATTCGCAGGCCTGGCAGGTATAATAGATCCACCCAGGCCCGAGGCTGTTGAGGCGATTCAGACCTGCGGCAGGGCTGGTATTCGGGTGATAATGATAACCGGCGACCATGCAGATACAGCCAGTGCTATCGGCAGAGAGATGGGCATCGGGGATGGGAAGCAGGCCGTGACAGGAGCAGAACTGGAATCGGCATCTGACGAAGACCTGCAAGATATGGTGCAGGACAATGTGATATTCGCGCGGACCAGTCCCGAACACAAACTTCGCCTGGTTATGGCATTGCAGGCTAATGGCGAAATTGTGGCAATGACCGGAGACGGAGTAAACGATGCGCCCGCTCTAAAGAGGGCTGATGTTGGTGTGGCTATGGGCATTAAAGGCACTGAGGCAACCAAAGAAGCAGCCCGGATTGTCCTTGCTGACGACAACTTCGCATCCATTGAGCGTGCGGTTGAAGAGGGGCGCACTATTTATGATAACCTGCGCAAGGCCATTCTTTTCATACTTCCTACAAACGGCGCAGAGGCCCTCGTCATTCTGACTGCTGTTGCCTTCGGCATGGTCCTGCCCTTGACACCGGTGCAGATACTGTGGGTGAATATGGTTACTGCCGTGACCCTGGCCCTTTCCCTGGCTTTTGAACCGGCCGAACCAGGCCTTATGGACCGGCCTCCCCGCAAGCCGGATGAGTCAATACTTGGCGGGGCCTTCCTGTGGCGAATAGGTTTCGTATCTGTCCTGATCGGAGGCGCTACCATAGCCGTATTCCTTTTTGAGACCCGGAACGGTATACCTATGGATTTGAGCCGGACTTTGACTGTTAATACCCTGGTATTCGGGCAGATATTCTACCTGTTCAACAGCCGGTACCTGCGGGAGTTGAGCATACATCCAAGGCGTCTTCTTGGAAATCCCATCGCATGGCTTGCAGTGGGAGTACTCATCGGTCTCCAGTTGCTGTTCGTTTATGCCCCCTTTATGCAGGCCCTCTTCGGGTCTGCTGCCCTTGAACCGCGTCACTGGCTGATTCCTTTTGGTATTGGCGTTGCAGTGTTTATGCTGGTGGAAGCAGAAAAAGCCCTATTCAGGTTCTTTA
>JAFGMQ010000074.1 GCA_016927455.1 Deltaproteobacteria bacterium
AAAACTTATTCAAGTGTCAAGCAGGTAATAAATTGAAAGGTAATAAAAATTGTCAGAGGATAATTTACAAATTTCTGGAAATAAATTCTCCTGGGTAATCCCCCGGCTTTGCCGGGGGACATGACTGAGGATAATGTAAAACGAAACAGTGTATAGAGCATGAGATACAAAGTTATTGGCAGACCCAGAAATATTGAAAAGAAGGTAAGTTTTCTGAAAAGGATATTCCTGTCCGTTTTCAGAGAAAATTCTTCAAGAACAACCCGGGTTCTGGAACGAAATTCCCTTTCAGTGAGACTTAGAACAGTACTGTCACCGTTTTTAAAAATCAAAAAACCCCCATTTTCGATTATTTGCAGGTCAACTCTCTCATTTTGTGGCAGAGAAAGGTAGTCATGTTTCAGTAGTTCTTTTTCCAGTAAAAGCTTAAGAGGTTTTTTTTCTACACTATTCAGGTTACAGGACTTAAGGAGCCTTTGATCCAGAGATTTGAATGCCTCGGCAGGATAAAGTGTATATCTGTAGTAAAAGCTGTTGATTTTTTCCCCAATCGAATTGGACAGGAGGAATCTGTCTCTGAATTCTATGAATATGTCATTGGAAAATTGAGGTATCCAGAGTATTAAGAGTAAGATGATTGAGCTTGCGTGCAGGAGGGTGTTTGGTTTGGTATTCTGCTTTAATCCGCCAGAGGTGGACGAGGGTTTAATCTGCCAGAGGCAGACAAGTGACCGCAGCCCGGGGCGTTCAATGCTTTCCAAGATACCCCGCTGCTCTGCGGCGGGGTAGTTCATTCTGCCTGGTATCCATTTCAATGTTGAAGTGAAGGCAACGGCTGGAATTATCAGAAACCATGAAGACTTAAGCAGGCAGAAACCATGAAAATTGACAGCCACAAAAACTGCTGCCCAGAGCAGTAAAAAGGGTGCAAGCAGATATATGTTTCGAAAAAAAAGGCGGTGCCAGATCCACGCTGCAGTGATAGCAAATAGAGAAAGGGTTGAGCCAATAGTCATTGTAAAGAAAAGGCCGCCAAAGAAGGCTGTGTGGAGTTCAGTGAGTCCTTTCATGGATTGTTCGTTTGGTATTGGAAAATAGCCGGAATTTTTAATGGCAAGAAGAAAGCGGTAAAGAGATATGTTTGATAAATAAATATGAACCGAGGCAAGAACCTGAGCAGTGAATAACCCAAGCAAAAGAGCCTTGGCAGGGTAAAAGAATCTGTTCATCATAAGCGGGTTGCAGTTATTGTAAAAAAGTGGTTGGAAAAATGATAATTCATTGATTTTCAGTCTTTCCGGGATATTAAACTATATTAATTTATTGGGCAAGCCTCTATATAGACAATTGAGTTTATTTTATGTTACAATCTATATTCTGTGTATTAGAATCCAAATAATTATGGTTCTTCTGGAAAAAACAGGCATATTTAACCCTGAAGACATGGGTTGTATATTCATTACCATTTAGATATGGTTTAGACGCATTTATTGGTGTATGATAAAATTAGTTCGATTGCAAAAAGATTGAAATTAATTCAGGTTGTTAAACAGGCTTTTGGCAGGGCAACGTTTTAAAGGGGGAAACTGTCTGATGGACGATTTGTTTGCAAAGGGTGCGGATATGATAAACCTGGCCAATAAAATACTGGTGTTCAGCGGAGCCGGACTGAGCACTGAATCAGGAATCCCGGATTTCAGAAGCCCGGGAGGATTTTGGGATAGGTATGATCCTTCTGATTTTTATTTTGACAGGATCCTTTATGATGAAAAGACACGCGAGAAATACTGGAAGATGAGCACGGAGTCCTATTTTGCCATGAAAGATGCTGTTCCCAACCGGGCACATATGGCAGTAAAGAAGCTTGAAGACATGGGTAAGCTGCTATGTGTTGTCACTCAGAACATTGATCATCTGCACCATAAGGCAGGGAATTCTCCTGAAAAGATTATTGAAGTCCACGGCACTGCCTTTTCTGTTTCCTGTCTTCATTGCGGGAAGAAATATGAAAGAGATGAAATTGAGGATCGTATAAGTTCCGGCATAGAAGTCCCATACTGTGACGACTGCAAGGGCGTGTTGAAACCGGATACAGTGTCATTTGGCCAGGCAATGCCCAAGGACAGGATGACTCAGGCGATGCTTTATGCCGGTGAATGTGATTTATGCATTGTCCTGGGCTCCTCACTTGTGGTATATCCGGCAGCATCAATTCCGGGACATGCTGTCAGAAAAGGGGCAAAGCTGATTATTGTAAATCGCGATAAAACGCCTCTTGACTCCGATGCAGATCTTGTTATTCACGAATCGGTTTCTATGGCACTTGAACATATGATAATTGAATGATATTTTTCTTGAAACGGACGGAATTAATCTTTATGTTTGAAATTATATTTCGGAATTTTTTGAGGACTAATAAAAAGCCCTGTTTCTGAGCTGCTTTTAGGTATGTTTGCCGCCGAAGTATTGATGGCGGAAAGGATCAGAACGAACTCCTGAACTTTTTTTGTGAATCATAAAATCTCTGCACCTTATTTCTCAGGAGATTTTTTATGAGCCTGTTCAAGGATGTGCCATGAAATTGATCCTTTTTACAAACTCCCGGGAATTGGGCCGTCATTTTTTAAATCTATTTTGGAGGTAATGATGTTGAGAGTCGGTTTTATTGGCTGGCGGGGTATGGTTGGTTCGGTGCTCATGGGCAGAATGAGAGAGGAACATGACTTTAAAGATTATGAGGCGGTTTTTTTTAGTACATCTGATACTGGAGGAAAGGCTCCGGATGTTGGTATCGGCGATCCGGTATTGAAGGATGCCTACAATATAGACCTTTTGTCTTCTCTGGATATTATTGTAACATGTCAGGGAGGGGACTACACAAAGGTGGTTTACCCTAAACTGCGCAATGATGGATGGAATGGCTACTGGATAGATTCAGCATCGGCCCTGAGGATGAAAGATGAAAGTATTATTGTACTTGATCCGGTAAACAGATCAGTTATAGACTTTGGGCTCATGTCCGGTGTCAGGGACTATGTGGGAGGCAATTGTACCGTAAGTCTTATGCTGATGGCCCTGTCGGGCCTTTTTGCGTCCGGACATATTGAATGGGTTTCATCAATGACATATCAGGCGGCGTCAGGTGCGGGTGCAAAACACATGAAAGAACTGATTGCCCAGATGGGTCAGATTGGAAATGTTTCCAAGGCCATCCTGAATGACCCATCATCAACGGCAATCGATCTTGATGAGCTCGTGACAAGGGAACTGAGAGGAAATTGTTTTCCTGCTGAAAACTTTGGGGCTCCACTTGCAGGCAGTCTTATCCCGTGGATAGATTCAGCAATGGAATCAGGACAAACGAGAGAAGAATGGAAGGGGAATGTTGAAACAAACAAGATATTACAGACAGAAAAGCCCATACCGGTTGATGGCATTTGCGTCCGCGTAGGCGCCATGCGATGTCACAGTCAGGGATTGACCATAAAGCTGGATAAGGATATCCCTCTGGATGAGATCTCTGATATGATTGAAAAGGGAAATGAATGGGTTAAGCTTGTGGCGAACAACAGAAGTGCGACGCTTAAATATCTAACTCCTGCTGCCGTGAATGGAACGCTGAGTGTTCCTGTTGGAAGGCTGCATAAAATGCTCATTGGACCTGAATATCTAACTGCCTTTACTGTCGGTGACCAGCTTTTATGGGGAGCTGCAGAGCCCATACGAAGAATTTTGAACATTATAATAGGACATTTGTCCTGATTTTCCAATCAGAGCTTTCATTAAGGGATTCCTGAAAATTGAACAATGAGGCATTGACAACGTAAGGGTTCAAACCTAAAATAGATCAGGATTCTTAATTCATGGAGTGGAAGTGGTAAGCTCACTGGTGGGGCTCCCGGACTTCAAATCCGGTGTGTCGGGCTAAAACCTCGACAGGTGGGTTCGATTCCCATGCACTTCCGC
>JAFGMQ010000075.1 GCA_016927455.1 Deltaproteobacteria bacterium
GCGCTCCCTTTTATTACCGGATTGTGGTCAAACTACCAGTTTCCCGGGTATTCCTATGCCCTGCTCATCCATATATTAAGCGGTCAGATAATGCTGATGGCAATCCCGTTCACCCGCTTCATACATATGATATTCGGGGTTTTTTCAAGGGCATATACAGGCTCAGAATTCGGAGGAGTCCGTTTCGCGCGCGACTGGTAGGATCAAAAACATGATATTCTATACAAAGGTTACACGGGTACTGAAAAGATATGAGCAAAACACAGCCGGAAAAAAACAGTAAAACTGAAGTAATCGATGAAGGCATGGCCTCGGGGATAGCTAATCTTACGCCTGAAAAGATCGAATCGGTAATAAACCAGGTTCTGCAGGGTGAAACCGGCGCAAGGTTAAAGATGTATATGGATACCTGTGTTCATTGCGGACTTTGTTCCAGCGCGTGCCATTTTTATCTCTCAAATAATAATGACCCCCGCTGGTCGCCCGCAGGCAAAGTAAAACAGACCTTGTGGGAAATGATAAAGAAAAAGGGAAAGGTATCGCCCGGGTTTTTAAAGAGGGCGGCTGAAATAGCCCACACTGAGTGCAACCTCTGTAAAAGATGCACCATGTACTGCCCCTTTGGTATTGATATAGCATATCTTATGATGGTGGTCCGAAGAATAATCCATAAACTGGAGATGACCCCGCTTTATATACAGGACACTGTAAACAGCCATGCAGCCACAATGAACCAGATGTGGGTAAAGGAAAACGAATGGATTGACACCATCCAGTGGCAGGAGGACGAGGCAAGGGATGAAATACCCGGCCTGAGGATCCCCCTTGATAAAGAAGGGGCGGAGATCATGTATTCGGTTATCGCTCCCGAGCCTAAGTTTCAGGCAGGGCTTATATACCAGGCCGCGGTGCTGATGAATGTCGCGGGTGTTGACTGGACAATGCCGGCAACACCCGGCTGGGATAACAGCGACATGGCCATGTTTACAGGTGACAATGAGATCATGGCGCGTCTCAAGCGGAAACACTTTGAAACCGCTGCCAGACTCAAGGTGAAAAAGATTGTGATGGGTGAATGCGGACATGCATTCCGCTCTGTCTATGATATGGGTAACCGCTCCCTGAGCTGGAGAATGCCCCCTATTCCCATGATCCACGCAATCGAGTTTTATTATGACCTTTTTAAGACAGGTAAAATAAAACTGTCAAAAAAATATGACAAGCCGGTAACGCTTCACGATCCATGCAATATTGTAAGGGGCAGAGGACTTCATGAAAAGGCAAGGTATGTGGTTAATGAGCTTTGTGAAAACCTGGTTGAAATGCACCCGAACAGGGAGCTTAATTTTTGCTGCAGCGCGGGAGGTGGTGTTATAAACTGTGGTCCACCTTATAAAAATAAGCGGGTCAAAGGCAACAGGGTGAAAGCGGAACAATTGGCCGCAACAGGTGTTTCAGTGGTTATAGCTCCCTGCCATAACTGCCACAGCGGACTGGAAGATATTGTGCATTTTTATGAACTCGGAATGGAAGTGAAGTTTATAATAGACATCCTGTATGAATGCCTTGATAAAGGAGAATAATGTGGAGTTGAAAATCTCAATTCTTTTTGCATTAATCATAGCCGCGATATTAGGATACAGCACACTGGATGATGGCAACGCAATTACCTTTCTGGAAAATTCCGGGTTTAAAAACCCCCAGTCTCCACCTTCTGCCTTTGATCATGACTATCATGACCTGGATCTCGATATTGAATGTGAAAAATGCCATCATGTGTATGAAAATGGAGTACTGGTTAAAGATAAAAGCTCCCATGAAAAGAGATGCATCGAATGTCATCCCCTGAACGCAACCGATGAGTATAAAGTCCCCCTGCTTCAGGCCTTTCACTCCGGTTGTCAGGATTGCCATATAAAAGAAGAAAAGGGGCCTCTTATGTGTGGTGAATGTCATAAAAGGTAATAATAATATGCCTGGAAATAGGCGGTTTCCGCATGAATCCCTGATAATAAAATGATTTTCTATTGACATCCAAAACCCAAGTCCATATACTCCCCCCGCAAAAAAGTGAATTTTTTCACAACTACCGCATTTAAAAATGCGCTTTTAGCATATCAGGAGGATATCCATGATTGTTGCGGAACGAAAACCCTTCGAAGAAATCAAATCCCTTTTGGAGCCATATCAAAAGGTTCTGACAGTGGGCTGCGGCACCTGTGTAGCGGTATGCCTGGCCGGTGGCGAAAAAGAAGTCGGCATATTAAACGCCGAGCTCAAGATAGCCCGAAAATTGGAAGGCAAACCCATTGAAACAGGCGCTATTACCGTGGAGCGCCAGTGCGATATGGAATTTCTCGAAGAACTGGACAGCATGGTTGATCAATACGATGCCCTGTTGTCCATGGCCTGTGGGGCCGGAATTCAGTTTCTGGCCGAACGTTTTCCCGAAAAACCGGTCTTTCCCGCTGTTGACACCAGTTTTATCGGGGTTAACCGGGACGTGGGATGGTATGAAGAAAAATGCCGCGCCTGCGGAAGCTGTGTACTTGGTCTTACCGCGGGTATCTGCCCGGTAACCATGTGCGCAAAGAGCCTTTTTAACGGCCCATGCGGCGGGACCAATAAACAAAGCTGCGAGATAAATGTAAACCAGCCATGCGCCTGGTACCGCATTCACGAGCGGTTGTCCAAACAGGGCCGGTTGAAAAACATTATGGAGATTCATCCGCCCAATGACTGGCGGAATCAGGCGCCGCGCACGATCATTCAACCGGGTTATGAAGAAAGATTAAAGGCCTTTAATGGCAAGTAATTTAACAGGAACTTTCAACAGCAGAACAAAGGCGAGGTAAATCCCTATGAAATCAGAAAGCACGTTAGAAAAGATTCTGCGCGCCGGACAATTTGCCTTTACAGGGGAGCTGGGACCTCCCCGTGGCACCAGTATAGCCAAGGTGCGCGAAAAGGCCAAACATCTGGTCGGCTGCGTGGATGCTGTCAATATCACCGACAACCAGACTGCGGTGGTTCGAATGGCCAGTTGGGCCGCATCATTGATTGCCCTTCAGGAAGGTCTGGAACCCAATTACCAGATAACCTGCCGCGACAGAAACCGTCTTGCAATACAGGCTGACATCCTTGGCGCTTACGCCCTTGGCATTCGAAACATACTCTGCCTGTCCGGGGATCATCAGCAGTTTGGGGACCATCCCCAGGCAAAGGGTGTGTTTGACATAGACTCCATCCAGTTGCTTGCAATGGTCAGGGCTATGCGCGACGATGGCAAGTTTCAATCCGGTGTTGATATTGATGAGCCGCCAAAACTTTTCATAGGGGCGGCGGCAAACCCCTTTGCCGAGCCTTTTGAATGGCGCGTCCACCGGCTGGCAAAAAAGGTCAAGGCAGGCGCGGATTTTATTCAGACCCAGTGCATTTACAACATGAAAAAGATGCGCGAATGGGTCAAACAGGCCAATGATATGGGATTGACAGAGCAGGTATATATCCTGGCAGGCATTACCCCCATGAAGAGTGTTGGTATGGCCAGATACATGCAGACCCAGGTGCCGGGCATGGATGTGCCTGAAGATATTATCAAGCGGCTTAAGGGCGTTGATAAAAATAAGGTTGGTGATGAGGGCATCAGGATCGCCTGTGAACAGATAGAAGAATTTAAAGAGATGAAAGGCGTTGCCGGAATACACCTGATGGCCATTGAATGGGAACATAAGGTGCCGGAAATCGCGGAACGCGCAGGCATGTTACCCAGACCAAAGGTTTAAAAGATCGGGGTTTATCCTAATGAACCATCCATTTTAAAGGAGTGAGCTAGTGAGTACGGAAGCGAAAAAGGTTATGGTTATCGGTGGCGGGATCGCCGGGCTGAGCGCAGCCCGGGAATTATCCCTCAACGGTATCCAGGTAGAACTTGTTGAAAAGGCCGACTTTCTCGGTGGCCACGCCATCCAGTACGCCTGCAAGGCCACTGACAACTGTCAGCAATGCGGGGCGTGCACTGTTGAAAGCGTGCTCAAGGACGTGGTGCTGGACCCGGGAATCCGGGTACATCTGGCCAGCGAGGTCATAAAAATTTCCGGCAGCCCGCGTTTTAAGGTCCAGTTGGGAAGGGTTGCAGTCTCTGACAATGACGATACATCTAAAATTTGCCAGGAAGGCTATGAAAAAAATCCGGTTCAATGCGCCGCGGTCAAGGGTTTTTCAAAGCACAACGCAATTTACAGAACCGCCGATGGCAGGTTAAACCCGGATATCTGTCAGACCGCTGACAAGCTGGAAGTGGACGCCATTATATGGGCCACGGGCTTTGTGCCTTTTGACCCTGATCAAAAGTCCACCTACCGGTACAGTGAACTGGCCAATGTTGTCAGCGGACTGGATCTGGAACGCGCAAAGCGCGCCAGCGGCTCTGTGCTGCGCCCTTCAGACGGAAAACCGCCAAGGGATATTGCCTTTATACAGTGTGTCGGGAGCCGGGATGAACGCCTCGGGCATCTGTGGTGTTCCCAGGTATGCTGCCCCTATGCCCTGCGCTCGGCCATGGCCCTGAAACACCGGAATCCTGACGCAAATATCACTGTTTTCTATATGGATATCCAGAATACAGGCAACAATTTTACAGGCTTTTACCAGCAATGCCGGAATGACCTGAATTTTATACGTACAATACCCATTGACATGTATGAAACAGATGACGACCGCATTCGCACAAGATATATGAGCGAAACCGACGGCAAACCGGTGGATGCGGAGTTTGATCTTGTGGTCCTTTCCGTGGGGATCATGCCGGGTAACGACAATAAAGCCCTGGCAGATTTACTTCAGACCCGGCTTACACCTGACGGATTCGCCGCCAGCACCGATAAATTACATCTTACAGCAACGGATCAAAAAGGTGTTTTCCTGGCCGGTACAGTCCAGGGGCCGAAAACCATTGCGGATTCCATAGCCCATGCCGGCCATGCGGCCGGTGAGGTTATCAGGTATTTGAGGAGGGCCTCATAATGAGTCAACCGAATACAACAGATATGCAGAAAATCGAAACAGCGAGCAATGTCCTGGTCCTTGGAGGCGGCCTTGCAGGGATCTGTACGGCAGAGGCTATTGCCGCACAAGGCTACCCTGTATTACTGGTCGAGCCCGGTGAGGCAGTTGGCCTTAAAGCGGAATCAAGACCACTTAACAGCTACAGTCAGTCTGAAAAGGATACCCTGAACAAACTGGTTGAGCAGGTTCGTTCGTCAGAAAATATAGAAATCCTGGAAAAGACAACCCTGTCATGTGCAACCGGTGTTGCAGGAGATTACAGGGTATGGCTTTCCGGGCAGAAGCCACTTTCGGAAAAACAGGTAGGCGCAATAGTGGTGGCATCCGAACTTATTCGTAACCCGCTTAATGCAGCCTATGGGCTTGAGATCGGCGGCCCGGTCATAACCCAGACCGATCTGGAGCATGCCCTGGCCTCTGAAACAAAAAAATTTACCGGTAAAACAGTGGCCTTTGTAGTTGGTTTCGGTCAATCCGGTAACCCGCTTGTCATGGAACGTGTGCTTCGCAGCGCACTGGAATTGGCGCAGATAGAAGGCACAACAGTATATGTGTATGTAAATGATCTTAAAGTGGCCGCAGAAGAACTCGAAAGGCTCTACCTTAAAGCACGGGACAATGGCGTGCTGTTTTTTAAATTATCTCAGGCGCCTGTCATTGAAACACAGGAAAACGGCATATCCATCACCTACAGTGATCCTGTTATCCTAAGGGACATATCCGCACAGGCCGATTTTTTAGTGATAGAAGAAGCAATGGAGGCAGACAGCGCCAATGCCCATCTGGCATGCCTGCTTCGCCTTGATCTGGGTTCCGAAGGTTTTATGCAAACAGATAATGTGCATCGTTATCCTGTATCCACCAACCGTGAAGGTATCTTTGTTGTCGGAGGAAGCCGCCAGGTAAAGGCCCTTGATCAGGCCTGCATGGATGCTGAAAACGCTGCGCTGCAGGTTCGACGGCTGCTTGGAGACGGAACCAGGCTGGCGCCGGCAAACAAGGCAGTACTGGATATCGGTAAGTGCACCTTCTGCCTGACCTGTTATCGCTGCTGTCCGCACGGCGCCATTTACTGGAGCACTGAAAACAAGCCAGTCATCTCCCTGATAGCCTGTCAGGGATGCGGGATATGCGCCAGCGAATGCCCCATGGACGCCATTCAGATTGGTGAATTCAGTGACAAAGCAATTCATGATCAGGTACAGAAAAGCATGGCGAATACTGGAAAGGCGCCAAATATCGTGGCCTTCTGCTGTCAGAATTCTGCGCAGGAAGCCGCGCAAATGGCCGCGGACTTCGGCATCGCGCTGCCGGAAGGGCTTCACCTTATTCAGGTGCCATGCGCCGGTAAAATTGACCTGGATTACATCCTTAACGCCTTTGTACAAGGGGCCGATGGTGTGCTGGTTATGGCCTGTCACCCCAGGAACTGTAAATCCGAGCATGGCAACACCTATGCCAGGTGGCGTGTCAATGACGCACAGAACAGGCTGAGTAAAGCCGGACTCGACAAGGCCCGTTTGAGCTTTGTAACCCTGGCCTCCAATATGGGAAGCGAATTTGCGCGCATTGTAACGGAATTTGAAACCTGGCTCAGGGACCTGTAAAACTTAAATTAAATATGGAGAGTTTTTATAAATGGCTGAAGAAACGATTAAACTCGGCAGTAAAAAACAGAGCAAATTCATAGACAAGGTTAAAGAGCTTCTTCCTGAAGGAGAGAATCTTAATCTTTGTCTGACCTGCGGGGCGTGCTCATCGGCTTGCCCGGCCACCGGTCTTGAAGGCATGGACCCGCGCAAATTTCTGCGCATGGCCGCCCTGGGCATGGATGAAGAAATTACCACAACCCCCTGGGTATGGATGTGCAGCATGTGTCAGCGCTGCATTCATGTCTGCCCCATGAAGATCGATATACCCCAACTGGTATATAACGCAAGAAGCTCATGGCCCCGCGAAAAAAGGCCAAAGGGCATTCTTGGCTCCTGCGATATGGCGCTGCAAAACGACGGATGTTCGGCCATGGGAGCTAGCCCGGAAGATTTTCAGTTCGTTGTGGAAGACGTCCTGGAAGAATACCGTGAAGCCCAGCCTGAATTTGCCGAAATGGAGGCACCCATTGACAAAGAGGGAGCTGAGTTTTTTGTCAACCAGAACTCACGTGAGCCGGTAACCGAGCCTGATGAACTGGTGCCTTTGTGGAAGATACTTCACCTGGCAGGCGCGGACTGGACCTATGGCTCCAAGGGATGGGCTGCCGAAAACTACTGTATGTTCCTGGCCGATGATGACGCCTGGAAGCATGTTACGACAACAGCAGCTAAACAGGCGGATGACCTGGGATGCAAGGTGTTTCTCAACACCGAATGAGGCCACGTCACCTACTCAGTCCTGGCAGGACTGAAAAAATTCAACATAAAGCACAACTTTGTTGTTAAAAGTATTTATGAATATTATGCAAAATGGATCCGCGAAGGAAAACTAAAGGTCAACTCCGACTGGAACAAGGACCTCAAGATCAAGTTCACGGTACAGGACCCCTGTCAAATCGTTCGCAAGTCCTATGGAGACCCGATAGCCGATGACCTGCGTTTTGTGGCCAAATCCATTGTGGGTGAAGAAAATTTTATTGAGATGACTCCAAACCGCTCAAATAATTTCTGTTGCGGTGGAGGTGGAGGCTTTCTGCAATCAGGCTTCAAGGATGCGCGCCTGGAATACGGTAGAATAAAAGACCAGCAGATCCAGGCAACCGGAGCGGATTACTGTATTGCAGCCTGTCACAACTGCCACGCCCAGATTCATGAGCTTAGCGAGCACTATGGCAAGGGATACGGCGTTGTGCATCTCTGGACCCTGATCTGCCTTTCACTGGGCATTCTTGGCCC
>JAFGMQ010000076.1 GCA_016927455.1 Deltaproteobacteria bacterium
ATCCTTCTTTCTGAATGACCAAGTATAACATGAGTACAACCTGCCTCCACCAGCATCTGTCCTGATATCTCGCCGGTATAAGCCCCATTCATATCCCAGTGCATGTTCTGAGCTCCCAGATAAATACTGGAATCGCCGATTGCGCTTTTAACAGCAGCAAGGCTTGTAAACGGAGGAGCCACAAGTATATCCACCCCATGAAAACCATCTTTATGAGACCTTATGGACTCAATGAGTTTAATGGAGTCCTTAATATCTAAATTCATTTTCCAGTTTCCGGCAATTAAAGGTCTTCTTTTTGTCATTTTGATGTTCCCTTTTCTGGCAATCCTTCTGATTAGTTGGAGTTAATTGAGCCAATCCCCTCCTGAAAAGCCAGAACCTTAAGTTTTATCATTTTGCCATATAGACTGCCAGATCCACCATTCGACTGGCATAGCCGTACTCATTATCATACCATGACAATACCTTTACCAGATCCCCAACAACCATCGTAGATGGACCATCCACTATCGAAGAGATTGTGGAACCGTTGAAATCAACAGATACTAATGGTTCTTCGGACAATTCCAGAATTCCCTTCAAATAGCTCCCCGCGGCATCTTTCATCGCATTATTGATTTCTTTAGCAGTAACATTTTTACTTAGCTGAGCAACCAGATCAACGACAGACACATTTGGAGTCGGCACACGAATCGCCATGCCGTTCAATTTACCTTCCAGTTTGGGCAGCACTAAAGAAACCGCCTTCGCAGCACCAGTCGTCGTTGGAACCATGGAAAGAGCAGCCGCCCTGGCTCTTCTGAGATCGCGATGCGGAAAATCGAGCAGGCGCTGATCTCCTGTATAGGCATGAGTTGTAGTCATAAGCCCCTTCTCTATCCCAAAGTTGTCCAGCAAGACCTTGCAGACAGGTGCGAGACAATTCGTTGTGCAGGAGGCGTTTGATACTATATTGTGCCTTTTTGGATCATATTCTTCCTGATTCACCCCCATTACAATTGTAATATCCGGCTCCTTGGCTGGCGCTGAAATGATAACCTTGCCGGCCCCGGCCTCCAGATGGCCTCCGGCCCTTTCACGTTCGGTAAAAAGCCCTGTACATTCCATAACCGTCTGGACACCAGCTTTCTTCCATGGCAGCATTGAAGGCTCTTTTTCTGAATAAATCTCAATTTCTTTCCCGTTTATGATCAGTGAATGCTCGGTATTCGAAATATCGGCATTAAGCACACCGTGGACAGAGTCATATTTCAACAGATGGGCCAGGGTCTTCGGATCTGTCAAATCATTTATCGCCACAAATTCGATATCTTTGTTATTCAATCCTGCTCGAAAAACCATCCTGCCAATACGACCAAAACCATTAATTCCCAGTTTTAGGGACATTTTTAACCTCCTGTTATTATACTCTCTTTTTAAAGTTAAATTTCCGTCAGCAATTAATCGAAAATTTACAACCAGTTCATTGAATTCCCCTGCCTTTTCATGCCGGAGAAACTTCTGACCCGCCACTGTGTAGAGACAGGAGCATCACAATGGCATCCTCATTGGTATCGCTGTAGTATCGCGCTCTACGTGCTATTTCCCTGAAACCTTCTCCTTGATAAAGCACTATGGCCGCAATATTTGATGGCCTGACCTCCAGCCATACCTTGTCAACACCTTCCGATGCCCCCAACTGAATTACCCTTTCCAGAAGACTCTTTCCTATACCTTTCCCGCGCATTTCTGGATGGACTGCAATGTTCATTATGTGTATTTCGCCTGCAAACATCCAGAAACATATATACCCGAACAACTCTTTATCTGCAGTTACTGTCCATAGGTATGAATACCTGTTGGTCAACTCTCTCTTAAATGAATCCAGTGTCCAGGGCGATACAAATGAGACATTTTCTATATCAATAATGCTATTTTGAAAAAAATGAAAATTTTCCTTTGTAATCTCAATAAACGATATCATTCTGATTTGAGCAATTTCCCGGCCAGAGCAATACTCCTTATCCCCGCCTGCTTAGCCTTTTCGCCCAGCTCTTCAAGAGTCATGGAATATCTGTCCTGAGCAACTGCAACAACCATAGGCAGATTTACACCTGTAAGGACTTCAACCATTTCTTCCTTTAAAAAGGAAAGGCTCAGGTTTGATGGAGTCCCTCCGAACATATCAGTAAGGACAAGGACCCCTTTTCCTTTGTCAAGGGCCTTAATTTTCCTGGCTATGGTTTTCAGTATTTCCTCACTCTCAGTGTTAAGTGTAATAGAGATTGCATCAGCAGACTCAAGCTTCCCCAAAATAAGCTCCGCTGCATTTAAAAACTCTCTCCCAAGATCACAGTGACAAATAATCAGCAATCCAATCATAGTTTACCCGGATAATCCTTCCTTATTGTATTAAGATTCCTCGTCGCTTTGAATTATGGTCTGATAAATCTCTTCTCGATTTCGGGCGTCCATAAGTTTTTTACGCAAAGCGCTGCTCTTGAGTATTTTCGCTATTTTTGCCAGCACCTGTAAATGTATACCGGATGAGTTATCAGGCGCTACAAGCAGACAGAACAGATAAGCGGGCTGACCATCAATGGAGTCAAAATCAACCCCATCCTTAGATCTGCCGAATGAAATAATCGGCCGTTTTACACTTTTCATCTTACCATGCGGTATGGCAACCCCATCCCCAATACCTGTCGTTCCGAGCCGCTCTCTCTCAATAAGGACTTTTATAAGAGATCCTTTTTCTATCGAGGGTTCATTCCGTGACATAGCATCAGCCAATTCTTCCAGCACACCTTTTTTATCGGTACTCTTCAACTCGGGCAAAATGTTATTTTCATCTATGATTTCAGAAAGTTTCATTGTATCAATCCATTATTAATGCATTTATAAAAAACCTTATTCCTGACGAATATGAATTAAGTTTGGAGCAGTCATCATAACAGCAGACAAAATCATATCTAAGCAGTTCATTCTGTTAAGGCACAATACAGAACACTTAGTTCAGCAGATTCAATCAGCCTCGAAAACCTGCCCCGGGCCAGGATTTGAGCAGTAATTCCATTTATCACTAAAAGTGCCCTCCAGCCAAATAAAACAGAATTTATGCTTCTAATTAGGCTCAATTAGCCCAAGATTCCCATCTCCTCGTTTATAAATAACGTTTATCTCCATTGACCTGGCGTTTCTAAAAACTAAAAACTCCTTTCTTAAAAGGCCCAGTTGCATTGCGGCTTCTTCAGGGTCCATAGGTTTGGCAACTATTTTTTCAGACTCTATCACAGGCTCTTCCTGGGCAAGTATTTTAGCCTCTTCAACCTCATCACTCATTGATATGTTTTCATTTTTAATGTTTTCCGGCCTATGGCTCCTGATTTTAGATAAATGTCTTTTAACCTGTTTTTCGATCTTGTCCATGACCTGGTCAATAGCCGAATACATATCTCCTGTTTCTTCCATACCCTTCAGCAAGGTTCCATTCAAATTAAGGTTGACATCCGCCTGATGTCTGAACTTTTCCACCGACAATACGACATGAGCTTCCATAGGAGAGTCCAGGTATTTTCTTATCTTGGAAAGTTTCTCTTCTGCATATGATTTTAAACTCTCAACAGGTTCAGTGTGTCTGAATGTTACTGTAATATCCATAAAATTTCCCCTCCAAACAAAAATAGGATTTAGGATTGCTGTCAATCTTCATTTCAAGGCACATAAATCTTCTTTTACAATTCGATGTATATTTAAACCGTTTGCTATCTTTATTCATTTATTAATTTAAACGCGATAGTAACATTAAAGCCCACATATAAATAGAAAATATGATGGCTGCAAATTCAAAAGCACATAGAACTTTTACGCAGTAATTTTATATACACTCCTGATAAGGCTTTTATCAATAAGGATTTTTTCTCTTTCTTGATGGCAATATGCCCATTGATTCCCGATACTTTGCTACAGTACGCCGTGCGACCTTGATATTCATCCGCCTCAGGATATCTACAATTTCCTTATCACTGTAAGGCATTGTAACATCTTCTGAGTTAACTATTTTTCGGATCTGATCTCTGACGCTTTCTGAGGCAATAGAACCTCCATCTGTCCCGCTTATTGCACTGTTAAAAAAAAATTTCAACTCAAACAATCCCTGCGGAGTCTGCACATATTTGTTTGTGGTGACCCTGCTGACTGTTGATTCGTGCATTTCAATGTCTTCAGCTACATCACGAAGAACAAGCGGTCTAAGCCTGCTTATCCCATTATCAAAGAATTCCCTCTGAAAACGTACGATACTTTCAGTCACTCTATATATTGTCTTTTGCCGCTGCTGTATACTCTTGATTAACCAGGCAGCCGATTTCAGTTTCTCCTGTATGTATGCCTTTGCACTCTCTGAGGCTTGATCTCTGTTACGCAAAAGCTCTTTATAGTAAGAACTTATCTTCAGTTTAGGCATGCCGTCTTCATTCTGGATTATCTGGTAGCCATCACCGTCTTTATATACATAAATATCCGGAGTTACATAAATTGTCTCTTCGTCTGAATAACTCCTTCCCGGTTTGGGATCCAGCCCGCGTATGATTGAAACAGCCATGAGGACATCCTGCACAGAAACAGACAACAGCTTTGCAAGCTGATCGTATTTCCTGTCCTCAAGCTCCGCCAGATGATCCATTATCAGTTTCTCAACAATTGTACCTCCAAGATTTTGGAATCTTGCCTGGATAAGCAGGCATTCCCTGACATCACGAGCTGCCACGCCAACCGGATCAAACATCTGAATGATATGCAGAGTCTCGATAACCTTTTCCAGCGGGTAGCCGGCAGCTTCAGAAACCTCTTCCAGCGTTATCTCCAGGTAACCTCCTTCATTCAAATTCCCGATAATAAAAACACCAATCTCTCTCTGCTCCTCATCCAGATTGCTCATCTTCAATTGCCACATCAGATAAGAATACAGATTGGTCCCGGTGGATACTATATTATCAAGGAATCCAAACTCCCTTTCGTCATAAGGAGTATCCATATTTCCAGTATTGTATTCCGAGATATAACTTTCCCAATCCACGTCATCTCTGGTTCGTTCTTCTATGGTTACCTCAGTCAAATCATCAACATTCTTTCCCGGCTCCTCTTTCTCTTCCACAAGCCTGAGATCGGGCTCGGCCTCGTCCTCATCAACAACTTGTTCTTCCAGAACCGGATTCATTTCCATCTCCTCCTGAATCGCTTCAAGGAGTTCAAGCCTTGAAAGCTGAAGCAGTTTGATAGCCTGCTGCAACTGGGGCGTCATTATAAGCTGTTGAACCAGCCCGAGAGATTGTCTTAATTCCAATGTCATAATAAAATGCTCAGGACTTTAACCAAATATAAAAATTAACGCCACACTAAAGAGACGGTGATATACAATCCAACACAGGGTCATGACTTCCTGTTCACCCTCAAAAATTACATATAAAAATTCTCTCCAAGATAAACAGTTCTTGCTATTTCGCTTTGAACAATCTTTTCCGGCGAACCATCTTCAATTATTCTTCCTTCACTGATAACATATGCCCTGTCACAAATATTCAGGGTCTCCCTGACATTATGATCTGATATAATTATGCCCAGGCCGCGACCCTTCAAATGCCTGATTATCTGCTGGATATCATTTAAAGCAAGAGGATCGATCCCGGCAAAAGGTTCATCAAGCAACATGAATCTGGGATCCGTTACCAGGGCTCTGGTTATCTCAAGCCTTCTGCGCTCTCCTCCTGAAAGCGAAGAAGCCTTTTGTTTGGCCAGATGTGAAATATTAAGTTCAGTTAACAGTTCCTCAAGCCGAGTCTTCCTTTCCTGATCAGAAATATTCAGAGTCTCCAGAATAATCATGAGGTTTTGCTCTACGGTCAGCTTTCGAAATACTGATGCCTCCTGTGCCAGATAATTAATACCCTTCCTCGCCCTTACATACATGGGGTCAGAGGTAATATCCTGCCCGTCAAGATACACCCTGCCTTCATCATGTTGGGTAAGGCCCACAAGCATATAAAATGTAGTTGTCTTGCCGGCGCCATTCGGGCCCAGAAGCCCTACAATCTCACCTCTTTCAACGCTAATGTCTACACGATTTACTACCGTTTTTTTGTTATAGAGCTTTACTAAACCCTCGGCTTGAAGCGTTTCTTTGGAAGCAGTCACAAACTTCACCTCTTTTCACGCTTTGGAAAAATAACTGCCCTTACTCTTTTATCCTTTCCGCTTTCAACGACGCTCCTGTTTTCCTTCAGGAAAATAGTGATTCGATCCCCTTCAACAACATCGTTTCCCTGTTTAACAACAGGGTTATCAGTAAGGACTATTTTTTCTTCCTGGAGATAATATACAGCTTCATTAGCAGTTGCGGTACCTCCCTGAACGCGATTAATGTTAACATGCCCGGTCGCGATTATTCTGTCGATAGTTGTTTCAACCTGCTCAGCATTGTCTTTGGATGGCCTGTTTTTGTAATGGACAACCATTTTTTGACAATCCATTACAAAATCCTTGTTTTTTGCATTAACTTCCCCTGCAAATGTGACCACCTTCATGGCCTCATTAACTTCAAGTGTATTCGATTTTATGATTATCGGATCCTGTTCATTATTTGAAACTGACTTCCTCACGTCTATAGCTTCAGCAGTATATCCAGAAACAACACATAAAATTATAATTAAAAATAAACCAAATGGATTACGCTTCATATACTTCACCAGATCAAACGCTCCGTATCAAGCAAAGTTGCTGTGACACTTGAAAGCATTTTAAGCTTCTCTTTCTTAAAATCCAGAAAAAGGCCCATACCCTGCACTGAAAAAAAAGGACCGGTTATGTGAACAAATTCGCTGGTTCTGAGACAGGATTCTTTATCATTGACAAGTGCATGTTCGCCCGTTAAACTGTATCCGTTTTCCGAACATCCCTTCAAATTTCCCCGGAGCTCAATCTCTCCGGATTTCCTTGAATAATTGCCTTTTTCTCCTTCCAGCTTAAACCAGGGCCTGTTTTCAGGCTCCATTCTCAACACAAAATTTCTGAAAAAAATATTATCCCTGTCCTTCGAAAATTCCACTTCCGCCGCATCCAAAACCCATCTTACCCCTTCATCCTGATCATCATGCACATAGTGTATATCTTTGAGATTCACTCCCTGCGAAGCTATCTTATTTAGAATTGGCTTTTTAATAATTTCTTTACCGGACCTGATCAGATGAAAAGAAACCAGGAATAGCACAATCACTAACCCTAATAGAGGCCATTGTTTTTTGAGGAAGCCTTTCATTTTGTTTTCCAATATATCAAGGGGCAAATTGTTCTGTAAAGTTTATTCTTATTAGGAATCCTGGAATCCGCAATCCCCTTTTCCCCTGGATTTGATGATCAAATCACACACCTCTCTGACAGCCCCATATCCACCTTTTCTCACTGTGATAAAATCACTCGCTTTTTGAACCTCATTAACGGCATCAGCCACAGCAATACACAAACCAGCTTCCATAAACATGGCCAGATCAGGGAGGTCATCCCCCATACAGCATACTTCCTGCCTTTTCAGACCCTTTTTGTCTATAAGGCCTCTGCAAAGGGAACCTTTATCTGAAACACCCTGATATACTTCCAATATACCCAGTTCCTCAGCACGACGGGAAAGAACCTCAGATTGCCGTCCAGTAACAAGGGCGACCTCTACGCCTGAGTTCATAAGCATTTTCAGCCCCTGACCGTCTTTAACATCAAAGGACTTGGTCTCTTCTCCTCTATCATTCAATATTATACGCCCATCAGTCAAAACGCCGTCCACGTCAAGTATAAGAAACTTAATCCCGGCGGCTTTCCGTTCCGTCATAACGTGTCATCCCCGCTGCAATAAGTCACATCATAATCATAGATTGCATGCAATACTTCATTCTGTTAAAATAAATCTTCAGGACTTTATCAGGAAAAAAATCTTCTTGAGCATAATCAGCAATTCTCTGACCTCATGCAAGGGTAATGCATTAGGACCATCACAGAGTGCCCGGTCCGGATCAGGGTGTACTTCCATAAAGACTCCGTCAGCACCCGCAGCGACCGCTGCCCTGGCCAGGTGACCTATAAATTCCTTCTGCCCCCCGGAACATGCACCTTCTCCACCCGGAAGCTGTACGCTGTGCGTGGCATCAAATACCACCGGAAAACCCAGGTTTTTCATTATTGCTATTGATCTTATATCAACAACCAGATTGTTATAGCCGAAAGATGTACCGCGCTCCGTAACTATTACGTTATGGTTCCCTGTTGAAGTAACCTTTCTGACCACATGCCCCATTTCCCATGGCGAAAGAAATTGACCTTTCTTAATATTGACCGGAAGGCCGGTATGGGCAGCAGCAACTATGAGATCTGTCTGGCGGCACAAAAAGGCAGGGATTTGAATAACATCCAGCACCTCTTTTGCCTTCTGTATTTCCTCAATTGAATGGACGTCTGACAATGCCGGCAGTCCTGTTGCTTCCTTGACTTTCCTTATGATATCAAGCCCCTTGTCTATGCCGGGGCCCCTGAAAGAGTCCAGGGAAGTCCTGTTTGCCTTATCATAAGATGCCTTAAAAACAACTGGAATTTCAAGTTCTTCGCCTGCATCCTTTAGAAAACGGGCAATCTGCACAGTTGTTTCTTCGTCTTCAATTACGCAAGGCCCGGCTATCAGGAAAAACGGGCCCTTTTCATCAATGATAAAATGATTAATATATACAGACATCCTAATCTTGCTTTCGGTTCCTGATTACTGGTTATAGAGTGAATACCCTGAATAATCCTTTAATATTTTTATCTCAAGGCAAGGGGAAAGTCAAGGAGAGTAGAGCCTGTCAATGAAATGGGTGTGTATCCAACTGGAAATATAAAAGGGCTTTCTCTCAAAGCTGTTTTTGAATGCCCGGAGAAAAAGCCCGTTTTTAACATATTAAATTTTTTAAATAATTACAGTCTGTCATCAACAAGCTGAGTTACAACACTCGGATCGGCCAGTGTAGAGGTATCTCCAATCTCATCAATCTGGTCAGCTGCAATCTTCTTCAGGATTCTTCTCATGATCTTGCCGCTTCTCGTCTTGGGAAGCGCATCAGCCCACTGGATTTTCTCAGGGGTCGCTATCGGCCCTATCTCTTTTCTTACATGGGCCACCAGTGTTTTTTTCAGGTCTTCGTTCTTTTCAACACCCGCGTTAAGAGTTACAAAAGCATAAATCGACTGGCCCTTGAGATCATGGGGATAACCCACAACCGCGGCCTCAGCTACTGTATCATGCGCAACCAGGGCACTTTCGACTTCTGCCGTTCCCATCCTGTGACCGGAAACATTGATGACATCGTCAATACGGCCTGTTATCTGGTAGTAACTGTCTTTATCCCTGCGGGCGCCGTCACCAACCGTATAGTAACCGGGGAACTGCTCAAAATAGGTCTCCTGGAACCTCTTGGGGTCTCCATACACCCCCCTCATGATACCGGGCCAGGGTTTCTTGATGACGAGGGCACCGCTTGCAACAGTTTCTTCAAGCTCTTTACCTTCATCATTCACCAGGGCAGGCAATACACCCATAAAGGGTACTGTCGCCATGCCTGGTTTGATATCAATAGCGCCTGGAAGCGGGGTAATCAGGATTCCGCCCGTCTCTGTCTGCCACCAGGTATCAACAATCGGGCACTTGCCCTTTCCGATTACATTATAATACCAGTTCCATGCCTCGGGATTGATGGGCTCACCCACTGTCCCAAGGATCCTGAGAGATGATATGTCGGCCTTCTTGGTCCACTCATCACCCTCTCTGGCAACGGCCCTGATA
>JAFGMQ010000077.1 GCA_016927455.1 Deltaproteobacteria bacterium
CCAGCTTCCATCCCTGTGGCGCATGCGCGCCTCACATTCATAATAGGGCGATTCCTTTTTGAAATGCCTTTCGAGCAGATCGTTTGAAAGCTTCATATCATCGGGATGTGAAAATTTCTTCCAGGTCTCGATGGATAACGGCTTGATTTCCTCCAGACTGTATCCGATTATCTCGGCCCACCGTTCATTAAATATGGCATCTCCGGTCTGGACATTCCATTCCCATGTGCCGACGTTGGTTCCCTCGAGAATGTAGGCCAGCCTCTGCCTTTTATTTGCCAGTTCTTTTTCCGCCGTTTTTCGGTCGGTAATGTCGTGAACGATGGAGTGGATAAGCTCTTTTCCCTCTGTATCAATCCTGCTGGCAAAAACCTCAACGTCCCGGATGGACCCGTCAGCCCGCCTGTGTTGAAACTCAAAATTGATCCTTGTGAGTGTTCTCGCCTTTTCCATCTCCATTTTTATTTGTTCAGGCGAAAGGATGTTTATGTCCTGAATCTTCATTTTTCGCAGCTGTTCCCGTGTCCACCCATAGAACTCTGCTGCCATCTTATTGGCGTCAATGATGTTGCCGTTATCGGGATCGATGATCAGTTTGACTGCGGCGTGCTGCTCGAACAGATTCCTGAATAGAGTCTCGCTCTGACGCAAAGCGGCTTCCAAATATCTGATTCTGGCTAATTCTTCTTCGAGTTTTCTGATTCTCTGTTCCAGGTCATCACGGGTGGGCTTTTCAGACATACCATGGTTCTCCTGCTGCTCATAAAGCAGGCTTTAAGTTAACCATTCTAAATGCTGAGGGTTAAGAACTGAATTTCCACTTTTTCGCCAGGGGTATGAGCGAGGCGGAACTTCAGTTTTTATGAATATCTTTGCACAGTAAAAAAAATAACTCAAGCAAACATTGCGTGAACCTTGTCTTTGATCTTAAGAAAATTTAGCTGGCGAATTCAGTCACATTTATTAACCATATTCAAAAAGGCCGTAATAAGCTTTAGAGTAGGTTGTGATTAAGGATTAAATCGTGCAGAAATATCCTCCTAAAGGTCACTATTTATAGATCTTGTCTTCCACCGTTTTGTATGCCATCTCTGTAGGGGTAATCCCAAGCTCTTTAGCACTATTCAGATTACTCCATGTCTGTTTCCTGCAGATCTCCTCTATTTTCGCATAAAGTTTTTTAACATCTGCTTTTTCCTGATTAACATATTCTTCGTACCCTGACATTACACCGCCGATATTGTGCCACCACGCTACCTGGAATGTTATGCCGGCTTTTTCCAGATCACGGGCAAGTTCATATTCCTCCTCCTGACTCGAGGCCTTTAATTGATTATTGGCACCGCCCAGTATAATTTTAAATTTTATCCCCGGGATCCGCTCTTTTGTGATAATGCCTCCTATTGCCGATGGTGAAAAAATATCAGCATCCACATAATAAATCTCTTCAGGATCAACAACACTGATGGATTGTTCCGGGTTACTTTCTTTAAGAGCATTGATTCTCTTTTCATCAGGATCACAGACAGTCAGCCGTGCACCTTCCTGGATCAAATACTCGGCCAGAACATAGCCAACCGCTCCCAAACCCTGTATAGCAATGGTTTTATCTTTCAGGGAATCTGACCCGAAAACGAATTTTGAGGCCTGTTTCATGGCATGATATGTCCCATATGCCGTGGGGCCTCCGCTTGGTCCCAAAGGCCCATTTGCCGCACCGGCAAATCCAAGCGAGAAGTGTTTATTCACGACATCCGCCAATTCAGGAGGGTACCGCATATCCGGACCGGTTGTATTCCTGCATCGGTCATTTGCATAGGCCAGAAAACCGACCTCATCCAGATCCTTTAAATCAACCGGCTTTGCCTGAACAGTGATCTTACACCCCCCGCAGGGCACCATGGCGGCAACATTTTTGAAACTCATGCCTCTCGCAAGGTTCATCCCGTCAATAATAACATCCATTTCCTCTTCCTCAGGCTCATGCCTTCGGATACCTCCCATGACAACGGCCTGACTCCTGTTGTTGATACCGCATTTGACGCTGTGGACATGACAGACAAATCTGATATCCTTGCTTTTAAGGTAGTAGCCGTCGAGCATGATATGGCGTCCTTTCCTCATTAGACCGATTACCCTTTCAAGATAATCCGTCAGCCCGTATTTCTGAAAAAGGCCGCGCGTCTCAAGGTCATTACAGAAACGCGCATCCCTGGTTAAAGGTGAAAAAACCGTAAAGGATTTATTGTATTCGCACCACTGGATGTAGTCATCCCATTCCCTGGCTGAATAGAGAACAGCCTGATCAATTCGCCAGTCATAATGAATCTGGAATCGATTCAGTCCTTCCTTGATCAATACGGTAAACAGACTTTCCTTTGCCATAGAAATACTCCTTTCGTAACAGACCATTAATCAGCAGACATTCTGCCCCAACTGTCGCTATTAATAATGTCGATCCGGTAACATACCTAATATTGATATTCCTGGAAAAAATCGAAAAGCACCATCCTCTGTTATTCCGGCCAGCCAAAGGCTGATAGATCCTGTTGGAATCCAGGGTTATTAAGTAATTACGAAGCATCTGGACTCCGGCCCCGAACAGGAATCCGGGACAGGTTGGAATTTATTCCGAGCTTGACGCGGGGCCGGAGTGACGACTTTTTTCGAGTTCATCAGGATTGATTCTCATGAAAATCGGCCCGAATTGCTGCTGTATCGTATATTATTTTCAATCTTTTTATTTTATTACTGTCCCATGAAATTTCAAAGACGTCAACGCACTCAAATTCAACTGCCTTACCGTTTTTAAGCGTCCAGAGGTAATAAAAGTGCAGTGCCATATCTGAACTTCCGCTTACTGAATGGAAGATGTTAAGAAGTCTGGTTTCAGAACGGCTGGTATCAGCGAAAAGGTCTTTATAAAACCTGGCGGCAGACATCTCTCCATATAATGGGGAAACGACCACAGCATCCTGATCAAAAAGCGACAGAATCTTTTCCAGGCTTCCTTCATTAAGTGCATCAAGATATTGCCTGCAGATTTCTTTGACCATAATATTTAAATACCGCCTCAAAGTAAATATAACAACCTCAGCCTGCGTTATAAACCGGATATAAACCATTCCAGGATATCATCAAATCTCGACATCAGGTAATAGGGAATGGAACAGAGACTGTATTCTTTTCCAGATGGAAGCTTAATCTGATCGACCCGGATTTTTCCCGAATATATACGAACACCATATGGATGATGGCTATTTTCCATGAACTGATTAAGAGATTTCAGTTTTCCTGTCTTCCCGCTCTTCACTTCTACCGGAATAATCATATCCCGGAATTGATAAATTAAATCCGTTTCAGCAGCCCCTTTTTCCCGTATCCAAAAATGAAGATTCGGGGGGCCTAATTTCTGCGCTGCCAATTGCTGTGCAACAACCTGTTCGGATATCTTCCCCTGATAGACACTGTCAAGGGATTTTCCGATGAAAAATTCCCTGAATCCAACCCGGTAATTCACAAGCCCTACATCAAGAAAAAACAGCTTGGGAGATTTCCGCAATTTTTCAATAACAGGTATGCGGGTCGATATGGATGGCCTTGCCCGATGAATAATCAGTGCACGTTCAAGCACGTCAAAGGCCTCTTTCATTTCCCTTGAGCGGAAGGAAGATTCTCCAAACCTTTCATAGGTAATTCGTTCACCGGCGTATAAGGGCGCCCGGTCTATGGCATGGCTCAGGTATTTTGCCTTGGCAAGATTTGAGTACTTTTCAACGTCTTCAATATAGCCCATGAAAATAGAGTCGTAAATCTCTCTTACTGCTGAATAAGACCCTGTTTCGCAAAAAGCTGCAAGGGCCTCCGGCATACCGCCGACAAAGGCATATCTATTAAAAGCGTCAAGAAGCAATCCGTGAATTGAATCATCTTCAAGCAAATCAGTATTCAGAAGCTTTTCAGAAAGGGGGGGGTTTTGGGTTTCAAGATATTCAATGAACGTTACAGGATACATGAAGAGATTCCTTACCCTTCCAACCGGAAAAGAGAAACCCTCTCTTTTTGAGAAAACCTCCAGAAGGGACCCTGCGGCTATAACGTAAAGCTCAGGAACATCTTCATAAAAATATCTCAGCGATTGAACAGCCTCTGCTGAATGCTGGATTTCATCGATGAACAGAAGAGTACTCCGCGCATCTGCTTTTTGACCTTTATAAAGCAGAATCCGCTCGAAAAGCTCCTGACCGCTATTAAAACCTGAAAAAAGGGCACGATCTCTGATTCTTTCAAGGTTAATATCTACAAAATAATCAAAATTCCGGGCAAATCGGTTGACTACAAAAGTTTTTCCAACCTGCCTGGCCCCCCGCAGGACAATCGGCTTCCTAGCTGTAGAATCCTTCCAGCGCACTAATTCAGATTCGATTTTTCGTTTAAAAATCAAAAATCTAACCCCTTATGGCTATATTTACACCTTATTTATTGCATAATATGTTATATTATTAGGGTTAAATATGACGCACTTCAACATCCCTGTCAAGCAAAATAGAGCAGTCATTAAATAAGCAATGCATGCATCATATTGAAAAGTCTCTGGAATTATCCATTATCAGTTTAAATCTGGTTGCCCCTGCAATTTTTGTATCCCAGCTCTTGTACATATCCTTCACGGGAATCACACAGAAATCCCCGGCAGTTGTCACACTCCAGTTGATCACAAGCCAGAGCACCAGCACACAAACACAGATTATCCTTTTTAGGACATTTTCCTCCTTATGCTGATTGTTTAAACACTTGTTTGACTTTTCATTATAGCGAATAGAATCTACTGATTTATTTTTCAGAATTATTTATTATAAGCAGTGTTTCAAATACTGATTATATTTCCTGATGCCGGCCGGTCTTTATTCAAAAACAACAAAAGCAATAACATACAGGCCCGTATGTTGTTTTTATGAATTTACAAGTTAACAGTTTAATATAACAAAGGCCCCTGATTCATCAAACCCGTTTATCCATAAAACCGTTTATAATCCAAGGCCTGATATTAATTCTGGTTTTATTTTAAGATATACCAGAAGATCAGAGACTGATAAAGAACAAATTCATCGCAACTGAATGAAGTGGGCCAGAATCATCAATATTGGATTTGACTTAGAGATACCTAAATGGTATTTTTATCAGTTATCATTTCAGATAAAATCTTGTATCTGCAATATTGGGAGATGCTTATCCCGTTATCACCGATACAATTTTCGTATTTTTAGGCCTGAGAGCCATACAAACAACATCGAAGCATCTTGATTTTATTAACCGGAGGCACATTTAATGGACTATAAACAAACTCTTAATCTTCCCAAAACCGAATTCCCCATGAAAGCAAACCTTGTTAAAAAGGAACCCGAAATCCTTGAAAAATGGGAAAGATTGAATCTATATCAATTAATCCGTGATTCATCAAAGGGCCGGAAACG
>JAFGMQ010000078.1 GCA_016927455.1 Deltaproteobacteria bacterium
CATTACCTGCATGCCTGGAGGGTTTCATCAAAAAGCACTGCCTTTTCCTGTCATGTGGTTGTGCCGGATCAGCCGGTCAGCAGCACTGAAAAATTGGCAGGAAAAATCAGGCATGAACTGTTGCATCGTTTCCGCATTGATCATCCGGTGCTTCAGTTTGAAACCGCTGACTGCGGTCAGGGGGCACTTCTGTGCGAAATGGCCTGTAATGGGGAATCCGCCTGTGCAACGAAGGTATCATACGGAACCTCGCGGATTAAGCCGCGGGTCTACCATTTTTTGCGCCTGTTTATGGGTGCCGTGTGGCTGTATGCCAGCTATGAAAAGATACTGTATCCCCATGAATTTTCTCAGGCAGTATACAACTACCAGATCCTGCCGGATATTATGGTCAATCTGGCGGCACTGATTCTTCCCTGTCTGGAACTTCTAATGGGATTGTGTCTGATAACCGGGATCTGGCTGCCTGGAGCGGCTGTCCTGAGTACCGGGCTGATGTCTGTCTTTATAGCTGCCCTGGTATTCAACCGGATCCGGGGTCTGGACATCCACTGCGGATGTTTTTCAGTAGAAGCAACAGAAGGTCCGGCTGATCTGTGGACTGTGGCCCGGGATACGGGCTTTATGGTATTTTCAGCTTTTCTTACATGGAAGATTCTTTTTTCCAACCGGTCGAAGGATCACTAAAAGTCCGTTTAAACCCAACCCAGGTTATGAGTAAAAATCAGCGCGGATAAATATCCATTATTTATGCATGGACATTGTATGACACATGTTTTAGACTGCTATAACTTTAAATCCTGTTTACCATGCCGGAAATGCCCGTCAAACAGGATGATTATCAGGAGTGAGTGCAAATTGTTACGCCATGATTTTTTGTGAGTGCAGTAAACCAGGTTTGACAGCAGTAATTCCGATATTCCAATCAAAGATAAATATGAGAGTATAACCATGTCAGATAAAATAGATATCAGGCTTACCGAGACAGTTGCAGGTGCGGGGTGAGCGTCTAAACTGGGGCCAGGGGACCTGGACCGGGCACTTTGCGGAATTGAATTCCCAACTGATCCGAACCTTATTGTCGGACTGAACCGGCCGGATGATGCCGGTGTTTTCAGGATATCGGATGATCTTGCTATTATACAGACCTTGGATTTCTTCACCCCTGTTGTGGATGACCCGTACTGGTTCGGGCAGATTGCGGCCGCTAATGCATTAAGTGATATATACGCAATGGGAGGTATTCCAAAGACGGCTATGAATATTGTCTGTTTTCCGGTTAAACAGATGGATCTCTCCATCCTGCGCCAGGTCATCCTGGGAGGGGTGGACAAAATGAAGGAGGCGGGAGTTGTCCTTGTAGGCGGGCACAGCGTTGAGGACAATGAGTTGAAATACGGACTTTCTGTCACGGGTTTTATCCATCCCGATCAGGTGCTGATAAAAAAGAACATAAAGAAAGGTGACCGTCTGATACTGACAAAACCTTTAGGAACGGGAATAATCAATACTGCAATCAAGGCAGGTTTTGCTTCGGAGGAAGAGATTGAAACAGTTACCCGTTTAATGGCGACTCTTAACCGCAATGCAGCAAGGGTCATTAAGGACTATCCCGTCAACGCCTGCACTGATATAACAGGGTTCGGGCTGCTGGGCCATCTTTCTGAAATGGTTGTTGAATCAGGATATGGCGTCAAAATCATAGCAGATATGGTGCCGGTTTTGAAAAAGGCGGTAGAATATGCAGGTATGGGCCTTGTGCCGGGCGGTACCTACAGAAACAGGGATTTTCGGGAGCAAATGGTAGATTTTTCTGCATCAGTGGATCGTTTTGTTCAGGATGTCCTTTTTGATCCGCAGACATCCGGAGGTCTGTTGATTTGTGTGGATGGAAACAGGGCGGATGACCTGCTGGCCGAATTAAAAAAACAGGGAATAGATGAGGCTGAAATCATAGGAGAAGTTATAGATGCATCAGAAGAAAAGATTTTTGTATGTTGAATCCAACTGCAGAAAATAAAAATGGGAATATGATATTTTTCAGGACCCTGAACAAGGAATTTTTTCAGGTAAGCCTTTTCCTTAAAGAACCTGAGTCTGAGTGAGACAGAATATGGATGATTGGTGTGATCAACAGGATAATGTCCCTGGTGGCGATCGGATTTATCGCTGCACGAAATGCAGAAAAAGACTCCATCCCAGGAGGATTTTCGGAAGCGACGGCGAGTTTTCAGAGTGGAGATTGCCTCCTCATAAAAAGAAGGGACACAAGATCAGGGCAAAAAAAGGTCGTAAAATTAATGCTTCATAGTTACGCTGTTTATTTATTTGCCTTATGATTTCAGAAATTCAAACAAGCCATCTTTGTCATCTGTGCCAGTTCGAAATTTATTTTTCCCAATCCTTAATGCGATGCAGGCAAACTCCCAGTCCCATGTTTGATTAATTCATATTTTTTAATGATCATTTGGCCAGCTCAACAACCTTGTCCACCAGTTTCTGAATGCCTTCTGCAACTTCCTTAATCCCTTGGGCCAGCATATATGCAGGAGTCGTGACTATCTTGTTCTTTAAATCAACATGGATCATATCTGCTTCACAGACTTTGTGCTGGCCTCCCATTGCCTCGATCGCCGAGGCAGTACTCTCATCGCTTCCAATTGTAACTTCCGGGTTAATATTTGAGAGAGCTCTGGTAAGTGTGGCAGGAGCAATACATATAGCTCCTACAGGTTTTCCGCTTTTTACCATTTCATTGAGAAGTCGTTTGACTTCAGGGTGTACTGAAGCATCAGGCCCTTTAAATGCAAAGTCACTGAGGTTTTTTGCAGCACCGGATCCCCCGGGAAGTATCAGACCGTCAATGTCAGAGGATTTAACATCCTTAATATCCCTGATTTCTCCTCTTGCAATGCGTGCTGATTCAACAAGGGCATTCCTTTTTTCATCAGTTATCTCCTGGGTTAAATGATTAATAACATGATGTTGTTCCATATCAGGAGCCATACATATGATCTTAACACCGGCTCTGTCCAGTGAAAGAAGCGTCAATACTGCTTCATGGATTTCTGAGCCGTCGAAAACCCCGCAACCTGAAAGAAGAACGCCGATTTTTGTCATTATTTTTTCTCCCTGTTAGAAATTCAGAAAACAAATGAAAACATCAGTTTTCCAAGCCTGCTTTACCTTTGACAGCATAGCTGCTGAACACTTTAAACTTTTATCATATTTTTTTTGAACAGATCAATGGCAAAATCCCGATTTTTTATGTATATGAAAAACGGTTCAACGTCGGTCAGCCAGGGTCTTTTTTGTCTCTGTATGCTCATCCCGAAGTAAATATGGGCTCCAAACCCGCTAAAAAATACAGGTGGAAGGGCTTACAGATTATAAAGGTTGATGGTTACATGGCCAAACTCTTTTGTTGCATGAAAGATAGGCCTGTGATAAAAGAAATTCTAATTTTTACAAATAATTAATGGGAAGAAAATGACTCTAAAGAACAGCCGTATCTCCGTTAAAACAACAGGTAGAACGGATCTAATAGACATAACAGGCCAGATCGTTGAGGAACTGGTTAATTCATCTGTAATGAATGGGTTTATAAATATTTTTGTGCCTGGTTCTACAGCTTCTGTTACTACAATTGAATTCGAAAGCGGTGTTGTTAATGATCTGCGAAATGCCATAGAGAGAATGGCCCCTGAAGATCTTTATTATGAACATAATGAACGTTGGGGAGACGGGAACGGATACTCGCATGTACGTGCTGCAATTATCGGGCCCTCGTTGCAGATTCCCGTTATTGAAGGAGAAATGGCACTTGGCGCATGGCAGCAGATTGTACTGCTGGATTTCGACAACAAACCCAGGGAACGCCATATTATCCTGCAGATATTCGGCGAATAGATTCGCAAGTATTTTGAGGTGAAGTTTTGAAGGAAAGCAAAAAGCTTGTTTTTCCAGACCCGGATTTGATGCGCTCATTATGCGGTGAGCATAATGTTAATATGCAATTGCTGGAAAAAAATATCGGTATTTCAGTGCATGTAAGGGGAAATGCGCTGCTGCTTGAAGGCGGGGACTGGGAGGTGGAATTATCTGAAACGGTGCTTACCCAGTTATACGGGCTTTTGAAGGCAAATTATCCTGTCTACCTCAATGATGTGGAATATGCAATAAGGGTCTTAAGCAATGATAAGTCCATTGATCTTAAAAAGATATTTATGGATGAGGTTTATATTTCATCCAAAAAAAAGATAATAACCCCAAAGACATCAAATCAGAAGAAATATATTGACAGCATAAGAAACTATGACATTGTTTTCGGGATCGGGCCTGCAGGGACAGGAAAGACATACCTTGCCATGGCCATGGCAATGGCATCTCTGGTCAAAAAGGATGTCAGCAGGCTTATTCTGACAAGACCTGCCGTTGAGGCAGGAGAGCATCTGGGATTTCTGCCCGGAGATCTATATGAAAAAGTGAATCCATACCTCAGGCCATTATATGATGCGCTCCATGATATGATGGATTTTGAAAATGCATCCAGCCTTCTTGATCAGGGGATAATTGAAGTCGCTCCCCTTGCCTTTATGAGAGGAAGGACACTCAATGACGCATTCGTAATTATGGATGAAGCACAGAATGTTACCTCCGAGCAGATGAAGATGTTTCTGACACGTCTCGGCTTCAGTTCAAAGGCTGTTATCACCGGAGATATAACCCAGACTGATCTCCCTGAAGGAAAGGTTTCGGGTCTTATTGAAGCTGCGAAGATTCTGGGGGGAATAAAGGGTATACGCTTTGTATATTTTTCCAGGGATGATGTTGTAAGACATCCATTGGTTCAGGAAATAATTGACGCTTATGAAAATGCCGGAAACAAACGGCGTATCTGAGATGGTGCCTGTCCTGAAAACCTGAATTTATCAATGATCTCAATGTAAAGGCATAAGATGCTGACTGGCGGTAACAGCCGTATGGCTGTTTAAAGGCCATTAAAGGGAGAATCGGGAAAGAAATGATGGAGTTTTTAAAAAAAAGCCGATTTTACACAAAAAGGGATAGGGATTCCCTGGCAGGAGGTAAGAATGTTGATCAAAAAGATCATTGGTTTGGTGTGGAGGGGGAAAGATGGATTATATTATTAGGCTTGAGTCTGGTTGTTTCGATCCTTTTGTTTCCCAATATACTCACCCAGCCGAGAATATATGAAGTTGGAGATGTTGCTGACCGTCCTATAAAGGCATCACGTGAATTCCTTGTTGAAGATAAAGAGCTGACAGAAAAAAGCAGGGAGGAGACTGTCAAGTCTGTGCTTTCAGTTTATGATTTTGACCCGAGTGATACTAATCTTGTTTCAAAAGTGAGAGAAGCCTTTGCATTATGGAAGGACTTTGAGAAGGCTTCACTTGGTAAGGCTGAAAATAGGTCCGAAGCAGATCAGGTCAGGGTTGATTCCTTGAAAAAGAATTTTTTTGAAATCCTCGGCATTCCTCCTGATGATAAGGTTTTTGATGCTCTGCTGAAAGCTGAATTTCCGGATGAAGTTGGAAAAGCTATTGTTAATCTGGTATCTCCGTTAATTAAAAGCGGAATCGTAAGTAACAAAATGATGCTTCTGAGCGAAAGCGGCAAGGGTATAATTCTGCATGATATCCATACGGAAAATGAGATTAAGGTGACGGATCTTGACCGTTTTTACGATCCCAATGCAGCCAATACATATTTAAAAGCGCAAATGAATTCCCTTAAAACATCTATGAATTCAGAGGAATTAGCCGGGATTTCGGTCAAATTGGCTATTGACCTGATCAACCCTAATGTCACATTCAACAAACGGGAGACAGAATTAAGAAAGGACCTTGCGCGAAAATCGGTTAAACCCTTTTATTTTGTGGTAAAAAAAGGTGAAATGCTGGTAAGGGAAGGTGATCGGATTACAGGAGAGCATCTTCTGAAACTGTCAGAGCAGTATAAGCTCCTTAAGCAGGGGGAAATGTTAAGCCGTGCTCCCGGCATGGCGGTTTTGATCGGGTTCCTTCTTTCATCAATGTATGTTGTAGGGCTGCTGAGCCGCCGGCCAATCGGAGTTGGGAAAAAGGATTTGGTTTTCAATGCATTATGCCTTCTTATTATTTTCATCGTGATTATTGTATGCGATTTTATTGCTGAAGAAATCGCGAGAGGATTCCAGTTTTTTACCCCAAGGGCTCTATTGTTCGCTATACCTGTTGCCAGCGGTGCCATGCTCATATCGATATTTCAGGGAATGAGAATAGCCGCCAGTTTTTCCATAATAATATCTGTTCTTGCATCTCTTGTTGTGGGTGGACAGACAGAATTCGTTATTTATTTTTTTATTACTTCCCTTGTTGCAGCTTTTGGCGTCAGAAGCTGCCGGGAAAGGGGTGTCTTCATCAAGGCAGGTCTCAAGGTTAGTGCGTTAGGAATTATCCTTGCGCTTTCAATGGAGGCCGTATATGGCTCGCTGTTTACTCTCGAGGCAATTATTGCTATGGCATCGGCATTCGTTGGCGGCATTCTTACCGGAGTTGTTGCGACAGGGATAGTGCCGTTAGTTGAAATGTCATTCGGATACACTACTGATATCAAACTGCTTGAGCTTGGAAATCTGGACCAGCCCCTCCTGAGGGAATTCATGGTACAGGCCCCCGGCAGTTACCATCACAGCGTAATTGTCAGCAACATGGTGGAAGCTGCTGCAGAGGGTGTTGGTTCAAATCCCCTTCTTGCCAAAGTGGCTGCCTATTATCATGATATTGGGAAGGTCAAAAAGCCGCTCTATTTTGTTGAGAATCAGATAGACCAGGAAAACAAACACGAAAAGCTGGCCCCATCCATGAGCAGCCTCATTTTAATGTCTCATGTAAAGGATGGAGTAGAGCTTTCCACTAAATACAAACTCGGCAAAGAGATTATTGATATAATCAGGCAGCATCACGGAACAAATCTTATTACCTTTTTTTATGAGAAGGCAAAGGAGCAGGCTGAAAAAAAAGATGGCAAGACAATTCAGGTAAAGCAGGAAGATTTTCGATACCCTGGCCCAAAGCCTCAGACCAAGGAGGCCGGACTCATAATGCTCGCAGATGTTGTTGAAGCCGCATCGAGGACACTTGTGGATCCAACGGGTGCCCGAATACAGGGTATGGTTCAGAAGATGATAAACAATATCTTTTCCGAGGGTCAGCTCGATGAATGTGAACTTACCCTGAAAGACCTTAATGAAATTGCAAAGAGCTTCAACAAGACGTTGAGCGGGATATTTCATCAACGTATTGAATATCCGGAACAGGCTTCAAAAAGCGTTTTAACCAGGAAAGGCAGAAATGGAAATACTGATCAGATATCAAAAGGAGATTCCAGGGACAAGAAAACTGAGGGTAAGGCAAAATCTAAGGAAAGTCTTAAAAGACTTGGGATGTCATGACAGGGAATTGAGTATTTTATTTACCAGTGATGAAAAAATCGGGCAGTTGAACAGTCAGTACCTTGGCAGAAGCGGACCTACAAATGTTCTGGCTTTCCCAATGGATGAAGGAGAAAGTCAGAGTTTTGATTGTTCCATGATGGGTGATGTGGTTATTTCAGTGGATACAGCCCTGAGGGAATCAGAGTTATGCGGGCAGACCCCGGAATATACAGTCAATCGACTGCTTGTGCATGGAATTTTGCATCTTCTGGGTTATGATCATGAAAAGTCAGCCGCCGAGGCGGAGCGGATGGGGAAAGAGGAAGAAAGGTTAACTGCATTGATTTTGGAGGATTCGGAACATGGCACGGTTAGCGGTTAATATAGACCATGTGGCAACTGTTCGAGAGGCAAGAGGAACGAAAGAACCTGACCCTGTGCTTGCCGCAGGTATTGCGGAACTTGCAGGTGCGGAAGGCATTATCTGTCATCTGAGGGAGGACAGACGTCATATCAATGATCGAGATCTTCAACTGCTTCGGCAGACTGTAAAAACTAAGCTCAACATGGAAATGGCAGGCGTCGAAGAAATGGTGGAAATAGCCCTTAAGACCGGACCGGATCTGATTACATTAGTCCCTGAAAAAAGAGAGGAACTCACTACAGAGGGCGGTCTTGATGTTATGGCCCAGATTGAATATTATACCGGCATAACAAAAAGGATTAAGGAGGCCGGAATTAAGGTCAGCTTTTTTGTTGACCCTGATTCCCGGCAGATCAGGGCAGCTCATAAATGCGGGGCTGACATCGTTGAAATTCATACGGGCAGTTATTCTGAGGCGAAATCTGATTCAGAGGCAAACGAACGATTTGAAATCATTTCTGCTGCTGTGAAATGTGCTGTCGATCTCAATCTGGACATCAGTGCAGGGCATGGGCTGAATTATTTAAACATAAAGAGATTCAAGTCTCTGCCGCAGATTAATGAGTACAGCATAGGACACAGTATCATTGCAAGGTCCGTGCTGGTCGGGTTTGAAAAAGCCGTGCGCAAGATGATTGAAATCGTCAGGGATTTTTGAAATGATTTATGGCATCGGGATAGATATTGTAAAGATAGTCAGGATTGAAAATATAATTCAAAGATGGGGCAACAGATTTATCAACAGGGTTTTCACATCCGCTGAGGCAGATGTTTGCAGGAGGAGGCCGAATTTAAATTCTGCTTTTGCATTGCGTTTTGCTGCAAAGGAGGCATTTTCCAAGGCCATTGGACTGGGAATGAGAAAGGGCATGAGGTGGAGGGAAATAGAGGTTTTTAATTATCAAAGCGGAAAGCCGGGAATCAGATTGCATGGTGAATCACTTCAGATTTGTCGCAGAGCAAACATAACAGGTATTCACCTGAGCCTGTCAGACGAAGGGGAATACTCTTTGGCAATGGTGGTTCTCGAAAAAGGAGATGATTTGTCAGTTAGTTGAAGAAAACCTTCTTTTTAGGCTGCTTTGGAGGGGTAAGCCTGTGTGCTCGGTTACAGTTTATAGTTTAAGAGTTTATTTTTCGGTCCGGCGCAATACCATCAGCTTTATATTAAGGAGATTGCCGGGAATGGAGTTTATGGAATGCTTATCGCAAGTGATATTATGACAACTGATGTGACGTGTGTTAGAAAAGAGACAAGCCTGAAAGATTTAGCCAGGATTTTTTACGAGAGACACATTAACGGTGTGCCGGTCCTGAACAATGAGGGAGGGTTGATCGGAATAATCTGTGAAAGCGACCTGATTAGAAAAGATAAGAAACTTCACATACCAACCGTAGTGGCTATTTTTGACGGCGTGTTTTATCTGGAGAGCTCAAAGAAATTCGAGGAAGAGATCCAGAGACTTAACGCTACAACCGTCGAAGATATTTACACAAGAGAGGTCATAACGGTTGAAGAGAAGACCCCTATTGATGAGATAGCCACAATCATGGCCCAGAAAAAGATATATACAATTCCGGTGATGGACGGTGACCGTCTTGTCGGAATTATCGGAAAATCTGATTTAATAAGGACGCTTGTACATTGATGCCGGAAATAATTAAACATCATTCAGCCTCGGATATGGAAACTGTAAACCTGGGGTTGAGACTGGGGAGCGTTCTGATCAATGGCGATGTAATCGCACTGTCGGGAGAGCTTGGTAGCGGAAAAACCTGTTTCACTAAAGGGATTTCCCTTGGCCTGGGAGTTCCGAAGGAAACAGTTATTACCAGTCCTTCCTTTTCACTTGTCAACGTTTACGAAGGCAGATGCAATCTTTTTCATATGGATGTCTACAGACTTGAAAACCTTTCTGATCTTCTTTCGGCAGGGCTGGATGAATATTTATATCAGGATGGCGTTGTGGTTATGGAGTGGGCTGACAGATGGCCGGAGATTTTGCCCGAGTGGAGGCTTGATGTCTTTTTTTCTATTCCGTACTCTTCATCAGAAAGAGAAAATTATCGTGATATTTCCTTTTCAGCATATCATGCAAGGTCTGAGGAAATTTTAAGGGATATGAAGAGGTAAAGATCTGAAAAGGCCTTAATTCTTTTTTGTATGAGTGGTTTATTACTGAGACCGACAGGAGTTTAATCTCTACGGGTATAATCCCCCGTAGCTTGCTGCGGGGCAGTTCATTCCATTAATTTCGAACGATAAACAAATCTGTTTATGAGGTGTATATGGCATTAATTGTGCAAAAATACGGGGGCACATCAGTTGGCAGCATAGAGAAAATTATGGCTGTCGCAAAAAGAGTTGTTGAGTATTATGAACAGGGAAATGAAATGGTTGTTGTTCTTTCTGCCATGGCAGGTCAGACCGACAGCCTTATTAAACTGGCTTATGACATGAGTGACAGTCCTGATCCAAGAGAGCTTGACGTTATAATGTCAACAGGTGAGCAGGTAAGTGTGGGGCTTTTCAGCATGGCCATAAAGTCACTGGGCTATGATGCCACATCGCTCTTGGGATTTCAGGCGTCTATTAATACGGATAATCTGTACGGAAAGTCAAGAATCCTGGATATCAAGACAGACCGCATTATGAAAGAACTTAAAGACAACAGAATTGTTGCTGTGGCTGGGTTTCAGGGGATTGATGATCGCGGAAATATTACCACACTGGGAAGGGGAGGATCGGACACGACAGCCGTTGCACTTGCTGCGGCCCTTAAGGCTGATGTGTGTGAAATATTCACGGATGTTGAAGGGGTTTATACAACTGACCCCAATATCTGTCCAAAGGCCAGAAAGCTTGACGTCATGTCGTATGATGAAATGCTTGAAATGGCAAGCCTGGGGGCAAAGGTATTGCATATCAGGTCCGTTGAATTTGCCAAGAAGTATAATGTGCCAATACATGTAAGATCAACATTTTCAAAAGAGAGGGGAACCATGGTGGTTGCTGAAACTGAAGATATGGAGAAGGTGGTTGTGTCGGGGGTGGCCTACAACAAAAATGAAGCCAGGATAACTATTAGAAAAGTCCCTGATCATCCTGGCATAGCCTCCCGGATATTCGAGCCTATTTTTGAGTCAGGGGTGGTGGTTGACGTAATTGTTCAAAACACAAGTGAGGACGGTTTTACTGACCTTACTTTCACAGTGCCGAAGCCGGATTTTCACAGCGCACTTAAACAGGTAGGCGTTATTGCCAAAGAGATCGGGGCTGAAAAGGTATTGGGCGATGAGGATATCTCAAAAGTGTCTGTTATAGGCGTCGGAATGCGCAGCCACGCCGGGGTCGCGCAGAAAATGTTTAAGACTTTGGCTCAGGAAAATATAAATATAATGATGATAAGCACTTCTGAAATAAAGGTTTCCTGTGTTATTGAGGAAAAGTATACGGAACTTGCTGTTCGTGTTCTGCACGAGGCTTTCGGCCTGGACGATGAATAAAGAGCAGAGCAGTAACATCCCGAGGATTATTCACCTTTTTTTACTGCTTTTATTATCTTTCATTTTGCCCGTTCCGGGGTTATTGCCTGGAAATGAGTAACCGGCCTTATTAATATCACCATGTGCTGCAGGTATTCTGGTGCAATTATGGTCTCCGGGTTGCGTTATAAGGTAACCCGGGGATTTCTAATTTGGCAGGTAACCATTGGATGAGTAAAAGATTTTACAAAATAAGTTAAGATTTTTATGCGATAATAACGCCATGAATATTTTAGGAATAGATACCTCTTGTGATGACACCTCCGCCGGAGTTGTAAGGGACGGAAGGAATGTCTTATCCAATATCGTACAGTCTCAGGTAATGCTTCATGGTCCTCATGGAGGAGTTGTTCCTGAGCTTGCATCCAGAGAACACCTGAAAAATATCGTTCCCGCAGTACATGAGGCCCTTGCAAAGGCGGGAATACAGATGAGCGATTTAGACGCTGTCGCTGTGACCGTAGGACCCGGCCTTGTCGGATCTCTGCTTGTGGGACTTTACTATGCCAAGAGCCTCGCTTATGTTAATAACATTCCTCTCGTGGCGGTGAACCATCTGGAGGGTCATATAATTTCAATCTTTCTGGAGGAGAAAATACCCGAATTTCCATTTGTTGCACTGACAGTCTCCGGAGGACATACCAGCCTGTACCATGTAAAAGGCTATGGCCGCTATTTCCTTTTAGGCCAGACGCTTGATGATGCGGCAGGAGAGGCATTTGACAAAGTTGCCAAAATTCTCGGGCTTGGTTATCCGGGTGGGGCATTGATTGAAAGACTTTCCCGGAGCGGGGATATGGAGAAGATAAAATTCCCGAGGCCGTATTTATCGAACGATTCCCTGGATTTCAGCTTCAGCGGGCTAAAGACTTCTGTATCCCTGTATCTTAAGAGATTAAATGAAAATCAGGCCGAGATATCAGAAAAAATGAAGGCAGATATTGCTGCTTCGTTTCAGGAATCGGTAATGGATGTTCTTGTTAACAAGCTTATGAGGGCAAGAGAAAATATGGGCGCAGAATCGGTGGTTATGGCAGGGGGCGTTGCATGTAACAAAAGGCTGAGAGACAGACTGCTGCAGGCAGCTTCAGGCCATGGAGTGCAAATGTACTACCCGCGTCCGGAATATTGTACTGATAACGGGGCAATGATTGCGGCGGCAGCTTACCATCGCCTTTTAAACGGCGAGAGATCTGATTTTTCTATTGATGTCAGATCAAAATTTCCCGTTTCGGAACTTGAAGAAATTGTCTGAGGAAGATTCATTTGAAATTTCATAGACAGATCAAATATTATTTTCTTAAATTCATACGACTGAAGGGTGAGCCTCATGAACTTGCCATGGGGACAGCACTGGGCATTTTTACAGGCATGATGCCTGTTATGCCCTTTCAGATAGCTCTGGCAGTAATGCTGGCTCTTTTTTTCAGGGCAAGCAAGATAACTGCTGCCATAGGTACCTGGATCAGCAATCCGCTCAACTGGTATTTTCTTTATTTCTGGAATTATAAACTGGGTGCTTTTTTACTGGGCCTGCCTGCACAAAGCAAGATGTTTTCCTCTGTGATGGCCTCAATTCGATCAGGGGATGAACCAATGGTGATTGTGGGTAAAATACTCAGTGCAGGCGGTGCCAGCCTGGCTGCTTTTCTGCTTGGCGGACTGGTAATGGGGCTTGCTGCTTCAATACCAGCCTATTTTGTCTTTCTTCATTTTTTCAAGTTCATGAAAATTTGGCGAAAGTCAAGAAAGGAACGCCGTAAATTCCCCCCATCCATTGAATAAAGGCTAAAATCAGAAATTGTTTTTATAGAACAGATGTTAAAAAATTGGCGGGCGGACAGATATTGAAAAAAAATCCGGAGCTCAGTCCAAAAAAAAGTCTCGGCCAGCATTTCCTGACTGATCCGGCACTTATAAATAAGATAGTTGCTCTTGCCAGATCTGAGTCTTCGGAAGTGGTCCTGGAGATAGGCCCTGGTAAGGGCGCCCTGACTCTGCCTCTGTCCAGGGCGGTTGGTCGGGTTATTGCGGTTGAGAAAGATGCACGCCTGGTTGAACTGCTTAAAGAAAAGCTTTCCAGGGAAGCAATTTCAAATGTTGAAATTATCAATCAGGATATCCTTGAATTTGATATGTGCAGACTGGCCTCTCCATCCCAGAACAGGTATAAAGTGCTTGGAAACCTGCCATATAATATTTCTTCACCTGTCCTTGAAAAACTCATTGAGAATCAGAGTATATTGAGCAGGGCTGTACTTATGTTCCAGAAAGAAGTCGCTGAAAGGCTGTGTGCTTCTCCGGGAGGAAAAACATACGGCGCCCTGACAGTTCTGGTTCGTTATCATGCGGCTGCTTCCGCCATGTTAAAAGCGCCAAGGGAGGTTTTCTATCCCAAGCCAAAAGTAGATTCAATGGTCCTGGAGTTGGATTTTGAAAGACCTTACTCAAGGCGAGCAGATGATGAGGCGGTTTTTAAAAAGGTCGTAAAGGCTGCATTCAGCCATAGACGGAAGACGCTTTTGAATTCCCTTGGACTTTTTTATCACTCCTGGGATAGAGGGATACTTGAAGATGCAATGAAAATGTGTAAAATTGACCCAAAAAGAAGGGCTGAAACCCTTGATATGGATGAATTTTTGAGCCTTGCGTCAGCCCTCTCATTGACAAAAAACAATGCTGATGATAAGTTTTGAGCCTGGCTGGATATGTATGATTATGACCCGGATCAGGTATTGCTTAATGCTTATAAGAAATCTGGCGGCATCTTGTTATCACCCGAAGTGTAGTCCGGGTTTGAGGATAAAAGGATGGAAATAATTGAGAAAGTTTCCCAGATGCAAAGGACTTCAGAGGCCCTGAGGGCCTCAGGCTATTTAATAGCCTTTGTGCCAACCATGGGTTTTCTTCACGAAGGCCACATAGAGTTGATGCGTACAGGGAAAAAACATGCAGATAAGCTGGTTGTAAGTATCTTTGTAAATCCCACTCAATTCGGCCCCAATGAAGATTTCAATCAGTATCCGAGGGATACAGAAGGTGATCTTGATAAGTCTCTCAGCGCCGGGGCGGACATCGTTTTATTCCCTCCCGTTGAGGAAATGTATCCTGAAGGGTTTCAAACTGAAGTCCTGGTCAAAGAACTGCCCGATCATCTGTGTGGCCTTTCAAGGCCCGGGCATTTTGATGGTGTTACGACAGTGGTTGCAAAACTTTTCAACATCGTAAAACCTCATATCGCCGTCTTCGGCCGAAAGGATTATCAGCAGCTGGCCGTTATCCGCAGAATGGTAAAAGACCTGAACATGGATCTTGAAATTATCGATGTTGGCACTGTAAGGGAGGCGGACGGTCTGGCCATGAGTTCACGAAATAAATATCTTAATTCTGAAGAAAGAAAATCAGCATTGTGCCTTAAGAAATCAATGGAAATGGCCGAGAAAATGTTCAAGCAAGGCCAGAGGGATGCAAGGATCATAAAGAAAGAAATGGAATCTCTGATAAGAAGTCATCCTTTTACGGATATCGATTATATCAGCCTGTGCGATCCGGAGACACTTGAAGAGATTCATACTTCAGGCACAGAGGTTCTTGTTGCCTTAGCCGTAAGGGTCGGAAAGACAAGGCTGATAGACAACTGTACACTTGGACAACATGATAATAGCGATTAATGGACATCCAATGCAGGACGCTGTGGGGATTTATTTACATTAGTGATTGAAAGGAGAACCAGTATGAAGACTGCAGATTTTTTATTTACATCGGAATCAATGACCGAGGGACATCCGGATAAGGTTGCGGACCAGATATCGGATCATGTTCTGGATGAGATCCTCAGGCAGGACTCCAAAGGCCGTGTGGCCTGTGAGACCCTGGTTACGACAGGAATGGCGATTATTGCCGGTGAGATTACGACCAGTGCTTATGTGGACTTACCTGATGTCGTAAGGCAGACCATAAAAGATATCGGCTACAATAATTCATCAATGGGTTTTGACTGGGAGACATGCGCAGTGCTGTCAACTATTGATAAACAGTCAGCTGATATTGCCGCAGGTGTGAATGAAGGCGCAGGGCTTTTCAAGGAACAGGGGGCCGGAGACCAGGGACTCATGTTTGGCTATGCCTGTAAAGATACCCCGACTCTCATGCCGATGCCGATATTTCTGGCACATCGTTTAACTCAAAGGCTGGATCATGTCCGTAAATCAGGTCGGCTTTCATGGCTCAGGCCTGACGGAAAATCACAGGTGACTGTTGAATATGAGGAAGGCAAGCCTTTGAGGGTGCATACAGTTGTCATTGCTGCCCAGCATGATCCTGATGTGGATTATGAGACACTCCGTCAGGCGATTATAGAAGAGGTAATTAGCGAAACAATAAGTAAAGACCTTGTTGATGAAAAAACCCAGTATTTCATAAATACAACAGGAAGGTTTGTGATTGGAGGGCCCATGGGCGACTGCGGCCTGACAGGGCGTAAGATCATAGCCGATACCTATGGCGGATTCGGATATCACGGCGGCGGAGCGTTTTCAGGCAAGGACCCATCCAAGGTGGACAGAAGCGCATCATATATGTGCCGTTACATAGCTAAAAATATTGTGGCCGCAGGACTGGCTGAAAAGTGTGAAATCCAGGTTGCATATACAATAGGCAGAGCTGAACCGGTTTCAGTTGTGGTAGGATCTTATGGTACCGGTGTAATATCAAATTCAGAATTGACTGAAGTGGTGAAAAAGGTTTTTGATCTGCGTCCGGCGGCAATCATTGACAGATTGGACCTTTTGAGGCCTATATACAGAAAGACATGCAATTACGGCCACTTCGGCAGGGAACTTCCAGAATTTATCTGGGAAAAAACCGACATGGTTGAGACACTGAAAAAGGCTGTAGCGTAAAGACTGTTGTGAGCTGATCGGGCAGGGGCGGAGGCGAATTTAAAAATTTATATCGGCAAAGGGAGTTTAAATAATGGATTATGATATTAAAGACATAACTCTTGCCTCAAAGGGCAGAATGAGAATAGAGTGGGCTGAGAAGAGCATGACTGTGCTTGCAACAATCAGAGAGAGGTTCTTGCGGGAAAAACCTCTTGAAGGAATCAGGCTCTCAGCCTGCCTGCACGTTACAACAGAGACAGCCGGCCTGGTCAAGATACTGAAGGCCGGTGGGGCAGATATAGTTCTCTGTGCATCAAATCCCCTGTCAACACAGGATGATGTAGCTGCCTGCCTTGTGGCTGATGATAAAATACCCGTATTTGCAGTCAGGGGTGAAGATCATAAGACCTATTACAGCCATATCCTTTCAGCTCTAAAGCACAGACCCCATTTAACAATGGATGATGGAGCGGATCTTGTCGGGTCTATCCATTTCATAGCACTTAATAAATGGGATGAACTGGAGCCTTCTGTCAGGGATTGGGCTAAGAATCTGCCGGAAGACCATAGAAAGGGATTCCTGTCTAATGTTATGGGGGGAACCGAGGAAACAACCACGGGCGTTATAAGGCTCAGGAGCATGGAAAGGGATGGTGTTCTGCAGTTTCCGATCATCTCGGTAAATGATGCCAACACCAAACACCTCTTTGATAACCGTTACGGCACAGGCCAGAGTACCCTTGACGGCATTATAAGGGCTACTAACAGGCTTATAGCCGGAAGCGTATTTGTGGTAAGCGGTTACGGATGGTGCGGAAGGGGTGTTGCAACCAGGGCAAAGGGTCACGGTGCTCATGTAATAGTGTGTGAAGTAGATCCCCTGCGGGCGCTTGAGGCAGTGATGGATGGATTTCAGGTTATGCCTATTGCACAGGCGGCTCCTCTGGGAGATTTTTTCTGTACACTGACAGGAGATATTAATGTTGTCAGGGTTGAACACTTCCTTAACATGAAAGACGGGGCAATTATATCAAACTCCGGCCACTTTGATGTTGAACTGGATTTGAAGGGCCTTTCCGTCTCTTCAGTGGAGAAGCGTCCAATCAGGGAATTTGTGGATGAGTTTGTACTGAGCAACGGGAGGAAAATTTATCTCCTTGGAGAAGGCCGGCTGATTAATCTGGCGGCGGCTGAGGGGCATCCTTCAAGCGTTATGGACATGAGTTTTTCAAATCAGGCCCTTTCAGCAGAATTTATGGCAAAAGAACACTTGAAGATGGAGAATAAGGTTTATCCTGTTCCCGAAGAAATAGACAAGGAAATTGCCCGGCTGAAATTAAAAACCATGGGTATAGAGATTGATGTCCTTACCAGGGAGCAGGAAGAATATCTTTCCTCATGGGAAATGGGGACTTAGGTCTTCTGTCCATAAATAAAGGCTTTGCCGTCCTGGTCACAGCCGGAAGAAATGATTGCGGTTTATTGTATTCTCTTGGCTGGTCAGCATACAAAAAGTTTGTCTGCAGAAAGAAAGGGACTGAACAGGCTATTTACGCCATAAAAACCATAATGATATTCGGCCTGTAAAGACACAGCGTCTGGATAACCCCGGACAAGATCCGGGGCAGGCATATCAAGACCTGTATTACAAGGCAGTTGATTTCAAACAAACAGTTTCAGAACCCATCGATTCAAATTAGAGGAAGTATTACTCCTGCCCTATGACAGTCAAACGAATACTCATCATAGCCCCGGCAGTACTTATACTTTTCCTGATTCAGTCATATTTCTGGGTCCCAACCTATGATGAACAGACAAGGGGAAATCCTGAACGTCTTCATGAATTTATTACTGCGTCCACAGGTGATGCAAGCATCATCAATCCAATCCTTTCAGCAGATTCGGCGAGCAGCCAGATCGAGTCAATGGTTTTTGAGGGTCTAATAGACCGGGATGAAAATCTTCATTTCAGAGGGCGTATTGCTTCTGACTGGGAAATCTTTGAGGAGGCCTTTTTCTATGTAAACGAAGCTGCTCATATCCCGTCTGCTGGAAGGCTAAACGCAAAAGCTGTGGCTGATATGATCAGGAATGCGGTGGAAAAGTCTGATACTGAAGACGGAGAATTGAGGGCTTCTCTGGATTGCATAGAAGAGATATCTCTTATCGCTCCGCGCAGGTTCACAGTTTTCAAAGATGAAAAGGGTGAGGAGGATAAGCATAATAACAGAATAAAAATAAATATAAATGCACCTGCCAGGATTAAGCTGGTTCTGTCCAGGGTAGATCAGGATCTCTTCAGAAACCTTGAAAAGGTTCTTGGTAAAGGGTATTTTTCCTCTTTTCAGGGAGTAAAATACCTGGCGAGCGACCCTGAAGCAGGAGACAGCAAGCTCTCTGAATATGCTGAAGAACTGCTGCCGTCCATTGAACACAATCCAATACTGGTCTTTCACTTAAGGCCCAACGTCATATTCCACGATGGCCATCTCCTGGATGCCGGTGATGTCAAGTTTACCTTTGATGCAATAATGAATCCCAAAAATCTCTCTCCCCGCATTGCCGATTACGAACCTGTCAAGGCAGTTGAGATAATTGACCCTCTTACAGTCCGAATTGTTTATAAACGTCTGTATTCGCCTGCACTTGCAACATGGGGAATGGGTATTCTGCCTGAGCATCTTCTGAACGGACAGGCCATCAGAAATGAGGCTCTTTCCCTTGGCAAGGATCCTGACAGTTTCTCAATAAGGCAGAGTACTTTCAATCGCCACCCTGTCGGATGCGGACCATTTCGGTTTGTGGAATGGAAATCGGATCAGTACATAAAACTTGAACATTTCACTGATTATTGGGAGGGTCCTCCTGTTTATAAGAAGTATATTTTTCGTATCATACCTGATCTGTTGACTCAGGAAATGGAATTCTATGCCGGGACTGTTGATAATTACGGGGTTCAGCCTTTTCAGGTCAGGCGTTTAAAAGAAGATCCCAGGTTCCAGAGTTTTTCGGGTGTTTCCTTCGGTTATACTTACATTGGTTATAATATGCGGAGAGAGCCTTTTAACGATGTCAAGGTCCGCATGGCCCTGGGAATGGCAATTGATATGGAAAGGATAATCAGGTACGTCCTGTACGGTGAAGGTGAAAGGATTACCGGGCCTTTTGTCAAACAGACAGATTTTTATAATCATAATGTCAGCCCCCTTCCCTATAATCCAGAAGCTGCCCTGTCCCTGCTGAAAGAGGCAGGATGGGTGCCGAACAGGGCCGGATGGCTTGAAAAAGAAGGAAAAAGATTCCAGTTCACTCTCATCACCAACAGCGGGAATGACCTCCGCAAGGCGATACTTGCCATTGCACAGGATGCATGGAAACAGATAGGCATTGACGTGAGCACGGACATAATAGAATGGTCGGTTTTTATCAGGGAGAGAGTGAATAAAGCGGACTTTGATGCCCTGATTCTTGGTTGGAGTATGGGTATAGAGCCGGACCTTTACCAGATATGGCATTCAAGCCAGACTCATCCCTATGAGCTGAATTTTGTCGGATTCAGAAACAGGGAGGTGGATGATCTTATTGTTAAGATCAGGCAGGAATATGACCATGCCCGACAGGTCAAGTACTGTCACAACCTCCATGAGATAATAGCCCGCGAACAGCCTTACACGTTTTTATATGTCGGCAAATGGACGGCTGTTCTGGACAAAAGGATTGTTATCCTTGAAAAGGATGAACTGGGTGACAGGGCCTACAAAAAAATCAGGGCAACAAAGACCGGCAATTACTTTTTCGATTTCAACAAATGGATAAAACTTCCTGAGGTTCCTGTCTTTTCAATGGATTATTAATGAGGTTTGTTGAGGGACTGCCATGCTGTCTTTTTTTGGTCGTAGTGCCATACAAAAGGTAATAACCCTTTTCTTTGTATCGGTTGTTTCTTTTCTTATCATACACATTGCTCCTGGCGAACCCAGCCAGGTAGATCCACTGAACCCAAAGTTCACTCCTGATCTTGTTGAGCGTTTTCGGAAGGAATTTCATCTGGATAAGCCTCTTTATTATCAGTACCTTCTGTTTTATAAAGACCTTTTCACCGGCAAAACTGTTTCCTGGAAGGATAATCAGCCGGTACTTAAAAAAATATGGGAAAGGTTTTTAAACAGCCTTCCTTTATTTGTTGTTGGTACTATAATTACATGGACGCTTTCTTTTCCCATAGGGATACGTTCTGCCCTTTCCAGGGGGGGAGTCTATGATCGGAGTGTAACATTCCTCTCTTATCTTTTGATATCTATCCCTGGGTTCTTTTTTGCCTATATCCTGATCATATTGGTTGTTAACTTTTTCCATGTGCCGGTTATAGGCATGGAGACGTTCGGAATTGGAGATTCGTCATGGCTGACCCTTTTTATGGACCGTGTCTGGCATCTTCTTCTGCCGTCTGTACTGGGAGCTACAGGGGGAGTTGCGGTTTTATCCAGGTATGTCCGCAGTCAAATGCTTGAGGTTGAAGGGCAGGATTACATTCGCACTGCTAAAGCAAAAGGTCTTACACCTGAAATCGTTCATTATAAACATGCCCTTCGAAATGCCCTGCTCCCCTTTGTGACCATGTTCGGACTGATTCTTCCCGGCCTGATCGGAGGTTCTGTGATAATCGAATCCATTTTTTCATGGCCGGGAATGGGCAGGATGGCCTATGAAGCAATACTTTCAAGAGATTATCCAATTATCCTGACGATTAACTTTGTTTCAGCGGTACTGGTCCTGGCCGGCACCTTTATATCAGACCTTTTTTATATGATAGTTGACCCGAGAATACGCCTATGATGTCTAATAACCAGATAGACAGTAATTTTTTTGATGAGCCCTCTTTTCCGAGGAGGACGAGACTTCAGGATTTCTGGGCGGTATTCAAAAAAAACAGGCTTGCCATTGCAGGGTTATTGATGTTCGGTGTATTTTTCCTTGCAGCTCTTACAGGCCTGTTTCTTACTTCCGGACATAAGCCTGTTTTTGATCCCGCTCTTGTGCGGCTTCAGGAGAAGCTCCGACCACCTCTGTCAAAAGCGAATTACGAGACCCTGAGGCCTGATGAAATTCCGGTCCTCGGGCTGTATTTGCTTGGTACGGATGACTTGGGCAGGGATGTCTTTGCAAGGATGTTCCAGGGGGCGTGGGTTTCACTGACGGTTGGATTTGTGGCTGTTATGATATCAGTTCTCGTGGGTATATTCATGGGCGGAATGGCCGGATACTTTGGAGACAGGCATGTCTATCTTGACCATATGCTTTTTTTAGTTCTGGCCCTGTCAGGATTGATAATGACAGCAGTCGGCCAAATCCGTGAGGGAGTAATAATTTTTATTCCCTGCCTTGTCTATTTTGTCTTTAAGATTATATTAGAGAGGTCTTATAAAATAAAGACGCGGAGATGGTTGGCTAACCTGCTTCACAAAAAGATATTCTCTGTTGACACTCTGATCATGCGTATTGTAGATATCATGCTGTGTTTCCCGAGTTTTTTTCTTATATTAACGGTAGTAGCCTTACTGCCTGCAAGCATCTACAACATAATGATAATAATCGGTTTGACCAGCTGGATGGGGACTACGCGTTTTGTACGGGCCGAGTTTCTCTCATTAAAGGACCAGGATTTCGTGACCGCCGCAAGGGCCCTCGGCATCAGTGATCTGCGTATCATTTTCCGTCACATAATGCCCAATGCAATTGCACCGGTTCTTGTATCCTCCACTATAGGTATTGCCACGGCGATCCTGACGGAAGCCGGCTTGAGTTTCCTCGGGTTTGGAGTCCCTCCCCCCCATGCTACATGGGGCAATATTCTTTCTGACGGCAAGGGCTTTCTTTTTGATGCTCCCTGGCTTACATTTATTCCAGGTATTGCTATTTTGATAGCAGTCCTCTCTTTTAACCTGTTCGGAGAAGGCCTCAGGGATACGCTTAACCCGAAACTCCGGGACAGGGTTTAAATGTACTGCTAACTCATGTTAAATCCTTGACTTTGAGAACCAGCTCTTAATTATTCCCTTTAAGGTAGCTCTTTCCATGAGTCGTTTTTTCTCTTTACTGTCTAACTCTCCGTACTTTTTGATCACGGCCCAGATTCCCTGGTCAAAAATTCGTATCATTTTATTAATGCTTTCTACTGACTTCTGAAGGTCAAGGCCTGTTACAACTAAAGACTTTGATTCGGTAATGATCCACATCTGCCTTCTTAAGATAACAAGCTTGTAAATAACTTCTTCCAGCGGCACTCCTTCCCTGTATCGTTTTACGGCAAACTGTTCGAAATATTCGAACATTTCTGTGTATGGCGGTTTGCAAAAATATATCCGACGGAGATTCTGAAAGAATTCACGGGAACGATAAAAACACTCCTGTTCAGATAAGGAATGATACCATGGTGTTTTGGCACTTTCCCTCAGGTGTTTGCATGCCTGCCTCGAAATTTCTTCGGCATTGCGCTCGGTTTCAGTCATCAACTTGTCAGCGAAGCCTAGAACACTCATAAAGCCCCCCTTTCGTTCCTTTAAATGTGTTTGTCAAGAAAAACAATTATATAAAATGTATAAAAACCAATATCCTGTCGGCATTACGGGAAAAGTCTGTAAAAAAGGGGTAAATCATAAAAAATGCCCATAACGGCAAGATTTTATTAAGTGCCCCTTTCAGGTAAGATGGAAAACCATCAATTTGTGGTAAATGGCGCACAGGTAAAGTGTCCAATAAAATATAATCTTATATTCGCTCAAAATACTCAAGTTTTTTTTCCAGATTTTATCTAATATGTTTCAGATTGATTTCATTGCGTATTCGGGTTGCCAGAACAGGCGTGAGGAATATCATAAATAAAGATTAACAGCCAATACCTGATGAAACAGGTACTGGCTGTCATATTTTTCTCAGGGAGGTCATAGTTTTGCTGCATATTTTCTCAATTCAAAATTTTGGAAATAGTGCAAAAAAACAATTTGGGGATCATGTCCTGAGAAATTTTTTTACAAAATCAGACCACTTTTCGTTCTCAATTTCTCCAAAAATGTCTTCTACTGAAACACCTCCATCTGCGGCAATGTTCAAGTCTTTGTGAGCTTCGGAAAACAGCCTTTCTTTTTCATCATTTATGTATTTATGGGCCTCTTCACCGTAATAAAGCCCTTTTAAATTCTTTTTAAGTTTTGTGGGTTCTACTATAAACAGCCATGCCTTTTCGTATGGCGATTCATTGACTAACTCGGGGTGATCCAGAAGCCTGTGGTTGATATGAGTTACTATTCCATCTACAGGTGAGAGGACCTGGACCATTTCGCCATTACGTCTGACCTGGAAGGATGCAATTCCCTGCTTAACTTCTGTGCCGATATTAGGCGTTTCTACCTGGCTCAGCCTTCCTAAGAGTTTCTGGGCAAAATCATCCAATCCCACCCTTACACGACCTCCATATTCAGGCCTGGCCCATGTGTGGCCTTCATGATAATAGATGTCGTCAGGAAG